>CAZRYD010000229.1:0-11383 GCA_964604225.1 uncultured Caldilineaceae bacterium
TAACCTTGCTCTAACAGTCTGTGGTTGAGCCAATACCCATCACGGCTGGACCAGACGCTGAAACTGAAGCAGAGGCCGAAATCCCCTCTTGGCTGGCCGACTTGTCCACCGAAGATCTCAAATTGCCGTCCTGGTTGAGCGACACACCTGCATTTGCCGCCCCGGCCGGGGTCCATGAAATTGAAACGGAACCCGAATCCTCGACAGTACCGGCAGGAGTCATTGAAGATAGCCAGATTGCCGAGTCAACCGCTGCTCCCCCCTCAACGGATGAGACTGCCGAGATGGAGGCTCTACCAGAATCGACCTGGTTGGCTGGTTTGGGGGCGGCAACCGAGGCAGTGAAAGCCGCCATGCCCCTAGAAGAAACGGGCGAGGCGACCCCATTTGCCGCCCAAGAGGAGCCGGAGCTGCCCGACTGGTTGCAGGACACTCCCAAGGCGGTCGAAACTGCCGCACCAGAAGCACCCGCGGTTGAGGCGATGCCTGAAGAGGAGGTTGAGCCTGAATCGCCGGATTGGCTCAAAGATTTGGCTGAAGACAGCGCCGCGCCGCTGGTTGGTGGCGCCTTGGCCGCAGGCATGATGCAAGCCCCCGCCGAACCTAAAACTCCACCCGCCGAGCGCATGTCTGACTGGCTGCGGGGCTTAAAACCCAGCGAAGAAATGCTGGCCGACGAAGAGGGTCAAGTGGCCGAGTCTACCGGAGTCATGGCCGGCCTGGCTCCGCTCTTGCCCGTTGAAAAGCTGGCTACGCCGACGCCTCTGCTCGATTCTCAAGCTACAGCCTCGACGGCTCAGACCGATGCCATGCTCGAAGCAGCCCGTCATTTTTACACCATTGCCACCCAGGCGCCGCAGCCGGCCACCTTGCCTGAACCCCTGACCCGGCGCGACCAGTTGCTGGGTAACCTTGTCAGAGGTGTGTTATACTTGCTGTTCATTATTTTGCTCGCCTTGCCCTTGATACCGGGCTTGCAAAAGGTGGTCGATCCGGCAACCGGCCAAAAGGTGGCCTGGACCGAGCCGGCCGGCGCGTTGAGCGAGGTTTTGGACAAGCAGCGGCGCGAACTGATCAGCGTTCAATTGGGCGTGATTGATTTGCAGCAGCCCGACGCTGTGGCCCTGGTCTCGTTTGATTACAGCACCGCCACCCAGGGTGAAATGCAGCCGCTGGCCGAAGACATTATTGGTCGGCTGCGCGGCCAGGGAATGCGCCTGATTTTCGTCAGCCTGGAGCCGGAGGGCGCGGCGCTGGCCCAGCACACCCTGGAACAGACTCTGGCGGAACGCGGTGAAACCTACGGCACGGATATGCTCAATCTCGGCTACATTCCGGGGCAGGTGGCCGGTATCCGTGAGCTGGTGACAGGGCGAAAACAATTATCAGCCGTGGCCGATTTTAAAGAAGGGTTGACCTTTGGCGCGCCGGAACGAGCCGCCTGGACCGGCATCGACAACCTGGGCCAGGTGGATGTGGTCATTACCCTGAGCGATAATCCGGCTACGGCCCGCTGGTGGATTGAGCAAATGGCCACGGCCACCCCACCCGACGATGGTGAGCGCTATCTGCTGGCAGCTACCAGCGCCGTGGCTGATCCTTTCCTGCGGCCCTATCTCGACAGCCACCAACTCGACGGTTTGATTTCCGGGATCAACGGCGCAGCGGCTATTGAAGCGGGTCGGAAAAATTTTGGTCCGGCCCGGCAAATACTCGACAGCCAGGGCATTGCCCATTTACTCATCGTGATTCTCATCGCCTTGGGCACGATGGTCGGCTGGATGCCCACCGTGGAAAAGAAGGCCGTGGCTAGGGCCGAGGCTGAGGTAATAACCCCAGATTCAACCCAAAATTAAGGAAGGTTGATCATTTATGGAGACGATTGGCCCTTTCATTGCCGCAGGGCTGACCCTGATGGTGTTCAGCTATATCTTCGGCGACAACGTACTGTTCAAATTGGCCTCCCACATCTTTGTCGGCGTGGCGGTGGGCTACGCTATGCTGGTGGTCTGGCATCAAGTCTTCTATCCGGCGCTCAACTCGGGCAACGTGGTCAGCGTGCTGCCGGCGTTGATTTTGTGCGTGCTGCTGATCTTTAAAATTCGACCCGCCCAGGGCGGCGTGACCAATGCTCTCGGCAGCCTGGCTTTGGCCTTTGTGCTGGGCGTCGGCGCGGCGCTGGCGATTGGCGGCGCTTTGTTTGGCACCCTGCTGCCGCAGATGTCGGCGATGGTCAACATTTCCCTCAATCCTAACCATTACCCGGACACCGAAAATGAGGTGGGCCTGGTGCTGTGGCTCAACAATATTATTATTGTTTTGGGCGCCATTGGCACCTTTTTTTACTTTACCTTTGCCGTCAGGTCGGAGGGGTTTTTAGGCGGCCTGCGGGAAGGTTTTGTCCGCTTTTGGGCCGGCATGGGCCGCTTGATGCTGATTTTTACCTTAGGCGCTTTGTTTGCCAATACGGTCAGTTCGCGGGTGGCCCTGTTGGTGTCACGCCTACAATTTTTAATGGGATTATTTGGAGGGTAACGGGGTAAGGCTGGAGTGTCGTGCCTCTCACCAGCCCGACACCCGACGCCTGATACCCGACCTATATGGCCGAGTCAAACATAACCAGTATTTTGGCTATTGATTGCGGCAGCGCCATGACAAGCATGGCCCTGCTTGAACAGATCAACGGCAAATATCGGCTGACCGCAACGGGCCAAGCGCCTAGCACCTACGGCCCGCCCTGGCAAGACATCACGGTAGGCATGTTGGAAGCTGTCCGTGAGCTTGAGAAAACGGCGGGGCGCACGTTGTTCAACTCCGGCGGCTGGCCGATTACCCCCCAAAATCCCAACCGGCAGGGGATAGACGCCGTGGTCATTGTTTCCAGCGCCGGGCCGCCTTTGCCGGTCGTGTTGGCCGGGTTGATGAAGAACATCACCCTGGCCAGCGCTCGTCGGGCGGTGGCCACAACCTATGCCTATGTCACCGATGAGTTGTCGCTTGACCGTGGTTCCCAGCCCGCAACGTCCTCCCCTCTGGTGAGCGCGTCCTCAGGCAATGGCCGGCTTAGCCCCGAAGCACAAATGCAAGTGATTCAAGAAGGACACCCCGAAGCGATCATCCTGGTCGGCGGGGTTGACGGGGGGGCCACCCAGCCGGTGCTTGACCTGGCTCGGATTATCTCGATGGCGTTGCGGATGCCTACCCTGACCGAAAAACCGACCGTACTGTATGCTGGCAATAGTCAAACCCGGGCGGAAGTGGCCGAAATTTTGGGCCCAATTGCCCCGCTGCGAGCCGTGCCGAATGTTCGCCCGACTCTGGAGATCGAAAATCTGGCGGCCGTTCAGATGGAATTGGAAAACCTGTACGTGCAGCGCAAGCTGTCGCAATTGCCCGGTTTTCAAAAGTTGGGCAACTGGTCGCAATATCCAGTTTTACCGGCCAGTAAATCATTTGAAAAAGTGATTGCCTATCTGGGGCAACACAATCATCTGCATGTGGTCGGGGCCAATGTCGGCAGCGGCTCGACGCTTATCTCAGTTCAGGCGGGGGAGTATCAAAAGTCGGTGATCCGCAGCGATGCCGGGGTGGGTCACAGCCTGGCATCTTTGTTAAAAGTTGTCCCGCTGGACAAGTTTCAGCGCTGGCTGCCTTTTGAAGTGACTCCGGCAGAACTGTACAACCGCCTCTTAAATAAGAGCCTCCACCCCACCAGCCTGCCCGATACAGAGGAAGAGCTGCTGATCGAGCATGCCGTCGTCCGAGAAGTCTTACGCTTGCTGATGGAGCAAATTCGTGGCGGCTGGTCGTTGCAGCCCTCAGCGGGCATGGCGCAGATTCAGTGGAATCTAATGGTGGGAGCCGGACGCACCTTGACGCGCGCGCCGCAGCCGGGCTACGCGGCTATGGTGATGCTGGACGGGCTTGAACCTTGGGGCGTGACCAGTCTGGCCCTGGATGCCGCCGGCCTGGCTAATATGCTCGGCTCCGTTGCCGCTATTCAGCCGATGGCTGCGGTCGAAGTAGCTGCCCGCGATGCCTTTTTGAACTTGGGCACCGTTATTGCGCCGATGGGTCATGGTACACCGGGTAAATCAGCCCTGAAAATTAAGATCAATTATGCCAATGGTCATCATCTGGAAACGGGGGTGGCCTACGGCTCGATGCAGGTGATTGCTTTGCCGCCCGGCGAAAAAGCCACCCTGGAAATTCGACCGGCGCGTTATTTTGATATTGGTCTGGGCCAGCCCGGTCGGGGCGCCCTGGCCGAGGTGGAAGGCGGCATTTTAGGGATTATCATCGACGCCCGAGGCCGGCCGCTGCGACTGCCCGCAGATGAGGCGCGGCGACAGGCGCAGATTAGGCAGTGGTTGGGCGAATTAGGGGTGACCCATGCAACTACCTGAGCGGAAGATTAACGCCCAAGGCAAAGTAGTGCTGCGGCGGATGCTGCCGGTACCGGGCGAGGTGCTGGTTCAGCGGGGCCAGCAGGTAGAAGCCCTGACCGTAGTCGCCCGGGCCCACGCGCCGCAGCGCTACCGGCTGATTAACGTTGCCCGTCACTTGGCTCAGCCGAAGGTTGACATGGAGCAGGTGATGCTCAAGGCCGAAGGCGACGAGGTCAAGGCTAATGAAGTGATCGCTCGGGCTACGGGCGGTCTGCCTTTTTTGCAGCGAGCAGCCAAAGCCCCTGCCGCCGGGCAGATTGCGGCTATTGGGCCGGGCTGGGTGCTGCTGGAAACTCAAGGGGCCGTGATTGAACTACCGGCCTTCATCAATGGTATTGTAGCCAGAGTTATCCCGGATCGAGGGGTGATTATCGAGGCCAGTGGGGCTATGATTGAGGCCGCCTGTGGCTTTGGCGGTGAAGCCTACGGTCCGCTCAAACGATTGGTTGATAACCCGTTTGAAACTGTGGCGCTCGGAGCTATTGACGAAAACCTCAAAAATATGATTATCCTGGCCGGACGCTCGCTGGATGAAGAGACGCTGCGCCGGGCTGAAGAAGTGCAAGTGCGCGGAATTATCGTCGGCAGTATTGATGCAGTCCTGCTGAATTTGCAGCCGCCGGTCAAGGTTCGGGTGGTGGCTACCGAAGGTTTTGGCGATATTGCAATATCTCGATATGCCTTTGGCATTTTAGGGACCCTGGATGGCAAAGAGGTCTCTATCCGGGGACACACCCCGCATCTCTTTCCCCCCACCGATCAGAATCCGGACGAAGCTCAAGCAATCGTCTTAGCGACCAGCAATAAAGCCAGCGCCCTGGCGGCTGTCTCAGCCGGAAAAGAAAGCAAACCCTCCCTGGCAGTTGGCAGTTGGGTGCGGGTCACGCGCGGTCCATTTTTGGGAGCCAGCGGTACGGTCAGTGGTCTGCCCCCCAAACCCCAGGCCCTCGCAACCGGCCTGGTGACGCCGGGAGCTATTGTTAACCTCGGCGATGACTCGCCTTATATCCCCCTGGCTAATTTGGAGCAGATTGTTTAACCCTCTCCCCGTAGACAAACCCCAAAGCAAAGATTTATAGAACTACAGAGAGCGCGCAGAGGAAATTTAAAAACCTCTGCACCCTTGACGCTTTCTGCGGTAGATTTTTATGTCGATTGGTTGCTACTATATTTAGTGGTTTATTTAAGTTAACAGCCCTAAATGTAGATTCTCGATTTGCAAATTGTCCAGCTTTGACATAAAATAAAGGGACGACATGCTTTGTCTTTTGCCCTGTTGCCTGGAAATTTGAAGGCGGCAACAGCCGTAGTATAAAGGAGAAAACCCTATGATAGACGAACACGACGAAGAAGAAGTAGGCCAAAATAGACTTTTTGTCACCCTGGCTATCGCTCTAATCGGGTTGTTGGTGTTGGGTTTGCTGGGGGTGGGGGCGGTTTTTATCATCCGCCAAAATATCGACCAGCAGGACGTGGCCGCGCAGCCGTCGCCAACTTTCCTGATCCGGCTGCCCAACCCGACCGCCACGTTCACGCTTGTCCCCAAAATACCGACCAATACGCCCATGCCCACCGCCACCAATACCCCAGTTGTGGCTCCCGGCAACGCCAATGGTCAGGAAGCATCCGTCAACAAACAGCAGGGTAGCCCTACCGCAAAACCCTTATTCCCTACCAAGACCCCTGTACCTGAGGGTAAGCCGGCAGGTACCCAGGTAGTGCCCGAAACCGGCTTTGGCGGTCTTGAAATCGCCCTGATTGCCGTTGGTTTGGCCGCAGTGGTGTTTATCGCCCGCCGCTTAAGAATAACCGCGTAACTGTAAAGCTTACAGACCGTGGTGGTTTTTAGATACCACTACGGTTTAGCGACGATGCAGACTTGTTTTGAATTAAAACCTAATTTAAGCTGCGGTACATCACGCCCAATTGTGATGTACCGCATTTTTTATTTTCAGATACATCACCTCTACTCATAGGCCAGCACTTCACGTACCGTCAGGCGCGAGGCATTCCAGGCGGGTAGGAAACTGGCTAGGGCCGATAACAGCACCACAACCACCAGCCACAACACGACCCCATTGATAGAAAAGGTGTAATCAAGCGGGGCGCTCAAAAACTGCTGGCCCACCAGGTCGCTCAGGTATTTGCTGGCCGGATAGGCCAGAATGGCTCCCACCGCCCAGCTTAAAACGCCGATAATCACCCCTTCGACGATAAAAATCCCTCGTACCGCCCCATTCGACGCGCCGATGGCCCGCATCACGCCAATCTCTCGCGTCCGTTCCAGTACATTGATGCTCATCGTGCCCATCAACCCCAGCCCGCCAATGACGGCGATCAATACCGCCATAATCAGCAGCAACACCACAATGACCTCGAAGATGGCTACCATCTCGGCCTTCTCTTCGGCTACCTTGGCGGTGGCGCTAACGTCAAAGCCGATGTGCTCAAAACGCGCCTCCAGGGCGCGGACGACCTTGTTTTGATAGTCAAGGGTAGATTGCTCAGTCGTGGCAAAAACCCACTGAGCCTGTCCCACTTCATTGACCACCTGGGCAAAATAAGGGTAATTGGCAAACATCGTGGCCATGGGAAAGCCACCGGTCAGTATGCCAACAATGCGCCAGGGCTTTTCCTCGCCTTCGATTTTGAGGATAATTTCACTGCCTAGCCGGATATCCGGCTCGTCTCTCAGCAGCAGGGAATTGACGACCACCGCGTTAGTATCTTCGGGCCGCAGCCAGCGCCCGGCAATGATGGTAGGCCGGGCCATTTTTGTTTCGGCAGGGGGGGCATAGAGAATGATACTATCGCTATCACTGCCGTCGGGACGTTTGCGCCGGGCGCTGGCAAAGCCCCATGTTTCGGCCCGCACGACCCCCGGCACATTGAGCGTCTCCCGCAGAATCCGTTCAACCCGGTAATCGCGCTCAAATTGCACGGCCACATCCCAGCGATAATACGCCATCCAATTATCGAGCGTGGTTAACATTGATACTCGCACGCTAAAAACGGTAATAAAAATCATGCCGGCAAAGGTCAGGGTTAGCAGGGTCAGGGTCAGCCGGGTTCGACGGCGAAAAGTGTTGCGCAGCGATAACAGCAGCGGCCGCGAGATGTTGCGCCGCAAAAAAGGTGTTTGGTGCAGCGATAGCAGCCAGCGATCAAAGCGGCGCGTGCCAAACTGTCCTTTGCCCAGGCCATAAGTGCTGATGGCCTCTCGCACCGTGACCCGGACGCCGGCGATGATCGGATAAAGTCCGGCCAGCAGCGGCACCACCAGCCCCACCCCAATTTCGGCCAGCAGTACATCGGGAGGCAAGCGGAAGCCGGTGACGTCGAAGTTGAGGAAACCGGCGATGAAGCGCGTAAAAAGATACGCCCCCACCACGCCGGCTGGGATGGCGATGAGCAGAGCTAGCAGGCCAAAAATTGTTACTGTCACCAGGTACATGCCCATAACCTGCCGGCTTCTGGCTCCAACGGCTTTCATAATCCCAATTTGCCGCACTTGTTGAGCCAGCAGGGCCGAGATGGTATTGACCACCAGGAAGCCGCTGAGCAGCAGCGACATAACCGCCAGCGCCCCCATCAAGACCGAAATAGCCTGAATCAAAAAATCGAGGATGGGTTTGCCCGGTTCGGGGATCAGGATAAACAAGACGGTGCGCCCACCATCTTCAATCTTGTCCTGAACCTGGTTGGCCACGTGGCGGATATGGTCGCGGTCATCGGCGTGATCGGCTACGATGATGCGCAGTTCGTTGTAGTCTGGAGGTTGGTTCAGCCAGTCCAGGGTGTCGGTGGTGATAAAACCGTAAGCCGCGCCATCAAACACATACATTTGGGCGTTCAGATCGTGGGCCAGGCCGGCAATATGCATACTGCGTTCTTTGCCTTCCGGCGTTTTGATTAGGATGGTATCGCCCATGTGGGCCTTCAACAAGCCCAGGGCCGCCCGCTCGATCAATATCTCGTTATCAGGGGGCGGCCAGGCTCCCGCCTCGGGCTGAAACTGGTCAATCTTGACGTCGTCGAAATCGGGAATGGCAATCAGATACAGCAAGCGCCATTCCTCCGGGCCGGTCTTGGCCCGCACTATGACCCGGCGCCGACCCTCAGCCTCTTTGACCTCGTCCATCGCTTCGACAGCCTCCACCACGTTATCGCCAAAGGCGTCGAAGGTGAAAAAGGTGGCGTTGGCCGGGTTGGTGGCCAGATAGGCTTCGGTCAAATCCCGCGAGAGGATGATCTGCGAGCTGGCGATGGTACCGACGGCAAACACACCCACGGCAATAGACAGCACGACCAAAAAGGTGCGCGTTTTGTTCAGCCATAGATCGCGCAGCACCTTGCGCCAGCGAGGTTTAAGCATGGCTGTCCTCCTCCGCAGATAGACCGCCGACCGCCGAGTGCGAAGCCTCCCCGCCCACAGGGGGCCTTCGGCTCTGGGACCGCCGACCGCCGAAAGGCATTCTTGCGGATGATGAGAGGTGGGTTGGTGATGACTCTGGTGATGTCTCTTCAAAGCCATCATTGCTCTGGGAACTGGTGGGATTTGAGAGGGCTTGAGGTAAAGTGTCGGTGGACGGCCGTCCACCGTCGGCGGTCGTTGGGCCAGCGCTCGTTTGGGCCACAATCTGCCCATCGGCCAGGGTAATAATACGCGGGGCGCGTCGCGACAGATCCATATCGTGCGTGACCATCAAAATAGTCTTGTCCTGGGCTACCAGCTTTTCAAAAAGCTGCATGACGGCCTCAGCGGTTTGGGAGTCGAGGTTGCCGGTTGGCTCGTCGGCCAGCAAAATGGGGGGGTCGTTGGCCATGGCCCGGGCTATCGCCACCCGCTGCTGTTCACCGCCCGACAGGGCCGAGGGTAATTTATGAGCATGCTCGACCATCTCCACCTGATCCAACAGGTGCATAGCTCGTTCGTACCGCTCGCTCATGGAATACATATCGCAGAAATCCATCGGCAGCATCACATTCTCGATGGCAGTCAGGGTGGGTAAGAGCTGGAAAAACTGGAAGATAACGCCCACATTGCGGCCTCGCCAGACTGCAATCTGTCCTTCGTTGAGGGTATGGACGGCCGTATCGCCGATCAAGACCTCGCCCGCGCTGGGCCGGTCGATGCCGGCAATCATATTAATCAGCGTGGATTTCCCGCTGCCCGATTTGCCGATGACGGCCACAAACTCGCCGTGATCAATCTGCAAGTCAATTTCCCTGAGCGCCTTAAAGGGGCCGGCGGCTGTCTCATAAATTTTGCTCACCCCGCGCAACTCGATCAGATGGTCGTTGCCGTAGCGGAAGCGCCCATTTGACCCCTTATTTTTCTTCTTTCTCTGCCACCAACTGAACATTGGCTTTTCCTTATTTAAATTATTTCTCTGCTTTCTATGAGTTTGCCTCTGGTGATTTTTATTACTACCTCATGATAACAGGACCGGCGGCTTCGGTCAATACGACAAAAAGATGACTCGCGCCGAAACCGACCCCATCTATAGGTGTCCAGAAAAATTCTTTCTCAACAATCAAGGTAGCAAGTAGCAAAGTAGCAAATTTATGATCTGCTACATGCTACCTTGCTACCTGTTTTAGCGGCGAAAACTTTTCTGGAGCATTATAATACCGCTCTAACAAAAATCTAGTATGATTCTAATACCTCCGGCCTACAATAAATCGTAGCATCCGAGTAATCGGCAAAACAGATGCGTGAAAATTTACCTTCACGCCTCACGTTTCACCTATCATTCAAGAGGTATTATCTATGAACTTAAACAAATTTACTGAAAAAGCCCAGGAAGCGGTCCTCGCTGCCCAGCGCCTGGCCGAAGAATATAACCACAGCGAAATCCAACCGAGCCACCTGCTGCTGGTCTTGCTGCGCCAGGAAGGCGGCGTGGTCCCGCAAATTGCCCGCTACCTGAACGTCAACCCCGACAGCCTGGCCCAGACTTTGGAAACCGAACTGCGCGGCCTGGCCAAGGTTTATGGTGGGTCGCAGCCCGGCCTGTCGCGCAGTTTGAACAATGCTCTGCGCGAGGCCGAGAAAGTGGCCGACAAAATGAAAGACGAATACGTCTCGACCGAGCATCTGCTGTTGGCGCTGGCGGACTCCGGCGGAAACGCGGCCCAATTGCTTCAACGAGCCGGCCTGACCCGTGACGCCGTGCTGCAAGCCTTGACCAAAATCCGCGGCAGCCAGCGCGTCACCAGCCAGAACCCCGAAAGCACCTACGAAGCCCTGCTGAAATATGGCCGCGACCTGACCGACCTGGCCCGCAAAGGCAAGCTCGACCCGGTCATTGGCCGTGACGACGAAATCCGGCGGGTGGTGCAGGTCTTGAGCCGGCGCACCAAGAACAACCCCGTCCTCATCGGCGATCCCGGCGTGGGTAAAACCGCCATTGTCGAAGGGCTGGCCCAGCGGATCATTCGTGGTGACGTGCCCGAAGGCTTGAAGGACAAACAAATTGTGGCCCTGGATATAGGCGCATTGATTGCCGGAGCCAAGTATCGCGGCGAATTTGAGGAGCGGCTGAAGGCGGTCTTGCAGGAAGTGACCGGCAGCGAAGGCCGGGTCATCCTCTTTATTGACGAGCTGCACACCGTCGTCGGCGCGGGGGCAGCCGAAGGGGCGATGGACGCCGGTAATATGCTCAAACCCATGCTGGCCCGCGGGGAGCTGCACACCATCGGCGCGACCACTTTGGACGAGTACCGCAAGTACATCGAAAAGGACGCGGCCCTGGAGCGGCGCTTCCAGCCGGTGCTGGTGGATGAGCCGACGGTCGAAGATACCATCAGTATTTTGCGCGGCCTCAAAGAGCGCTACGAAGTCCACCACGGCGTGCGTATCCAGGACAGCGCGGTTATCGCTGCGGCTGTACTGAGCCAGCGCTACATCAGCGACCGCTTTTTGCCGGATA
>CAZRYD010000230.1:0-11366 GCA_964604225.1 uncultured Caldilineaceae bacterium
CCGGGTGGGCATGTACTTCGATAACTCGCCCTGGTCGGTGGATGTCAGCCAGCATTTTCAGCGCAACGCCTTTACCTACAACGATATCGGCCTGCTCTTTGCGCCGAGTGTCAAGCGCAATTATTTTAGCCAAAACAGCTTTATTGATAACAGCGAACAGGTCGGTTTGACGACCGGCGGCGCTTTTGAGGGCAACGGTTTCACCGTCAATGGCCAGGGTAACTTTTGGAGCGACTACACCGGCTACGATGCCGACGGGAACGGTTTGGGCGACCTGCCCTATGTGTCTAAAAGCCTTTTTGAAAACATGATGGACAAAAATCCGGCCCTGCGCCTGTTCCAACTCAGCCCGGCTCAGCAAGCCATCGAACTGGCGGCGCGCGCCTTTCCTATTTTTCAACCCCAACCAAAATTCACCGATGAGGTCCCGTTGATGTCGCCAGTTATGCCGACCATTACCCTGCCATCCGCCCGCCCGGCCTGGCCGATGTGGGTCACAACCCTGCTTCTGCTGGCTTTCGCCGGCGGAGTTATTAGTCTGGCCTATGCACCTCGGGTCAGGTATCGAATGTCACGTTTTACGCAGCATGTATTGTGGGGGAATACCCGATGATTAAAGTCACCAACCTCACCAAAAAATTTGGCAGTTTCACCGCCGTTGACGCCCTGTCGTTTGACGTTACTCCCGGCGAGGCTGTGGCGTTGTGGGGACCTAACGGGGCAGGCAAAACGACCATCATCCGCAGTTTGCTTGGTTTGCTCACGGCGGCAGGAGAGTTGCGGGTCAACGGCTTTGACGTGCGAAAGGAAGGCAAAAAGGCCAAAGCCGCCATCGGCTACGTGCCGCAAGAGTTGGCCTTCTATGATGACATGTCGGCCCGTGACACGTTGCTGTTCTACGCCCGCTTAAAGGGTGTTCCGGCGGCTCAGGTCGACTCGGCTCTGGCTGAGGTGGGCCTGACGGCGCACGGAGCCAAAGTGGTCGCCGCCCTCTCCGGGGGTATGAAGCAGCGCCTGGCTCTGGCCTGCGCCCTTTTAGGCGATCCGCCGCTGTTGGTGCTGGATGAGCCGACCAGCAATCTCGACACCACCGCCCGGGATGAATTTATGAAGTTATTGTTACAACAAAAAGTGCAGGGCAAAACCTTGCTCTTCACCTCCCATCGCCTGGAAGAGGTTGAAATGCTGGCCACCCGGGTGCTGGTTTTAGAAGGGGGCAAATTGGCGCTGACCTGTCATCCGGCGGAGTTGGCCAATCGTTTGGGCATGCGCCTGACCCTCAAAATCATCATGCCTGAACCAATTCGGAATAATGCCTTGAATTTGTTACAGGCGCACGGTTTTAGCGCCAGTCTCAACGGGGTCGGCGTGCGGGTAGCGGTCTCGCCCACAGCCAAAATGGCTCCCCTGCATGCCTTGTGGGCGGAGCAGATTGAGGTGAGTAATTTTGAGCTGGAGAATGGGGCGGAAACTTGAGGCGTGATGCGTTAAAATTCGTCACGTTTCACACAACACTTATCACCTAGACATATTTGGCAAGTTGGTGTAAACCAATGTAACAAAGAATTATCACTACTTTACTCAAAAAAGAAATCAACGACTCTCTCAATAACCGCTGGTTTGTGTTATACGCGGGTGCTTTTACCGGTCTAGCTTTGCTGCTCTCCTGGTTATCGCTCAGTGGGGGGGGGACCGGTTACACCGGCTTTGCCGGATTTGGGCGCACGACTGCCAGCCTGGTCAATCTGGTTTTGTTGGTCGTACCGTTGATGGCTCTGACGATCGGCGCGGGCAGTCTCTCCGGCGAGCGGGAGCGCGGGACGCTCCATTATCTCTTGGCCCAGCCGGTTAACCGGGTCGAAGTCTTGCTGGGTAAGTATCTAGGGCTGGCAGCCTCACTGTTGGGGGCGTTGGCGCTCGGTTTTGGGCTGTCGGGTGCGGTCATCGCCGGTCAGGGTGGCCAGGCCGATGCCGGAGCGTACGGTTTGCTGGTCATCTTTGCCTTTACGCTGGCTTTGGGCATGTTGAGTTTGGGCTTTCTCATCAGCGTGCTAACCCGGAAAGCAGCCGTAGCCACGGGCATTGCTTTATTTCTCTGGCTAACCCTTGTTTTTGGGGGGGATTTAGGCTTGATGGGCACAACTCTGGCTTTTAAGTTGCCCATTCAAACCCTGTTTAATCTGGCCCTGTTCAATCCATTGCAGGTGTTCAAAATGTCGGCTTTGATCAGCATCAACGCTACCCTCGATGTGCTGGGACCGGCCGGTATCTACGCTATGCAAACTTACCGTGATGACCTGACCTGGCTCTTTCTCGGCTCGCTCATCGCCTGGATTGTCCTGCCCTTGTTTGCAGCCTATACCATTTTTGCGCGACGAGGTGATTTATGAAAGCTACTCTATTCTTAAAACGGGAAGGTAATACGTATTGCGTGATGCATAAGGGTTCATTCATATCCCGTATCCCACATCCCACATCCCATAAGGTGTATCTATTTTTACTATTAGCCCTGTTCCTCCTTATCCTCTCCGCCTGCACCAGCACAGCCACTGCTGAACCGGCGCCGCCAACGATCCATTATGGCGAGGATGTCTGCGAGTTATGCGGCATGATTATCAGTGAGGAGCGTTATGCCGCCGGGTACATCACCGCCGACGGGCAGCAGCACATTTTTGACGATATTGGCGACATGTTCCAGGCCCAACCGGCCAATAACCAGGAAGTCATCGCCTTTTTTGCCCACAATTATGAAAACAATCAGTGGATTCGGGCTGAAAAGGCGACATTTGTACAAAGCAAAGGGCTGCGCACGCCGATGGCTTCGGGCCTGGCTGCTTTTGAGTCAGCGGAAAAGGCCCAGGCTTTTGCGACCGAGGTCCGGGGAGAAGTGATGACCTTCAGCGAGGTGTCGGCGTATTACAAAGCCAACCCTATGCCGGAGATGGACCATAATCAAGGAATGGAGCACCATCAATGAAAGGCAAAACTAAAATGGCGACGGCAGCAAATACGAATGTAGTGGAACCTTTTGCTCAACTTAACGGCCAGTCCAAATCCCAAAGCTGGGAGTTAGCCGGCCTCCAACCGGCCCCGGAAGAGGAGTGGCAGCGGCTGCGCGAATTCTTGAGCCTGGGGCCGGACGACATCCGGGCGATGCTGGAAACGGTGGAGCCGCTCTTTCGGCGTGGCTATGAATTGGTGGTGGGCAATTATGATTACCTGCTCAAAAATCATGAAACAGCCGTTATCCTGGGTTGGGAGCGGGGAGCCGACCCAGAGCACCTCTCTGAGCGCCGTCGCTTTTTCACGGTCTGGTTGGCCCGCACCCTGGGCCTGGACTTGAGCGATGATTTTGCCCGTTATCTTTTTCGCGCCGGCCAGTTGCACGCCGGCCATGGTCGCCGCCAGACCCACGTGCCGGAACTTTACGTCACCGGCGCGATTAGTTTGGTGAATGCTACCTTTGCCCGCTTCCTGGCCGAAGAGATGCCGGACGCCGCCGTGGTTCCGGCAGCATTGGCCGGATGGAACAAGATGTTGAGCCTGCACCTCCACATGATGCTAACCGGCTACCAATCGGCCCGGTCGCTAGATAGCGGCGATTTTGGCGTGAAAGTAACCATCTTTGGCCGGATGAGACAGGTGATGGGTTGTCAAGAACTGACGCTGACTTTGCCGAAAGGGGCGTCAATGGCTGTGGCCCTGCAAAAACTCTTCAATTACTTCCCTCAAGCTCGCGCCGAAATCTTCGATCTGCAATGGCTAGGCGGCGAGCGATCCGACGCCACCGGTACGCCCTGGTTTACCGTCGAAAAAGCCTATCGCGTCAAACCCATGTGGCGGGTGCTGCTCAATGGCCGCGATTTGAGCTATATTGGCGGTCCGAATATCATGGTCTCCCAGGGAGATGAAATCAGTATCTTCCCGCCGGGACGGTAATTCGGAAATCGAAAGAAATTAATTTTAAGGAGATTTATGGTAATGAGAAAGATGGTTTATCTGCTGGGTAGCTTAACCCTCATCGCGCTCTTGAGCCTCACCGCTTGTGCTAGCGGCGGGGCAGAACGTCTACCCCAGGGGGACAGCCAGGTAGCCGCCGAGCCCACCAAAGACGCGCCGGCCCAGGCGAGTGCAGGAGATGCGGTAAAGGGTCAAAAACTATTCGCCAGTACCTGCTCAGCCTGCCACGGTTCCGCCGGAGAGGGTATATCCGGCTTGGGCAAAGATATGACTGTCAGTGAATTTATCGCCGGTAAAAGCGACGACGAACTGCTCGCTTTTATTAAAGTTGGGCGCGACCCGAGCGACCCGCTCAACACCACTGGCGTGGCCATGCCCCCCAAAGGCGGCAATCCCGCCTTGAGTGATGAAGATTTGCATCACCTTATCGCTTACATCCGTACCATTCATAAACAGTGAGCAGGATGGTAAGACCTTTAAATAAATTTTTGAACCCAGGAGATCACTCATGATGACAGACAATAGTTCTCCCAACGATGGCGGTAATTTATACATCGCTTCGACTTTAGGTATTTTGTTGATGTTGGTTGCGGCGGCGATGGTCTGGGTTGCCCAGGTCAGACCATCGATAGCGGAGCCGGTGATAGTTGATACACCCGCTTCTGCGCCGGCCCAGCCTGAACCAGCGCCTGCTCAAACCTCTAAGGGTGATCCGGTGGCGGGTCAAGTTTTATTCACCGGTACCTGCTCGGCCTGCCACGGCCCTGCCGGAGAGGGTTTGCCCGGCTTGGGCAAAGATATGACCGCCAGCGAATTTATCACCGGTAAGACGGATGATGAACTGCTCGCCTTTATCAAAGTTGGACGCGACCCGAGCGACCCGCTCAACACCACCGGCGTGGCTATGCCTCCCAAAGGTGGCAACCCCGCTCTGAGCGACAATGATTTATACAATGTCATTGCCTATATCCGCACCCTTCATAAATAACTCCAACAGGTGCGACCCGCTTGCTGGCAGGTGCATCATGTCTTAGCCAGCTTTTATCCAGGCAAAAAAGTCCGGTTATCGGTTAGCTTCCGACCAAATGCCGGGTTTTTTGTTGCAGTTTTGTGACAAAAGTCACTGATACTGGGCAGAGACTCGGTTAAAATGTCTGATAAGTATAGCCCTTTACAGGAGTTTTTTGGTGACGAAAGAAATAAAATCATTCGCTCGATGTCTTAATTGTAACCGTCCCGAAACGGTTATCCCCCTGGTAAATCTGCGCTACACGGGTATACAAACTTGGATTTGCACCCAGTGCCTGCCTATCCTAATCCACCAGCCTGAGCAATTAGCTAATAAATTAGTGGAAGCCGAACGATCTGCCTCTGACCCATCTTCGACAGCCGCAGGGGCTTAAATGATTGGGATGACAGGGATGAAACCACCTTTACCTAAGGAACATGGCTCCTGGGCCATGCTAACTATCCCCCTGCTGCTTGGCCTGGTCCTGGCTCCAGCCTGGCATTGGCGTGGCCTGGTTTTGCTGGTGGCGGTGCTCGGTTTCTTTTTAGTGCGCTACCCGCTGGCCGTTTTGGTCAAAACCCGCAAACGCGCTACGGCTGATAAAGTGTTTCTCTGGCGCTGGACAGTCATTTACGGCGGCTTGACCGTGTTGAGCGGTGTTTGGTTGGTAGTGGCGCAAGGGCTGTGGTGGCTGGCAGTAATGGGACTGCTGGGAGGCATGTTATTATTTTTTCATTTGTGGCTGGTTTCACAACGGCAAGAAATGAGCCTCATCGGTGAAATAGCCGGCGTGATGGGGTTGGCTCTGGGTGCGCCGATGGCTTATTATGCTGCCAGCGGTCAATTGGACCGAATGGCGGCAATACTGTGGTTGATTAACGCCCTCTACTTTGGCGGGACGGTTTTTTATATCAAGTTCAAAGTGCGCCAGCAGCCGCGTCTGCCGGCTCCAGAAGGAGTGACCGAGCGGCTGGTCAAAGCAAAAGCCTGCTTGGCTTACCAAACTATCGCCCTAACACTGCTGCTGATCCTGGCGACTTTACAGTGGGCTCCCTTGCTCACGCCCCTGGCTTTTGTACCGGTGACGATCAAAATGGTCTACGGGGCCTGGCAGTGGCAAGATAAGAGGTCGCTGAGTCTGGTCCGGTTGGGAGTAGCGGAGATTTTTCATGCAGTCGCTTTTGCCGGCCTGGTTGTGTTCATTTTTCGTTGAAACATGGGGTTGCTTGTCACGACGAATCAAGACAAATGTCACTAGACCTGGGCGCTGTTGTCGCGTAGACTCGCAGGCAAAGTTTTTTACTAAACTATCCCTAGCGAGCGAAAGGATTAGAAACCATGTCTCAAACATTTGATGTCGTCGTGATTGGCGGGGGAATTTCGGGCTGCAGCACGGCTTTTCAGTTGGCCCAACGGGGCTTAAAAGTGGCTTTATTGGAAAAAGCCGACATTGGCGCCGGCCCAACCGGTAAATCTTCGGCCATTATTCGCCAGCATTACTCCAATGAGTTGACGGCGCGGATGGCTCTCTACAGCCTGCGTGTCTTTCAAAATTTTAAAGAACAGGTCGGCGGGGAATGTGGCTTCACCCGCACCGGCTTTGTCGCAGTGGTAGCGGCCAAAGATTTGGCCGGGCTGGAAGCCAACATCGCTTTACAGCGCCGGGTCGGCATCCAGACAGAACTGCTCTCGCCGGAGTCCCTGCATGAAATCATGCCCGGTCTAGAGACGACGGACCTGGTACGAGCCGCTTATGAACCGGAAAGCGGCTACGCTGACCCTTACCTGACGGTCAATGCCTTCGCTAACGCGGCCCGGCGGGTGGGGGTCAAAATTTTTCAAGAAACCGAAGTGACCGGCATCCGTTTTGGAGGCGGCAAAGTGGTCGGCGTGGATACCCCCCAAGAAAAATTTGATGCGCCGCTGGTGCTGAATTGTGCCGGCCCGTGGGGAGCGCAGGTGGCCAGAATGGCTGGTCTGGAGGTGCCAATCAACGCCTGTCGGGTGCAGGTATCCCTTTTTGCCCGCCCGACGGGGTATGAAAGCGCTCATCCGGTGGTCGCCGATTTCATTCACGCTACCTACTTCCGCTCCGAAACCGGCCAGCTCACCCTGGTTGGTCTAATTGATCCCGGCGAGGCTGACGCGATTGTTAACCCAGATCACTACAAAGAACAGGTTGACCCCGAGTTTGTGTTGGATTCCGGGGAACGGCTTATCCGGCGCTTTCCGCCGATGGAACGCAGCCAGAGCACCGGTGGCTATGCCGCGCTCTACGACATTACCCCAGACTGGCACCCAATCATTGACGAAGTGCCTGCGGGGAGTGGTTTCTTTATCTGCGCTGGCTTCAGTGGGCACGGTTTCAAACTCGGCCCGGCAGTCGGGCTTATGGCTGCCGACTTGCTCACCCGCCAAAGCCCCCCGGAGTTTGAGCCTCATCTCTTCCGCCTGAGCCGGTACGCCGAAAACAAGCCGGTCCGCGGCCAGTACGAGTACAGCATTGCCGGTTAATCTTCAGCGTTGCTGCCAACTCCGTAGGTGATAAAGCTATAAAAATCGACCTGCCGGAAGCCTGGGGTGTAGCTACAGGCAAACCGGCTTAGAAAAGGCTAATTGATGAATACAGATTACACTTATCTCGCCAGCTTATTTGATCAAATCAAAGAAATCTCCCCGGATAGCATTATCAGCCGCACCGTTTACAGTGATGACCAGGTCAAGGCTATCCTCTTTGGCTTTGCTGCCGGTCAGGAACTTTCAGAACACACCTCAGCCCAAACTGCCATCCTCCACTTTATCCAGGGAGAGGCCGATTTGACCTTGGGGGATCAAACGATGAGCGCTCAAGCCGGTACCTGGGCCCACATGCGCCCTCACTTACCCCACAGCGTCTACGCTAAAACGCCGGTGCTGATGCTGTTGCTGATGTTCAAAACAACTTCTGCTTCCGGAAAATCGGCTTAAGGCCAAGGATGCCTTTGTTAGAAGAGGTGGTTATGAAGGCCAAACCTGCCTTGAAGGTCAAATCTGATCAACGGTTCAACCCATTTCCGCTCATGGCGCTGGGCATGTTGGCTTTATTGGCCGCCCTGTGGGCAGGCGTACTGCGTCTAGGTTGGAGCTTGCCCCTGTTGCAGCCAACCCTGCCCATCAGTCACGGCCCCCTGATGGTCTGTGGTTTTTTGGGAACAGTGATTGGGGTGGAGCGAGCCGTCGCCTTAAATCGGCCCTGGACGTATTTGGGTCCGGTACTGACCGGCCTGGGCGGGCTGGCCTTGATCGTAGGGCTGCCCAGCCCCAGCGGAGCGCTGCTCATTACCCTGGGTAGCCTGGGGTTGGTGGCGGTGTTTGGCCTGATCTTGCGCTTACAACTGGCTCCTTTTACCGTGACTATGGGGTTGGGGGCGCTGCTCTGGTTGGGCGGGAATATGCTGTGGTTGTTTGGCTGGCCGATTGCTACCATCGTTTTCTGGTGGATTGGTTTTCTGATCCTGACCATTGCTGGAGAGCGGCTGGAGCTAAACCGGGTGCTGCGCTTGTCGGGCCAAGTACAGCAACTCTTTCTATTTGCCGTCGGCCTTTTTCTGCTTGGGTTGATTGTCGCCCTCTTTAACTTTGATTTTGGGGTCCGCCTGGCCGGGGTTGGGCTGGTTGCTCTGGCGGTGTGGCTGCTGCGCTATGACATCGCCCGCTACACCGTACGCAAAACCGGCCTGACACGTTTCATCGCCGTATGCTTGCTCACCGGCTACATTTGGCTGGGAGTTGGTGGATTGTTGGCGGTGTTTTTTGGCGGAGTCACCGCCGGACTGCCCTACGATGCCATGCTGCATGCGGTTTTTGTCGGCTTTGTGATGTCTATGATTTTCGGCCACGCACCGATCATCTTTCCGGCAGTGCTGGGCAAGCCGGTCAATTTCTCCTCGATTTTCTACAGCCATCTGGTTTTGTTGCATCTATCGCTTCTCTGGCGCGTGATCGGTGATTTGACCATCTGGCTGCCTGCCCGCCAGTGGGGTGGCTTGCTCAACGTGGTGGCTATCTTGCTCTTCATCGTTAATACCGTGCGGGCGGTTCATCAATCTGGCCAACACAGGAATTTGGAAGAGTAATCCGTGCCCCCCTTGACCCGTTGGTTTATCAAAGCTGCGATGGTTTCCCTTGTTCTGGCCTTTGTGGTCAGAGCCAGCATGGCGGCCCTGCCTTTGTGGGATTTGCAGGCATGGGTTGCGGCCCTAGCCCCGATCTATCTGCATCTGTTTATGTGGGGTTGGGTGACGCAGCTCATTTTTGGCGTAGTCTATTGGATGTTCCCCAAATACAGCCAGGGCAAGCCCCACGGCCACGAGGGTTTATGGCAGGCTACCTTTTGGCTGTTCAATATTGGTTTGATCTTTCGGGTGATTGGCGAACCTCTGCACCTGGTACGCCCTGAGGCGCTGTGGGCTTGGCTCACTGCTGGCTCAGCCGTCTTGCAGTGGTTGGCCGGCATGGCCTTTGTGTTCAATACCTGGAGCCGGGTAAAGGAACGCTGACGTGCCGCGTTTGAGTTGTTGGTTCATCCGGGCGGCTTTGTTGTACCTGGCGGTGGGTATTACCTTTGGGGCGCTTCTCCTCTTCCACAAGGGTATCCCCTTTCAACCTTTTGTCTGGCGGCTTTTGCCCGTTCACGTGGAGTTTTTGCTGTTTGGCTGGACGGTCCAACTGGTGATGGGGGTCGGTTTTTGGATTTTTCCTCGCTTCTGGCGCTCGCGTGGCAATGAAAAGCCGGCCTGGCTGGCCTTTGGGTTGCTTAACCTGGGGGTGTGGCTGGCCGGACTGGGGCCATTCCTGGGAGCGCCGCCCCTGGTTACCCTGCTGGGACGATTAGCCGAAGCCGGCGCTGCCGCCGCCTTTACCGTGCATATCTGGCCGCGCCTCAAGCCGCCGGGCGCGTGAATTTGGCAGGGACAAATTTTACCCCTTGTCACGCCCTGAAAAATCCGCTATAATCATTTTAACAAATTTTTAATATTTCCAACATCACCCAACTTCGCGGAGGGCTTACCGATGAATGGTTCCTGGTTAGACCGAAACCGCAACTTCGTCTTCATCTTGCTTTTGTTTATTGCTGTCGGCGGCGCCGGCGTTTTTTATTTGCGCCAACCGGCTCAAGCCCCGGTTGAGATTCGCCCCGCCGAAGAGGCGACAGCCACAACTGTACCTACGCCTCTCCCCAGCCCTACCCCGGCTCCGGTACGAGTTTATGTTACCGGCGCAGTCGTCAATTCTGATGTGTATTTTCTGCCCGCAGGTAGTATTATCAAAGATGCTATCGCCGCGGCCGGCGGTTTCACCCCTGAGGCCGATCCTGAGCACATCAATCAAGCTCTGGAACTACAAGACCAACAGCAAATTCACGTGCCGCGTCGGGGTGAGCAAGATGCTCCACCGCCGGTGCAGGGTGGGCTAACCAGCGGTCAGGGCAGCGGCAGCAGTCGCTCGGCTCCGGTTTCTGGCGGGACCGTGCCTGCCGGTGGCGGGTTTATTAATCTTAACACAGCCACACTGGAACAACTGGATAGTTTGCCAGGCATCGGCCCGGCCATCGCCCAGCGGATTATTGATTATCGGGCAAGTGTGGGCGGGTTTAAGGCTGTTGAAGAAATTACCGAGGTTAGCGGTATTGGCGACGCGACTCTGGCTAAAATTAAGGATTTAGTTACAGTGCAATGAGCCAGCCCCATTGAAGCTGGCCGCTGACATTGCCTAAATGTCACATTTGAGTTATGCTTTTGGTGCGGCGCGAGAGCGCATTTTGGGCAGAGGTACGGTCAGCAATGGATGAAGTTAATAAAATTTACCTATCGTGGGTGGATATTGACAAGCTCATTATCGGCATGGTGCCCCGATTGCGGGCCTTTAATTATGACTTGGTGATTGCTATCACCAGGGGTGGCATTATTCCGGCGGCCATCATCGCCGAGCGGCTGGCGATTCAGCAAGTTTTGGTGGCTTCCGTTGATTTTTATGAGGATAAAGAGCACGATCTGGATTGGCCGGTTTTTATGCAATTCCCCGCCGATAGCTTTTTGCGCGGCAAGCAAGCCCTCATTGTGGACGATATTTGGGATCGGGGTAAACAGGTGGTCAGTGTGACCGAACGAGTCAAATATGCCGGCGGGCGTTCTCGCTCGGCAGTGCTTCATTACAAGCCCCACCGTTCCCAATTTCCTGACAAAACGCCTGATTTTTTCGCGGTCCAAACGGAAGATTGGATCATTTACCCCTGGGACGCGGAGCGAGGTAAATTAGGCGTCTAGCCAGCCTGCCAGAGCCTCGATATCCTTTGAATACCCTATTTTAAGGAAATACTATGCGTTTTTTGATAACCGGCGGAGCCGGTTTTATTGGG
>CAZRYD010000231.1:0-11327 GCA_964604225.1 uncultured Caldilineaceae bacterium
CAGTTGATGCGGCGAAACTCGACCGGGTCCAGCTTGATTTCGTGGGCCAGTTCGTCAATGCACTGCTCCAACCCGGCGTGCAGTTCGGGCATGCCAAAGCCGCGCATCGCTCCACCGACCGGGTGATTCGTATAGACGCACATACTATCGGTTTTGACGTGAGGGATTTCGTAAGGGCCGCTGCTGCTGTAGCCGCCAGCGCGGGTGATGTTGACTCCATATTCGGTCGAGGCCCCGCCATCCCAGTACATGGTATTCTCCATGGCCAGCAGTTTGCCCTGAGCGTCGCAGCCGATTTTGAGCTTGATGACCAAACCCTGACGCACAAAGGCAGTATAAAATTCCTCTTCGCGGGTCAACAGCAGTTTGACCGGGCGGCCTTTGGCCTTGAGAGCAATTGCCACCGCCAGGGCTTCCATGCTGACTCCGGCTTTGCAGCCAAAACCGCCGCCTACATAAGGGGCAATGACCCGCATGTCGCTCTGAGAGATGCCCAACGACTTGGCAATGAGATTGCGCTGGGCAAAGGGCGATTGCGAACTGCTCCACAGAGTCACCTTGCCGCTTTCGTCTACTTTGGCTACGGCCACGTGTGGCTCGATGGGGACGTGTTGAACGTGCGGAATGTGATATTTGTGTTCCACAATGGCTGCGCACTTGGACCAGGCCGCATCGGCGTCGCCCTTGCGGATTTTGAAATGGTTGGAGATATTGGTTCCCGGTTTGGGAAAAATGAAAGGTACTACTTCGTAATTGCCTAGGTCGGGATGGAGCAGCGGCGCGGCGGGGCTAGCGCCAAATTCCGGATCGAGCACCGGCTCTAGCAACTCGTACTTCACTTCGATCAGTTCCACAGCCTTTTCCGCTATCTCCTCGTTGATGGCCGCTACCCCGGCAATGGCTTCGCCGACATAGCGCACCCGATCACGGGCAAAAATGTAACGATCTTTTAAGTACAAACCAAAGTGGCCCGGAAAATCCTCGCCGGTAACCACAGCCTTAACACCGGGTAGGGCTTTAGCTTGGCTGATGTCAATGGATTTAATCAGCGCATGGGGATAAGGGCTGCGCTTGATGCGGGCATGCAGCATGCCTGGGCCAAATTGTAAATCGTCGGTGAAAAGGGCAGCACCGGTTACTTTCTCATGAGCATCCAGGCGAGGCACGCTGGCCCCGATCAGTTCGGGTATTTTCTGGGCAGTAGGTTCTTTTACGAGCATATTATCCTCCGATAGTAAAACGTGAGGCCTAAAACGTAATGATCGCTGGCAACATGTCTTTCAGCTTTAACCTTCACGTTTCACCTTTGACTTATTTACTTTGGACTCAGGCTGTTACAGCGTGTTGCTGCTTGGCCGCTTCTTTCACCGCTTCGATGATACGCAAATAGCCGGTGCAGCGGCAGAGATTCCCCACCAACGCATCGCGAATCTCGTAATCAGAAGGCTGGGAATTGCGATTTAGTAATGCCTGGGCTGAAATCAGCATGCCCGGCGTGCAAAAACCACATTGCACCCCCCCGTGAGCCACAATCGCTTCCTGAATCGGGCTGAGGTGGTTGCTGTGAGACAACCCCTCGACCGTGATAATCTGGGCTCCATCACATTCAGCCGCCAGCACCATACAGCTATTGACCGGCTCCCCGTTTAACATTACGGTGCAAGCGCCACATTCACCGGCAGCGCAGCCATTCTTGGTGCCGGTCAGCACTACCTTTTCGCGCAGCATTTGCAGCAGGGTCATATTCGAGGGAACCTCAATAATTTCAAGTTCACCATTAATGGTGAGAGTAATTCGATGAAATGCCATATTATCCTCCAAGTTTGGAAGTAGGTAGTAGGGAGTAAGGGAGATGACCCCCCTACTTCTTACTCCATACTCTCTACTTCTTTATTTTCTCCCACACTTCCGTGACGGCTTGGCGGGTTAAATTTCTAACCATTAGCTTGCGATAGCGGGCGCTACCTCGCACATCATCAATCGGGGTGCAGGCATCCATAGCGGCCTGGGCGGCCTGGGCAATGGTGGTTTCCGTGATAGATTGCTGGTTCAGGATAGCTTCGGCCTGGGTGGGCCGGAGTGGTACCGGCGCGACGGAAGCCAGGGCCAGCCGGAAGGAATAACCCGAAGGAGCACTATTATCTGGATAGCCCAGCACCGCTACCCCCACAATAGCCAAATCGCCGATAGCGTTGCGGCCCAGCTTGATATATTTGGCTGCGTGATTTTGGGGCGGCAACGGAAAGGTGACTGCTGTGACAATATCGCCTGGTTTCAGCACTGTTTTACCGGGGCCGACAAAAAATGTACTCAACGACTCTTGACGCACACCGCCTACCCCGTGAACCTGCAATGACCCATTCAGCACCAAGCAGGGGCCAATAGTATCGCCGGCCGGAGAGGCGTTGCAGATATTGCCGGCAAGCGTCGCTCGTGTTCGCAGTTGATAACTGGCTACGGCGTGAGCCGCTTCGGCCAGCACCGGATAAAATTCATTTACCTCCGGCGAGGCGGCGACGCGATTCAGGTTGACCGATGCGCCAACCGTCAGCCCGGCGGCTGGGTCGAAGCTGATCTGACTCATCCCGTCCAGGTTTTTTACGTCTACAAGATACTTATCTTTCCAAAAACCATCGCGCATCCGCACGAAGGTATCTGTGCCGCCCATAAAGGGACGGGCCTGGCCCACGTGTTGGGACAGAAATTGGCTGGCCTCTGCCAGCGAGGCTGGTTTGATGTAATCGAACTCAGGAAGTCCGGGTGTTGGGTTGTGCATAGGGCACGACCTCCTTGCAAAAATTGTCTTCTTTACTATTCAATTTATCTACAAGCGCCGATTATAGACCGCCGACCGCCCGAGATCATTCTCGGTGGTCGGCGGTCCGCCGTCAGCGGTCACTGAAGGAAGCTGAGTAGTCGAAACTCAACTGCTGTAGTTAATATTCTCCCGTTCCGTCACGCCAAAGAGGGAGGGGGGCAGAACCAGGAAAAGCAAATTGAGTAAGATGCCAATCAAAGCCGCAAAAACAATGGCTGGGATACCGTTCGGGAAAACAACCGGGATGGGGAAGGGAAATAGGCCATCTTTTAAGGCCAGGTTGCCGCCGATACCGGTAATCAAAATGATTGCGCCGACAGCCAGTTGGCGCGGCTCGAATAGGTTGACTTTTTCGGATTGGATCAAGGCAATACCTTGCATGCCAATAACGCCGAATAGATAGATAGCCAGACCGCCAGTCACGGCTACGGGGATGGTATTGACCACGGCGGCCAATTTACCAATAAACCCCAGCACAATCGCGATAACACCCGCGGCCATCAAGACCGGCACGGAGTAGTTGCGGGTGATAGCCATGAGGCTGTTATTCTCGCCATAGTTGGTGCCGGCGCAGCCCCCCAGGAAGCCAACCACCAGGTCGTCGCTGCCATCGGCCACCAGGTTCAAGCCAATGAGTTTTTTGATCTCGAAAGGCTGACGGCCCAATTCTTTGGCTAGCTGGTCAACGTATAGACTCATCTGGTATAGGTGGGCCGTGCTTTCGGGGATAGTGGCAATAGCGATTAGGGCGATGCTGAAAATAGAAGCCCAGGCTCGCGGATCCTCAAAAGCCGGTAAGGTGATATTGGGCACGCGCACCCACGACTCTTGCGCGATGAGATCAAAATTGACCAAGCCAAGGGGAATAGCTACGATATACCCCACAATTGCACCCAACAAGATAGGCAGCATGCCGAGCAGACCCCTATTTTGTAGGTAAACCGAGAAGGCAACCGTGACAAGTAGGGTCACAAAGGCCACACCCCAATGCGCGCCGGCCATGCCGAGCGCCGCTCCGGCCAGGGCAACACCAATGACAATCGCTACACTGCCAGTGATGACTGGGGGCAAAACCTTATCCAAGGCCTCTTTACCAATACGCATGATGAGCAAGCCTACTAAAATTTCGACCACGGCAGTGCCCATGATGCCTACCTGGACAATACGAACACCGTCAGGGCAGTAGAAAGTGCTGGGATTGCCGAAGCAGTCGTTGGCGTACAGACTCATGGTAGTGATGACCACCGCAATGTAGCTGAAACTGGAGCCATAGTACATAGGGATACGTCGCCGGGCCACGAGTAGAGCAATAATCGTGCCCAAGCCACTGGCGAGCAAGGTGACTCCTACATCAAACTTGGTCAAAATAGCCACCAAAACCGTGGCCGGGAACATGGTCAGCACTTGTTGGAAGCCTAAACTGAGCATCGCTCCCCAGGGGGGCGTGTCGGTAGGCAAATATCCTATTATTTTTTTTGTTTCTTTGTGTTCTACAGCAGAAGTAGCCATATCACACTCCTTTTCTCTTTCGCCTTTGAAAAAAAGTTTTATCATTGACTTGGTAGATATGCTATTGAGTATTTGGGCCGATTCACCTCCTTTATGTCAGCGGCAACAAAAAATAGAAAAGACCACGCTCTGTGGAGATTGTGGTCGTTTGCAAAATAGCAACCAGGCTCGGAAAATAATTTACCCCTGATTGATATCTCTCCTCTTTGAGAGCAGTAAAAATAAATAAGCTAACAAGATATCTAAATTTTATCTTACCCGTTACACTTATGTTTTATAAGTGACAGATGTCCTGTTTATGTACGATGGATGTCATTTTAACGAGAGAGCCTAGCTGCCGGGTTCATGGAGACGAAAATTTACTTTATAAACCCCGCTTGGTGGACGAGTTGCTCTATCTGGCTCGGCATTGTAAAATGTCGCTCTGCATGCAACTTGGGGGTTTTGGGAGGCTCACTGTGAAGGGTAGAATTAGAACCTTGATTAACCAGGAATTAAAGGTATTGGAAGCTCAGTTTGAAGAGATGAATGAGCAGATTCAGGCCTTTTTGCCCGAAGAAGGCCGCTTTGAGCGACTCCGGCGAGAAATAGCCGCGCTTGAGAGCCAGTATCCCGCTCCGGCCTCGCGTCCACCGTTGTATGGCGTCCCCCTGGGGGTTAAGGATATTTTTCATGTTGCGGGGTTACCCACTCGGGCCGGTTCTCGTTTGCCCGCCCATGTGTTGGCTGGCCCGGAAGCGGAATGTGTGACTCGATTGAAAGAGGCCGGAGCGCTGGTGTTGGGCAAAACAGTGACGACCGAATTTGCCTATTTTGCCCCTGGCCCGACCCGTAACCCGCACAATCTCAATCACACCCCAGGCGGATCGAGCAGCGGTTCGGCGGCGGCCGTAGCCGCCGGGTTGTGTCCGCTGGCATTGGGCACGCAGACCATCGGTTCTATTCTGCGTCCGGCGTCTTTTTGTGGGGCAGTTGGCTTTAAGCCCAGTTTTGGACGCATTTCTACCGCCGGAGTGATCCCCTTCTCACCCTCACTCGATCATATCGGTTTTTTTGCCCAAGATATACCCCTGGCTGTCACGGCGGCCAATATCCTGTGCCTAGATTGGAACGAGCAAAAATTACAGGTCGGCCCCCCGGTTTTGGGTGTGCCGGTGGGTCCTTACCTGCAAAAAGCCGGCCGGGAAACCCTGGATCATTTTGCAGCGACCCAAAAGAAGTTGGCGCAAGCTGGTTTTGAAATTCGCCAGGTGGAAACGATGCCTCATTTTGAGCAAATTGTCGAACAGCATGTTGATCTGGCGGCTGGTGAAGCGGCCAGGGTCCATAAAGCCTGGTTTGCCCAGTATGCCGATTTGTATCACCCTAAAACCGTTGCCCTGATCAAGCAAGGGCAAGAAGTCTCGTCGGAGCAGATAGCGCGTTACCAGGCTGGCCGAGCGGAGTTTCGTGCCTATTTAGAGGGATTGATGGCCCAGCATGGCCTTTCAGCCTGGATTTCACCCTCTGCCCTGGGGACAGCCCCGCCTTCTCTTGATAGCACCGGCGATCCGATAATGAACCTACCGTGGACTTATGCCGGTTTGCCGGCCATCAATTTGCCGGCCGGTTGCTTGGCAAATGGGCTGCCGCTCGGTTTACAACTGGTGGCTGGGTGGTATCAAGATGAGCAACTGTTGACCTGGGCGCAGCAGATGGCGTCAGCTATTCTCCCAGACGAAAAACCATTTTCAAGCGTTATTGCTAATTAATCCGAGCAGGTTTGCCAACATTCAGATTACAGCTATAATGGCCCGAAGATTTTTTGAGGGCTTGTTTAAATTTGGCCCAAGAAAAAGCGTTTCGTGGTGCATCCCCCTCTAAGTCTATTGAGTATACTGCCACTTCTTCCGCTCAATAGCCACCGAAGCGCTCGCTCGTGTCCATTCCTATTTTCGCTGATGCTGCAAGCTGAACTGAATATTTGGCAAGTAATCGCCTGTTGGTTTGACAATTTTTTGTCATTACTTTCATGGTGTTGATGAAAGGAGAGAGGGAGTTTTATGGTCGCAAGAATGTTCTCTTGGCTTGCTGGCTTAACCTTGGTTTTGGTTTTTCTGGTTATCGTCAGTCCAGACCTATTTCGAGGTTACGTATTTAGCGAAGATAGAAGAAACAGCGGCAGACGGGTTTATGAAACCTACTGTATTGGCTGCCACGGGCCAAATGGCCGGGGCGATGGTGAAGCTTCGGGATTTCTAACCCCCAAACCCCGCAATTTTGTCAACGGTCAATTTAAGTTTTTCTATTTTGGCGAACCCGGACCGTTGCCCTCTGACGATAGCCTAAAAATCACCATTCGCAATGGCATTGCTGGGGCAGCAATGCCCGCCTTCCCCCTGTTAACCGAACAAGAAATTAAGGATGTGACCACCTATATCAAAAGCCTTCGCGAGGGTGGCTGGGTGGAGCCGGCCCCCATCCAGGCGGCGGCTGGCTTGACCCCCATTGAAGGTCAAACCGGCTCAGAAATTTTTGTCAATGCCGGCTGTAACGGTTGTCACCAACTTGATGCCGTTGGTGCGGTGGGTGGGGTGGGTCCCAATCTTACTCAAATAGGGGACCGACTGAGCGTTGATGAGATTAAGCAGTCGGTGATGACTCCCAACGCCGTTATTGCCGCCGAATGTCCGGCTGGACCTTGTCCCCAGGGGGTCATGCCTCAAAACTTTGCCCAACGTTTAACCCCTGAACAAATTGATACAATCTCTAAATATTTATCAGAACAAAAATAATTAGGAGGAAAAAAGATGACTGTAGCCCTCAAGCAGCCAAAGCCCTTAATTAACTTAGGTTTGGTCAAAGTCCATATCGCTGCTGGCTTTGTCTTTTTGATTGTAGCCATGCTCATGGGCATTTTTTATTCACTTCAGTTAAACAATCTCTATCCGTTTCCCGGCATCGAGTTTCTTTCGCCGGGGCGCATTCGGATGGTTCATACCAATGGGGTAGCCTATGGCTTTATCGTTAATGTTTTTCTGGGGGGCCTTTACTGGGTAGTGCCCCGGTTAACTCAGCGCAAAATTCTGAGCGATAAACTGGGCTGGCTGATTTTCTGGGTTTATCTGTTTATCGTCCTCTGGACCGTGGTAGGGCTGCTCTCTGGTTATGCCCAGGCGGTCGAGTGGGGCGAAACCCCGAACGCTTTTGCCGCCAATGGCTCCTGGCTTTTCCCCATTGATGAACTGGTGATGGTTGGCTTGTTGTTGATTGCCATCCAATTTTTAACGCCAATTTTTAAATTTGGCAGCAAACAGCCCATGTATGTAAGCCTGTGGTATTTCTCGGTGGCCTTTATCTGGGTCATTTTGACCTATGCCATGGGCAATTACCTGCCGGAGTTTATCCCCGGCGCGGGCGGCGCGACTTTTGTAGGTCTCTTCATCCACGATTTGGTAGGGTTGCTGGTGACGCCATTGGGTTGGGGCATGATGTATTATTTTGTGCCGGCCCTGTTGAAAAAACCCATCTGGAGCCATGCTGTTTCGCTGTTGGGCTTCTGGGGATTGGCTTTCTTCTATCCGCTGCAAGGCGTCCATCATTTTATTTATAGTACAATCCCCATGTTTGCCCAGTTTGGTGCGGTGGTGTCCACCGTAGCCATCGAGATCATGGTAGTCACCGTGTTTATTAACTTCTTTATGACCTTGCGGGGCCGCGAAATTGCGCCGGTGACCAATATGCCTGTTCGCTGGTTTTACACCGGTATGGTTTTTTATGTGGTCACCTGCATCCAATGCGCCGTACATGTCCAGTTCTGGGCGCAGGAGTTTGTGCATTTCACCGATTGGGTGGTCGGACACGCCCACCTGATCATGTTTGGCACGTTTGGTTTCTGGCTCATCGGCATCACCACCGACCTGTGGCCGCGGGTGGTGGGCCGAAAGAACTGGTGGTCGCCGGTTATGCACGAGTGGGTTTTTTGGATGTGCACCATTGGTCTGGCCTCCATGTTTGTGGCGCTAACGTCGGCGGGTTTGGTTGAGGGGTATCTGTGGAAGGGCCTGGCCCCGTGGGAAGTTTCACTGCAATCAGTCCGGCTCATCTGGTTGTTCCGCACGGCCACCGGCCTGTTGATGTTTGTCGGCGTCTTACTTTTTGCCTTTAACATGTATATGACCGCTCAAACCCCGGAACCTGAAGAGACAGCCGTTGGCCTGCCGGTGGCGGCTCCAGCTAAATAGCCAGGGAGGAAATTCTAATGGAAAAAACAATTGAGAAATTCCAGTTTGTTTTTCTGGTGGCCGGGATTGGTTTCTTTGCCCTTGCTTTTATCGTCTCCGGGGTGGTGACCGTCAATGCGTTGGCAAATTTACCTTACCAAACCCTGGACGACATGTCGCAGGATGTCAGCCCCTATTTTGTGGCCCTGTCCAAGCAATATCCGGAGCAATTCGACAAATATTATCCGGGCGGGCCGACCCCCGAAAATTACAAAGAGGCGCTCAAGTTAGGCCGCAATACCTATATTGCCGAAGCCTGCTGGCATTGCCACTCGCAGCAAGTGCGGCCGGTGGCTAATGAGGATGTCCGTTTTGGTCCGGTTTCGACGGCGGCTGAGCAGCAAAACGAATTGATGATGCCGCAGTTGATGGGCACCCGCCGGGTTGGCCCCGACTTGTCGCGTGAGGGTGGTTTCCGTTCCAACGATTGGCACGTCGCCCACTTCTTCAACCCGCGTTACGTGGCCCCCACTTCGGTGATGCCAAGTTACACCTGGTTTTTTGATGGCCAGGAGCCTAACAAAAAAGGTTTGGCGATGATAACCTACATGCAATGGCTGGGTAGCACTATGGAGCGACCATGATGGCTAAGAGTCACTTAAAAGATGGTAAATTCATCTCGGTACTGGTGGTAGCAATTACCGTAGCCGCCGCCGGGGTCACCTTTTTGTTCAAACTCTATGAATTTGTGGCTGCCTCGACGACCGGGGTTCTGCCCGGTATTGTCACGGCTACGGTTCTGCCGTACTTCTTTATCAGCGGCGGCTTCCTGCTGTTGGCGGCCTGGGCCTGGGCCGGCGGGCATTACAAGAACATCGAAGGCGTTAAGCGTGATATGCTCATACAGGAAGAGGAGTACGAAAAATTAGAGCGTGAACATCTACTTTTTTATGAGTAACAAGACCCGACATATTGGCGCATCTGAAGGAGAATAATAAATGAGACAACCAACCTCAAGGCTTTTGATCTTCTTTTTGTTGACCCTGGGTGTGGGTTACGCCATATCTTTTGTCATTATGATTGTTGTGCTGGATACGTCGCTCCGTCTTTATGGTTTTGGCAATCTGACCCTGGTTGCTCTGTTGATTGCCAGTTTGCTGCTGGTTTGGCTCGATAAACCTTTTGAGTTGGGCCTGTTCAAATGGCCCACGCCAAAGCCAAAGGTCGATAAGAAAAGTGAACCCGCCTACACTCCAACCACCCTGGAGCAAGTGATGCCCGAAATCCGGGTGCCTAAAGGCGCTGTCTTTCCGCACGAAATTCCCTCGGAACATTGGGATGTTGATTTTGGCGATGGCAAACAAGTCTACCAGGGGGCTGAGTTGCCCATCTGGATTCTGGCGGGTTGGGCGGCCTTTATTATCTGGGCCGTGGTCTACCTCATTTCCGGGTTGCCGACGTTTCACTATTAAATCGTCCAATGCATAACCATATCACGGGTGATTTGAGCTTTTTTCTCCTCTTAACCACCGGCTTCCTCACCGGCCTGAGCCACTGCATTGGCATGTGCGGTCCTTTGGTGGGAGCCTTTGTCATGCGCCGTCGCGCCGCGCGGCAAGAAATATCAACCCCTTTGGTGCTCTTTCAAACTGGACGTTTAACGACCTATGTTCTCCTGGGGGTGGTGTTGGGGCTGCTCGGCTCCGTGGTTGAGGGGGCTATGGCCTGGCGTGGCTGGCAGGGTGGTTTAACCATTGCCTTGGGCATATTGATGGTGCTGTTAGGCTTGAGTTTGTTGGGACTGCTGCCCATCCAGCACTGGCTGGCCTCGGCGGCTTGGGCGCGCGCTGTAAGCGCCTGGTTGAAGTATTTAATGAACTCGGCTCATCCGGTGGCGCCGTTTGCACTCGGTTTGGTCAATGGCCTGCTCCCTTGCGGCGCAGTTTATGCCATTGGCCTGGTGGCCGTGACCAGCGGTGATGCTCTCAAAGGCGCGAGTATCATGCTGGTCTTTGGCTTGGGCACACTGCCGGCCATGCTGGGGGTGGGCCTGTCGGCTTCAATGTTGAGTGTGCGTTGGCGCAGCGGTCTTTACCGGGTAGCCGCCTTGCTGGTGGTCTTGGTTGGAGTGCAATTAGCCCTGCGCGGGCTGGCGGCAGGGGGACAAATTCCGCATGCCGCCCTGGGGAGTGTGATGTTGTGGTAGCCCAAACCTTCAATCAAGTGGCCAAACCGGCAACCGGCGACCTGCACTCTACCGTCGCTTGCGCCCTGTGCGGCTTACCGGCGACTCGCCAGATCACCGATACTTTCAATGGCCAGCAGCTCACCTTCTGCTGCTATGGCTGTCGCCATATTTACGAAGTGGTCGCCCCCGAACTTGCCAGCGGGGTCGAGTTGCGCCGGGCCATTGGCTGCGCCGGACTTGACCTCAATGCACCTTGTTGCCGGGGCGTTATCCACGGCGACCCGGCCCAGGTGGCGGCTAACACCCTTTCCCGGCTGATGCTCAATGCTTTCCTGGCCATGATGGTCATGGCGCTCAGCCTGGCCCTCTATTCTGATTTCTTCTTTGCCGATTGGGGCCAACTGGGCCAGGGCGCCCGCTCGATGTTGCAGGCCATTGCCATGCTCTTTGCCACCCCGGCCGTGCTCTTGCTGGCCCTGCCCATTTTGGAAGACGCCATTTTTACCTTCCAGGTTTATCGCCGCTTAACCACCAGCGCCTTGATTGCGCTAGGCAGTCTGGCCGCTTATGGCTTATCGGTGTATGCCACCTTTACCGGCCAGGGACACAC
>CAZRYD010000232.1:0-11245 GCA_964604225.1 uncultured Caldilineaceae bacterium
TTGATGGGTACACCCGCCTTACCTTTACCTATTCCTACCCCTGGTGAGTAACTACGTAAATTGTGATAAACACCCTCCTTTGCCAATTGTTTGTATTCCAGGCCTGTCCTAAATAGCCTCTATTGGTTACTCCTCAGTGTGACCCATTATATCATCAATTTTTTCCTAAAATTCGTGGATTTCCTACAAAAGGTGCACGGATAAAGCCCGTTATGGTCAAGTTCTTCAGTTTCTTAATCTTTCCTTGACCTTGAAACCTCTTTTCTTGTCCCTTCATTGACCCGTTTTTCTATATACTTGTAGGAGTGTGGAGGGCAACAATTTACTTAAGTTGAGTAAACCATCTATGAACAAAGTAGCTAGTGAGGCAGTCGGTGGGGTCCGGGTGTTGGTAGTGGACGATGAGCGAGCGATCCGGCGGCTTTTGCAGGTTTCATTAACCGCGCATGGTCATACTATATTTGAGGCAACGAGTGGCCGCGAGGCCCTGGAGGCGGTCGTGGCTTATCGCCCAGACCTCATCATTTTAGATTTGGGGCTGCCGGACATCGAGGGTATTGAAGTTACCCAACGGCTACGGGAGTGGACGCAAACACCGATTATCATCCTGTCGGTGCGCGAACGCGAAACGGACAAAATTGCTGCACTGGACGCAGGAGCCGATGATTACTTGACCAAGCCGTTTAGTATAGGGGAACTGCTGGCCCGGATACGGGTGCTCCTGCGCCGCGCCGCGTCCAAAGCAGATGCCCCGATTTTCAGCAGCAGGGCGTTGACGGTTGACCTGGCCCGGCGCATCGTTAGGGTAGACCAGTGTGAAGTCTACCTGACCCCAACCGAGTATGATTTACTCAAACTGCTGGTGACGCACGCCGGCAAGGTCGTTACCAACTCTCAAATCCTACGACAGGTCTGGGGCCCAAGCCAAGAAGATAACAGCCACCTGCTGCGGGTCAACATGAGCAATTTGCGGCGAAAAATTGAAACTAATCCCACCCGCCCGGTCTACATCCTCACCGAGCCGGGTGTCGGCTACCGGCTACGGACAGACGATTGAACAGGGGCAGGTTTGAAACCTGCCCCTTGTTTTTTCTTGACACTTTCTTGCCTCTCTCTTTAACTTTCTTGCCCCCCAATTGACCCATTTTTGCTTATACTGAATGATGAGAGGCTGCTTTTTGCTGCCTCAGTTTATTTTGTATGGCAAAAGGAGGCTACATGGATAGCCAAACATCGTCCAAACCAGCCTGGTGGCTCATAACATTAGTGACAGCCTTGATCATGAGCTTATTGGTGCTGACCCATCGTTTGATTTTAGCGCCCGGTTGGCGGGGATTAGCTGATATAGGGATTGTGTTCTTCAGTTATGGGCTGGTAGAGCTATGGCTGCGGCAGCATATTTCTGCCCTTGCTCACAATCAGGCCGACGAAATCAAGCCTACGATCATTGTAGTGGAGCCATTCATTGTAGCAGAGCAAGATTCACCCCAAATCTCCGCAATTTCTGAGCCACCTACCCTGCCCGACGTCAAAGACGTCTCACCTTACAGGTGAATACAGAGGAAATAGTTATGATTACCATTGAACAAGATAAGGGAACTATCTTAGATCACACTGACGAGTACAAACCACCCCGTTCATGGCGCACCTGGCTGGTCGGAAGCCGCTTGCCTACGGCCGCTATGCCCCATCAAACCATCGGCAAGGCTATTGGCCTGGCCGTATTCGCCTCTGATGCGCTTTCTTCCACGGCCTATGCAACCCAGGAAATTCTGCTCATCCTGGCCTTCGCCGGGACCATGGCTTTCGGTTACGCGTTTCCCATCTCCCTGGCCATTGTCGCTTTGATGGCCATTGTTACGATCTCCTACGAACAGACTGTTCATGCTTACCCGGGCGGTGGTGGCGCCTACATTGTCGCCCGCGACAACCTGGGCGAACTCCCCGCTCAAACGGCCGGCGCGGCCTTACTCACCGATTACATCCTGACCGTGTCTGTTTCAATTGCTTCAGGCGTGGCCCAGATTACCTCGGCCTATCCTTTTCTTTTCCCCTATCGGGTACCTTTAGCCGTGTTAATGGTGCTGTTCATCATGGTGATCAATCTGCGCGGCGTCAAAGAATCCGGCGCTACTTTCGCCATTCCGACCTACTTCTTCCTGGTGTTGATGTTCCTGACCGTTGGCCTTGGTTTCTTTCGCTACCTGACGGGGACATTGGGGCCTGTCGTCAACCCGCCTGCTCTGGAAATACCCCCCGTTGTGCAAGCCATCACCCCGTTCTTGATCCTGCATGCCTTTTCCAGCGGTACAGCGGCTCTCACCGGCATAGAAGCCATTTCCAATGGGATTACCGCCTTTAAGGAACCTCGTAGTCGAAATGCGGGCATCACCCTGATCTGGATGTCAACCATCCTGGGGACACTTTTTCTGGGCATTACCTTCCTGGCCATCCACATTGGCGCTGTTCCTTCGGAAGTGGAGACAGTGATTTCGCAACTGGCGCGCACGGCCTATGGCGGACAAGGTTGGCTCTACCTGGGCACCATCGCAGCCACAACGCTCATCCTGATTATGGCGGCCAACACCGCCTTTGCCGATTTTCCACGCCTGGGCGCCCTGCACGCCACGGATGGCTTTCTGCCCCGCCAGCTCACCTACCGGGGCAGTCGCCTGGTCTACTCGCGGGGTATCATCACCCTGACCGTGTTCTCCTCGCTCTTAATTATTCTCTTCCAGGCCAGTGTGACCGCGTTGATCCCGCTCTACGCCATTGGTGTTTTTCTCTCCTTCACCCTGTCGCAGGCCGGCATGGCCCGCCGCTGGTGGAAGATTGGACACATGCAACCAGGCCAGGAAATACAAGAGCCAGGCTCAATCCTGCGCTACGAACCCGGTTGGCAGCTAAAGATGGCTATTAACGGCTTTGGCGCTGTCTGTACGGCCGTGGTAATGGTGGTCTTTGCTGTAACCAAGTTCCACGACGGAGCATGGATTATTCTGCTCCTGGTGCCCCTACTGGTGGCGGGTTTCTTTGCCATCCATCACCATTACCGCAACCTGGCCAAGCATCTATCGTTGGAGCACTACGGCACGACGCCGCGTCTCCCCCGCCAACGAGTAATTCTGACCGTTAGCGGCGTCCATCGCGGCACACTGGCAGCACTGCGTTACGCTCGCTCCCTGTCCGACGATGTCACCGCGGTGCATGTTTCTATTGACCCCGTCGACGCCGAGAAGGTGAAGCGCAAATGGGAGAATTGGGGAGATGGAGTGCGGTTGGTGATTCTAGACTCTCCCTATCGGCTGCTGGTAGAACGGCTACTCGATTATATAGAGAAAATTGCGACGCAGCGCCAACCCAACGAGGTTATCACCATCGTTGTGCCACAATTTGTTCCAAAACACTGGTGGCATAATCTGTTGCATACTCAAACAGCCATGCTATTGCGTTGGGCCTTACTGTTCAAACCAGGTATTGTGATTGTTGATGTGCCATATCAGGTGGAATAAACTAAACGATCATGTAGCATCTCGTATCGCCCATCACTAATGGCATGGACCGACGCCTACCCATGAATCAAGAACCCGAACGCCCCAATCCTGATACGCTGCTAGCTTATGCCCAGGTTGAAGAGCAGCAGCAAACGCGGGGCAAACTCAAAATTTTCCTGGGCTATGCGGCTGGCGTGGGCAAAACTTATGCTATGTTAGAGGCAGCGCATCAACGCCAAGCCGAAGGTATAGATGTCGTTATTGGTTACGTTGAAACCCACGACCGCGTCGAAACCGAGGAGTTAGTTGCCGGTTTAGAAGTTGTCCCCCGCCGCCAGGAATGGTATCACGGCGTCAGCCTGCCGGAAATGGATGTAGATGCGGTGCTGGCTCGTTACCCGCAACTGGCCCTGGTAGATGAATTTGCTCACACCAATGTGCCCGGCTCGCGTCATCCTAAACGTTATCAAGATGTGGAGGAATTGTTGGCGGTTGGCATTGATGTTTACACGACGCTCAACATCCAGCACCTGGAAAGCTTCAATGACGTGGTGGCCCAAATTACCGGCATCACCGTGCGCGAAACTGTGCCAGATCGTCTGCTCGATGCAGCCAATGAGATTGAGCTGGTTGACCTGCCGCCTAACGAACTGCTGCAACGGCTCCAGGAGGGCAAAGTCTACGTACCGGATCAGGCTGCCCGCGCGATCGAGAAGTTTTTCCGCCCCGGCAACCTGACCGCCCTGCGCGAAATAGCCCTGCGCTGCGCCGCCGAGCGGGTGGACGAGCAGATGCGCGCCTACATGCGGACGCGGGCCATTCCCGGCCCCTGGCCGGCTGGCGACCGGCTGCTGGTCTGCGTCAGTCCCAGCCCACTCAGCGAGCGATTGGTGCGCACGGCTCGCCGCCTGGCCGAACCGCTCAATGCCAAGTGGTACGCCCTTTACGTGGAAACTCCGGCCCATGTCCAACTGAAGGAAGTTGACCGGGGCCGGGTGGCTCGCACCTTGCGTCTGGCCGAAGAACTGGGCGGCAAAGCGGTTATCAAGCCCGGGCGCAGCGTAGCTGAAACGATCATTAACTACGCTCACCGCCATAATGTCACCAAGATTATTGCCGGCAAGTCATTACGTCCCCGCTGGCTGAATGTGCTGCGCCATTCTCTGGTTGACCAAATCATTGACCGCAGTGGGAATATTGATGTGTACGTGATCAGCAGCACCGGCGAACCTGTGTCGCCGATCACACCAACCATTCTACAACCCCATCGGCCCTGGCATCGTTATTTCCAAAGCCTTGGTTGGGTCGCCGCGGCGACTCTGCTAAGTGAGGTCCTTGATCCTTTTATTTCGCCCGCTAACTTAGTTATGCTCTACTTGTTGGCTGTGGTGATTGCCGCCCTTCGCCTGGGTCGTGGCCCTTCCATCGCCGCCGCCCTGTTGAGCGTGATTGCTTTTAATTTTTTCTTTGTCCCGCCGCGCTACACCTTTGAAGTAGCTGATCCTCAATACTTAATCACCTTCGCCAGCCTCCTCATTGTCGGCCTAGTCATTAGCACCCTGGCTTCACAGACACGAGAGCAAGCCGAAGCAGCCCGACGGCGCGAGATGCAAACAGCCACGCTCTACGCCCTCAGCCAAGACCTGGCTACTGCGGTTGGACTGGCGGAGATTATGCAGGCAGTTATCACCCATATCGGCCAGACCTTTGACCGGGAAGTGGCCGTTTTTCTGCCAGAAGGGGAGAGACTCGTGGCTCGCGCCGTCAGTTCCGGCTTTGCTCTCGACGAGGACAAGTACGCTGTGGCAAACTGGACCTTTCGACACGGTCAACCCGCCGGCCGGGGTACTGATACACTGTCAGCAGCAGATGCCCGCTACCTGCCGCTCAAAACAGCGCGGGGGATAGTTGGGGTGTTGGGGCTAAAATTGGCCCGCTCCGGCCTGCACTCGACGCCAGAGCAACACCGCCTGATGGAAGCCTTTGCCAGCCAAACTGCCCTGGCCATTGAACGCGCCCAACTGGCCGAGATCGCTCGCCAGGCCCAACTGCTCAAGGAGACAGAAAAATTGCAGACAGCCCTGTTCAACTCCATTTCGCACGACCTGCGCACCCCGCTGGCTTCGATTACCGGCTCGCTGAGCAGTGTGTTGGAGGATAGCTTGGATTCAGCCACCCAACAAGAACTACTCAGAACTGCCCATGAAGAAGCGCACCGCCTGAACCGCCTGGTCGGTCATTTGCTGGATATGAGCCGCCTGGAAGCCGGGGCGCTGAAAGTATCGCGGCAGCCATGCGACGTGCAAGAGGTGATCGGGGCTGCACTGCAACAGCTCAACGGCTTGCTGGCCAATCGGCCCATCGAAATCAACATGCCGGCTGACCTGCCATTAGTGCTGCTAGATTTTGTACTGGTGGCTCAGGCTTTGGTCAACGTGCTGGAAAACGCTGCTAAATATTCACCCTCCACTTCGCCCATTGACATTCAGGCACAGGTAGTGGATGAAGAGTTGGAAATCCAGATTGCCGATCGTGGCCAGGGCATTCCCTCCGGCGACTTAACGCGGATATTCACTAAATTCTACCGAGTGCAGCACGCCACTCAAGCCGCTGACCGGGGTCGATTCCCACCCGGCACAGGCTTGGGGCTGTCCATCAGCAGCGGCATCATTGAGGCTCACGGTGGGCGCATCTGGGCCGAAAACCGTCTTAGCGGGGGGATGATAGTGAAACTGATCTTGCCCATTAATGAAGGTTTTTTGTAGGAACTGATAGTTTCTATAAGTTCCCTCAGTTCCTTTATTGAGCGGAACCATCTGCCCGACCCAGAAAAATCTGAATACTTTATTGACCTGCCGCTTAACTTCCTTGACCCCTCATTGACCCATTTTTGGATATACTATGATTAGGTAAATGACCTTTTAGCCTTGATACAATTGGGGAGAGGAAGATGGCAAAACAAAAACGTTCCCAACAAACCTGGTGGCCAGTATACGCGTTGGCGTTGCTGATGGCCGGGCTATTGATCCTGGCCCACCGCCTGGCTCCCTCGCCCGGCTGGCGCACCTTCTTGGATGTTGGGGTTCTGGTAATTGGCTATAGTTCGATATCGTTGTGGCTAGAAAAACACCCTGAGGTGTTGCTGGACCGGCCATCGACAGAGACCGATAGCCCAGAGGTTATGGCGCCGGAGTTAGAGATGCCCTCTCCGCTGTTGTCCCATGTCCAGCTCCACTTCTACGTCTATTCTGACCCGGTCATTATTTACGGTGAGCCAGAACACCCAACCGACAAACTGCGCTTGAATGGTCAAACCATTCTCTCCCTACAGGAAGAGGCAGCCGAATAGTTCATCCACAGTTGGAAAGAACATTACGCTATGGAAACATTATTTTACCTGGGCCTGAGCCTTGTCCTGGCTCTTTTTGCTCTCAATCTTTACCTGGCCATTCAAGAAGAAAAACGGAGGTAATAACCATGGCTGATTTATTGTACCTGGGCCTGGCCCTGATCTTCTTCGCTGCCAGTTGGGCCTTAATCGTCGGCTGCGAGAAATTGATGGAGGAATAATATGCTTTATCTCATCACCGGCTTGATCGCCCTGGCTTTGCTCGTTTACCTAATTGTAGCCCTGTTGAAACCGGAATGGTTTGGATAGGGAGTAAGAAGTAGGAAGTAAGAAGCCGTAAATCGGCAATCGTAAATTGGAGTGATTCGTATGACCCTAATAGGTTGGGCCCAAATTGGGCTATATCTGCTGGTACTGTTGCTGCTGGTCAAACCACTGGGCGTGTTTATGGCCCGCGTCTACGAGGGCGAGCGCACCTTTTTGGACCCGGTGCTGGGTCCGGCGGAGCGATTACTCTATCGCTTGTCTGGCGTACGCGCCACCGAGGAAATGAATTGGAAAACTTATGCCGTTGCGATGCTGCTCTTCAATGCGCTGGGATTGTTTTTGCTTTACGGCCTGCAGCGCCTGCAAGGCATGTTGCCGCTCAACCCAATGGGCCTGGGCGCGGTCACGCCTGACTCGTCGTTCAATACGGCAGTCAGCTTTGCCAGCAACACCAACTGGCAAGGCTACGGCGGCGAAGTCACGATGAGCTACCTGACCCAGATGCTGGGGCTGACGGTACAGAACTTCGTTTCCGCTGCCACCGGTATGGCTACGCTGGCCGCTTTTGTACGCGGTCTGGCCCGCCGTTCAGCCCAAACCATTGGCAATTTCTGGGTGGATCTGGTGCGCACGACCCTGTACATCCTGCTGCCGCTTTGTATCATTGGGGCGCTGATTTTAGTTTCGCAGGGCGTGGTGCAGACTTTCGGCCCTTATCAAACCGTACCGTTCCTGCAACCCACTGCCGACGCCGATAGGAACACGGTGACCGAGCAGACCTTGGCCCTGGGTCCGGCAGCCTCTCAGATTATCATAAAGCAATTGGGCACGAACGGTGGTGGTTTTTTCAACGTCAACTCAGCCCATCCGTTTGAGAACCCGACGCCGCTGTCCAACTTTGTAGAAATGCTGTCTATCCTGTTGATTCCGGCGGCGTTATGCTACACCTTCGGCAAAATGGTCGGCGACACGCGCCAGGGCTGGGCTATACTGGCAGCAATGACAATTATGTTTGTGCCATTGATGGCAACCGCTGTAGTCGCCGAGCAAAACGGCAATCCTATGCTCATCAAAATAGGCCTAGATCAAACGGCCAGCGATTTGCAGGCCGGCGGCAACATGGAAGGCAAAGAGGTCCGCTTTGGCATTGCCAACTCGGCCTTGTGGGCTGCCGCCACCACCGCCGCTTCCAATGGCTCGGTCAATTCCATGCACGACTCCTACACTCCCATCGGCGGTCTGATCCCGCTGTGGCTGATACAGTTAGGTGAGATCATTTACGGCGGGGTGGGCTCCGGCTTGTACGGCCTGCTCATCTTTGCCATCATTGCCGTGTTTGTAGCCGGGCTGATGGTTGGACGCACGCCGGAATACCTGGGCAAAAAGATCGAAGCCTACGAAATGAAGATGGCGGCTATGGTCATCCTTATTCCGGTAGCGGTAGTCTTGCTGACCACGGCTTTAGCGGTCAGCACTACGGCGGGCAAAGGGGCTTTGTTCAATTCTGACTTTCCGTACACCACCATCTACAACCCTGGCCCGCACGGATTTAGCGAAGTACTTTATGCCTTTAGCTCGCAGGGCAACAATAACGGCAGCGCCTTTGCCGGCATAGGAGCCAACAATCCCTTCTACAATCTCACCGGCGGCCTGGCCATGCTCTTTGCCCGCTACTGGTTAGCCATTCCGACCCTGGCCATTGCCGGCTCGCTGGTACGTAAAAAACGGGTCCCTCCCAGTTCAGGCACACTGCCAACGCATACACCGCTGTTCATCGGCTGGATCATTGCTGTCGTCATCGTCGTCGGGGCGCTCAGTTTCCTACCAGCTCTGGCCCTGGGACCGATTGTAGAGCAGTTGCTGCTGAATCAGGGAGCAACATTCTAAGATGACCGCCGACCCCTCCCAACCCTCCCCCTTGAAGAGGGAGGGCCAGGGCTGGGGGTGCGGTCAAATTTGGAGATAACCTATGACTCAAACAAAAACACAAACTCAACTCAAACAAGCATTATATCGCCGCGCCATCGTCGACGCCTTTCGCAAACTCGATCCACGCCGGCAGCTCCGCAACCCGGTGATGTTCGTAGTCGAAGTCGGCAGCATCTTGACCACCTTTCTCTTTATTCAAGCCCTGCTTGGCCAGGGTGAAGCGCCGGCCGGCTTCATTTTTGCCGTAGCGGTTTGGCTGTGGTTTACCATCATCTTTGCCAATTTTGCCGAGGCGCTGGCCGAAGGGCGCGGCAAAGCCCAGGCCGAAGCCCTGCGTAAGACCCGGCAGGGGACGATGGCTAAGAAACTCCAGCGGCCCGAGCGCACCGCCAAAATCGAAGAGGTCCCCTCCACCGCGCTGCGCCAGGGCGACGTGTTTCTGGTTGAGGCCGGCGACATCATTCCCGCCGACGGCGAAATTGTCGAGGGAGTGGCCTCGGTGGACGAGAGCGCCGTGACCGGCGAGAGCGCCCCAGTCATCCGCGAATCGGGCGGCGACCGAAGCGCCGTGACCGGGGGCACCCGGGTACTGTCAGACTGGCTGGTGGTGCGGGTCAGCACCAACCCTGGCGAAGGCTTTCTGGACCGTATGATCAGCCTGGTGGAAGGAGCCAAGCGCCAGAAAACACCTAACGAAATCGCCCTGAATATTCTGCTGGCTGGTTTCACGCTCATTTTTCTGTTGGTTTGTGTCACCTTGCTGCCCTACTCGCTCTTCAGCGTCGAGGTGGCCGGGCGGGGTCTGCCCATCACCATTACCGTATTGGTGGCGCTGCTGGTCTGCCTCATTCCGACCACTATCGGCGGGCTGTTGAGCGCCATCGGCATCGCCGGGATGGACCGGCTGATCCGGCGCAACGTCATTGCTCTGTCGGGCCGGGCGGTGGAGGCCGCCGGCGACGTAGATGTGCTGCTGCTGGATAAAACCGGCACCATCACCCTGGGCAATCGCCAGGCAGTCCAGTTCATCCCCATGCCGGGTATCAGTACGGTGGAACTGGCCGATATGGCCCAAATCGCCTCGTTGAGCGACGAAACACCCGAAGGGCGCTCGATTGTGGTCCTGGCCAAACAGCAGTTTGGCCTGCGCGGGCGAGATGTGGCCGCGCTGGGGGCCGAGTTTATTCCGTTTAGCGCCCAAACTCGCATGAGCGGGGCCGACCTGGATGGTCTATGTATTCGTAAAGGCGCGCCGGATGCCATCACTGCTTACGTTCAAAGGAATGGGAAATCGGTTCCTTCCGACCTGAACGAACTGATCGAACACATCGCCCGTACTGGCGGCACCCCGTTGGCGGTCGCCCGCAACGGCCAGGCGTTAGGGGTCATTCATCTAAAAGATGTGGTCAAAGGTGGCATCAAGGAGCGCTTTGCCCAACTGCGGCGCATGGGCATCAAAACGGTGATGATTACCGGCGACAACCCGCTCACCGCCGCGGCCATCGCCGCCGAGGCCGGGGTGGATGATTTTCTGGCCCAGGCTACGCCCGAAGCCAAACTCAAATTAATTCGCGAGTATCAGGCCGGCGGGAGGCTGGTCGCCATGACCGGCGACGGCACCAACGACGCTCCTGCCCTGGCCCAGGCCGATGTGGCGGTGGCGATGAACACCGGCACCCAGCCGGCCCGCGAAGCGGCCAACATGGTCGATCTGGACAGCAACCCGACCAAGCTACTGGAGATTGTGGAAATTGGTAAGCAACTGCTGATGACCCGGGGGGCGCTGACCACCTTCAGCATCGCCAACGACGTGGCCAAGTATTTTGCCATCATTCCGGCAGCCTTTGCTTCGACCTATCCGGTGTTGGGGGGGCTCAACTTTATGCACCTGGCCACGCCGGAGAGCGCCATTATGTCGGCGGTGATTTTTAACGCTCTGATTATCGTCTTTTTGATCCCGTTGGCCCTGCACGGCGTGCCCTATCGCCCGGTGGGGGCGGCCCAACTGCTGCGCGATAATTTGTTAATCTACGGGGTGGGCGGCTTGATTGCGCCGTTCATTGGCATCAAGCTGATTGATCTGATTTTGGTGGGATTAGGCTTGGCTTAATCCATGTCATTTCGAGGAACGAAGCGACGAGAAATCCCTCAAATTTTTACAAAAATGTGACACTGTAGGGATTTTTCGCTCCCGCGGGTCGCTCAA
>CAZRYD010000233.1:0-10027 GCA_964604225.1 uncultured Caldilineaceae bacterium
GCCGCCTTTGCCAGTAATGGCTATTTTGGACATTTGAAACCTATCCTTTCACAATTAAAAAGCTTTGTTGGGCTACACCTGCAAGCGCCGATTGACCAGGGTGATAACTTCGTCGGCGCTCTCCTCCAGCGGTTTATCGGTGACATTCACCAATGCAAAACCACTGCGGCGACATAATTGGCGAACAACTTCCACTTCTTCGAAAAGTTGAGCCGGGTCGGTGTAGGCTGCACCCCCACCCACGCCAAGACGTGACTGGCGCTGGTGACGATGGGCCACCAGTTGGCCTGGCTCTATCGTCAACCCGACGACCCGGCGGCGATCCAACTGGAACAACTCCGGCGGTGGGGGCACGTTGCTTAACAGGGGCACATTGGCTACTTTCCAGCCCAGCACAGACAGGTACATGCTGAGCGGCGTCTTGCCCACGCGCGAAACCCCTATCAGCACAATCTCGGCTTGCGCCCATTCGTGGGGATTTCTACCGTCATCGTGGGCCACAGTGAACTCAATGGCCTCGACCCGATCAAAGTAGGCCTGGCGCAATTGGTGGTACAAGCCAGGCTGACCGAGAGGTTCCTGGTCCAGTGTATGGGCCAGCCGGGATAACAGCCGTCCCATCAGGTCAATAGCGATTACATTCCGCTCGCGCGCCAGGTGAATGAGAGCCCGGCGCATGTCCAGGTCAACCAGGGTATGGACAATGGTGCCCCCCGTAAGCGCTGCCTGCTCGACCACCTGCTCAATCTCGACAATCTGGCGCACATGGGGTACCACTTTCACCGGCACCTCGACCCCCGGAAATTGAGCCAGGGCTGTCCGGGCCAACTGTTCGCCACTGGCTCCGGCCCCGCCGGAAACAACAAAAAGGGGCGGCATATGCCTAATTTTCTGGCTCTCGTTATCTTTGCTCACGACTACAACCGCTTTCTCTGAGTGGCTGACTACTCGCTCCGCTCACCCGGCGCGATATACTGGACCCGTTTGAACGGCTTGACCTGCTCCCCGACATCATCTTTGATGAAATTGCCCGAAATGTGCATCAACGTGTCACCATAGTCGGGATCAACACCCATACTGGCCAGACAAGGGAAGTGATGGTGCAACAAGCCGGCCTTTTCCTCCGCCTCATCCGCCGACATACCCACCAATCCTTGGGCTACAAAACGCGCGCAGCCGCAGACCGTGTCGCGCAGCACCTCGGCAGCGCTAATCTGCCGCGTTTGGGGGTCTACGGTGAGGTGTAGTTTGGGCTGGCCAAAATAGCGGGCAAATTCGGCGATGAGCGGGTCGTCATATTCAAGCCACTGGCGACGGGCGGTATTATAGCGTCTCTCCATCAAAGAACACAAAGGCTTGGGGGTAACGCAGGCGACGCCCATCTCTTGCAGCCAGCCTCGTAACTGGCGGGCCAGGCCCCGCGGCAGCCAGGCTTCGTTGTCTACCGGCGCAATCACCGCCCGAGCGCCGGTCACCCGCACAATATCAGGCAGCAGTTCGGCGATGCCCCGCTGCTCGCCAAAAGAGAGAATCAAATCGGCCGGCGGGAGGGTAGCAGGCACGTAATCCTCTGGATAGTCGATGATGATGGGGAGCATGGCCGGCGCCTGCCAGACTTCCACCGTCCATTCAGGAGGGCCATGCTCCCGGATGTTGCTGACGTGCCGGCGGCCATATTCACCCGAAATAACGGCCAAGAGACGCATTTTTTTACTCAATTTTCGTGCCCAGTACAGCCAGGAATTTGGCCAGCCAGACCGGGTGAGCCGGCCAGGCCGGGGCGGTGACCAGGTTGCCGTCTACGTGAGCTTGATCCACCGGGATGTCCATATATTTACCACCGGCGAGATTTACGTCCGGGCCAACGGCCGGATAAGCCGAGCAGCTTTTTCCCTCGACCACGCCTGCCGCAGCCAGAACTTGCGCACCGTGGCAGATGGAGGCAATTGGTTTGTTAGCCCCGGCAAAGTGCCGGACAATCTCCAACACCCGGCTGTCCAGGCGGATGTACTCCGGCGCGCGCCCACCAGGGATGACCAGGGCATCGTAAGCCTGCGGGTCAACCTCTTCAAAAGTAGCGTTCAGGCGGAAGTTGTGTCCGGGCTTTTCACTATAGGTCTGGTCGCCTTCAAAGTCATGCACCGCCGTTCTGACCGTATCGCCCGCTTTCTTGTTCGGGCAAACGGCGTGGACCGTGTGCCCCACCATTTGTAGGGCCTGGAAAGGGACCATAACCTCATAGTCTTCCACAAAGTCACCCACCAGCATCAATAATTTTTTGGCGTTCATGTTGATCTCCTTATCTTGATTAATGTTTTGTAATTAAATAGTTTAAGGCCAACCCCCTGTTTGCAGAATTGATTGCAAACGCAGCACCTGTTCCGGGTCCAGCGGCAAAAGCGACAATTTACGGATGGTATCCTGGGGGTGATAATGCAGGTGATGGATCTGTACCCGGCCGTCCTGCCAGGCGGCAAAGGTGGGATCGGGCACACCGTAGCACGGCTGGCCCAAGCTGCCGGGGCAAACGATGAGCCGGCCATCAACCTGGCGCAGTGCCGGGATGTGCGGCCCGCCTAACAGGATGAAGTTGGCCTCGATGTGGCCAAACAGTTCCCGCAACCGGGCCTGGGGCATAGTGGCCAGGGAGCATGTCTCAATTTCTTCGTCGTCGGGCGTGAGACGAGTCAGGCAAAACTGGGTGCCAGCGATTTTGACGCTCACTTCGCTGGGGAGCGTAGCCAGGTAATCCCGGTCTCCGCTAGACAACACCGAACGCGTATGCGCCCAGGTGGCCTGCATTAATTCTGTCTCCGCTCGCTCGTCCTCTGTTTCCGCTCGCCCCACAGCCAAGTCGTGTGGACCGCCAATCACGTGCTTAGCACTGGCCCGAACCGCATCCAGGCAGCGTTTGGGGTCCGGGCCATACCCGACGAGGTCACCCAGGCAAAAGATCGCGTCGGGGCGCAGTTCGGCCTGTTGCAGGGCCAGGAGGGACTCCCAGTTGGCATGCAGGTCGCCAAAGATAACGATCCGGGTCATCAGATTAAGATCCGCTTCAGTTCGGCGACCGCTTCAGTCATGGTCTCGACGGCCTTGGCGTACTCACCTCGTTTTTGATACCGGATAGCCAGTTCTTCCAGTTCGTGGGCCAGTTCTGGTTCTTCGCCGAATTGTTTAGATAAGCGGCGATACTCTGAAATTGTCTGGCATAACTCCCATTTGTCGGCGTGCCCCAACAAAAAGGTTACCCGATGTTCGCAATCCAGACGTGACAGGCAGTCTGGGCAGCAGACATGGGCAAAGAAATAGTTGTCCGCTTGAAGTTGGGCAACAGCGGGGGGGAGGTGAGCCAGGGCCAGAAAACAGAGGTTGCTGTGCTGGGGATTCTCCAATCTCATGCCCTTGATCTGGAATTCATCGTCCAGAGTCAGATTGGCGCGACAGCGGCCAATGATCTCCACCGGTTTTACATTGATAGTCTGCATGGTTTTCAACCTCACTTTCCACATATTACTCCGGTGCTTGGATTCAGGAGGCCAGAGCTTACTACTTTTCATTTCAGGCCCTAAAGGTCTCTGAGACCTTTAGGGCCTTAGAAATTGGATCCTTGCTCATTGGCAAGAAAATTAACCACAGAGGCACAGAGACGCAGAGAAAAAGGACATTTAAAAACTCCGTGCCTCTGTGTCTCTGCGGTTCAAATCCTGTTTGGCTCTGGCTTGTCCAGGTTAGGGCCTTGGCAACAATTTCTCAACACCGGCCTGGGGTCAACGAGATTCTTGCTCAGGGCGGCCTGTTTCTCCCCCAAGCCAAAGGCCAGGGCTATCAGTTGGGTCAGGTAGAGCACCGGCGTCTGGAAATCGAGCTCAAGCTGACCCTGGCGCGCATCAAGGTTGACGTGACACAACGGGCAAACCGCGGCAATCACGTCGGCCCCGCAATCATGCGCGTTTTGCAGAATTTTCCGGGTCATGGCCAATGCCAGCGGTGTTTGAGTCAGGCCAAGCGACCCGCCACAGCAGTCAGTTTTGTAGGACCAATCCACCGGCTCGGCCCCCAAGGCCCGGAGCAAGTCGTCCATCTGCATGGGATACTCAGCATGTTCGGCCTGGGTAAGCTGGGGCGGGCGAGTCACCAAACAACCGTAATAGCAGGCCACCTTCAAGCCGGTCAAGGGCTGCTTGACGCTGACTTCAATTTTGGCCAGGCCAACCCGGTTGACCAAGGTGTCGAGCAGGTGCTGCACCGTGACCGTCCCTTGGTAGGTATAACCGAGTTGCGCTGCGGCTGCCTGGGCCAACTTGCCATCGTGAGTGACGATATGGGCGGCGGTCTTCATCCGGGCGAAGCAGGCGCTGCACGGGGCGGTCACCGTATCCAGGCCCATCTGTTCGATGGTAGCCAGAGTGTGCAAAGGCAACACGGTGGCCAGGATCGGGTCGGTCGAGTGAGCGGGACTGGAACCGCAGCAGGTCCAGCCCGGCGGCTCGACCAGGTTCAGGTCAAGGACAGCGGCGACAGCGCGAATGGTCTGATCGTATTCGGCGGCGGTAGAGTGGAGCGAACAGCCGGGGTAATAGGCCACGGTGTTCTCGTCGGCCTCGACCGGCTGCACCTTTTGGGGAGGCCGGGTGACGCTCGGAATAAGTTTGAGCTTGCCCCGCTTCAACATCTCCAGGCCCATGTCCATGTCTTTCAACGGCTGCCCGGTGACCAGGTTCAAGCCGGCCATCAGCCCCACCTCGTATAGGCGGCCCAGCAAGCCAATATTTTGCAAGAAGAGGCGGCTGAATTTATCCACTGCGGGCAAGGCCGGGGGCAAGCCCTGCCGTTTGGCCTCGATGCGCAGCGCATCCATGATGCCGGCGATGTCCAGTTCCTGGGGACAACGGGTGGTGCAGGTCTGGCATGAGGCGCACAGCCAGATGGTTTTTGAGCCAAGCACTCCGGCGTCATCCAGTTGCACGGAGCGCATGACCTGATTGGGCAGCAGGTCCATATGCTCGGCCAGGGGACAGCCGCTGCTGCACTTAACGCACTGGTAGCAGAGAAAGACGTTCTGTCCGGTGGCTTGTTGGATGGTTTCGGCCAGGGGTTCGGCAGTGTCCGGCTGAAAGGTCAGGCTTGTATGGGATGCTGTCATGTCACACCTCTCAAAAACAACTGGATGATTTTAGCCAATCCGACGTTCATTTTCACGATCAAAAAAGTAGAGGTGGTCGGTGGGCAAAATAACCTCTACTTCATCTCCCACCCTCAGCGGAGTATCTATCGCTGCGGTGGCCGCGTAAACAAATCTGCCCGTGTGCAGGTGCACCAGTTGGGTCCGATGCCCAAAGTTTGGCTCAAGCACCTCGACTGTACTGGGCAGGTGAAATCCAGTGGGTCGAGGTCCGGTTCCGCTCACCAGGTGGATGGCCTCAGCATGCACTCCCACGGTCACTTGCCGGCCGGTATGGGCCCACACCCTGGCTGTTTCAGGCAGAGCGATAGAGAGATCGCTCAGGTAAAGGGTGTTTCCCTCGACCACCCCACCGGCAAACAGGTTCATGGGCGGGTTGCCCAGAAATTTAGCCACAAAGGTATTGGCCGGATCTCGCCGTAACACGGCATACGAGCCTACCTGTTCAATCCGCCCCTCGCGCATGAGCGCCAGTTGATCGCCCAGGGTAACGGCCTCTTCCTGGTCATGGGTCACGTAAAGGGTGGTAATCCGGAAGCGGCGCAGCAAGCGTTTGATTTCGAGCCGAGTCTGGCTCCGCAGTTTGGCATCCAGATTAGACAGGGGTTCATCAAACAGAAGCAGACGCGGGTTGCGCGAGATGGCTCGCGCCAGGGCTACGCGTTGTTGCTCGCCGCCGGAGTAAGTTCCGGGTTTGCGCGGGAGCAGTTCGGCAAAGCCGATGCCCATAATCTCGGAGGTAACCCGAATCCGCTCCTCGGTTTCCTGGTCGGGGATCTCGTGCACTTTGAAAAAGAAAGCCAGGTTGTCCCAACCTTTGAGGTGAGGGTAAAGGGCGTAATTTTGAAAGACCATGCCAATGTAACGGTCCTTGGGGGCTATATCTTTCATATCCTGGCCATCGTAAAAGACATGACCGCTGTAATCCGCCTCAAGCCCGGCGACAATTCGCAGCAGGGTACTTTTGCCGCAGCCCGATGGGCCTAAAATGGCCAGCGTCTGGCCACCAGGAACGGTCAGGTTGACGTGATTAAGGGCCGTCACGGCGATTCCCTCGCCGCTGGGCTGTGTGTGTCCTCCCCCGGCCTGAGCCACAGCCTGCGCAGAATAAATTTTGGTGACATCTTGTAAGTGAATGGTAGCCATACTATATTACAATCCTGGCAATTTTGTATCGCTAAAAATTAAGCCCTTAAATAATCATAACGAATCCGGTTTATCACTCGTTGGTGATAGGCCGGGATTTTTCTATGAGGGATCAGTTTTTTTGATCTGCCATTCACGCCGACACTGCAAATATTTTTTTCCAGATTCGGTCAACTTAAAATGTTTCTTCAAATCAAACGGTTGGCCAAAACCGCGATACTGGCCCAGTTTTGGTCCAGAACCAAATTCTGTTTCGTCTACAAATCCGTGATCATATAGTTGCTTCATCTCGGATAACAAATTGTCATGGAAATTGCACATAAAAGGTCCTTCGTGCTCTAGACCTTCGAGTTTATCGTATTCGAATCTTGTAATTATTCCTTCTAATGCTGTTCGAATTGCGTTTAATATTTCTTGCTGCTCGTTGACTCGTTTATCGAGATCCCGGAGTTTTGCCTCTACGGGACCGATCTTAAATCCGCTCAGATGCTCTCCGAATACGGTCAGGAGAAGACCCCCAATTAGTAGGGTGATTACGGCCACTATGTGTGTAGCGTTGGCAGTGTCGCGGAATAACAATACATAAATACAGAAAAGGAGGGCGATTCCAAAAATAACGGCGAGACTATTCTGTAAGGCTGACTTTGCCATTTTGATATCACCTTTCCTTGGAGACATAACACCCACGAGTTGACACGCCTGCGAGCCAGTACAACAGGCTACGCAGTAAAGTGCCCTTGCCAGCAAGGGGTGGTTAAAAAATCGGGGATAGTAGCTTTATAACAACCCTCTGCCCCTTCGGTAGCATTCCCCCACGGGAGAACGTGCAAGAGACGGCACGTTCTCAAGAACGATTTGTTAGCTACCAGTTACACCTCACCATACCTTGCCAACACATTATGTAGATAGTTGTTATACTTATCATTATTTGGATCAAGTGCAACAGCTATACGGAATTGATCTAGGGCTTCACGAATCTGCTTTTGCCATTCCATAGCCAACCCTAACCTAACCATTGCGCAACCAGACGGAAGATGTTTCCAAAGCCGTCAAAATTGGAACTTTTTAACTGGGCTAATCGACGACCAAAACTTGGATTTACCGGGAAATTTGCATCGAAACCGTCCCTACGAGCAAATCCGGGGTAGCCAAGAGGCTATAACTCAGCCAAGTCCAGAAATCGCCTCAATTCAGGTGATTTATGTTCAGAAAAAAGTTCCAGTTTTTGCACTCAATTAAACATGTTGGCTGTGATTGCGCAACCGTTAGGCTAATTCATAATGAATACACGCCACATCAAAGTAGGAATTTAGATGGCCACGCCAAATCATTTCTGCCTGTTTAAAGCAGCCGCGTGCATTTTCCTGATCACCTAGTTTGTCAAACTCTGCCCCATCATTAATAAATTTGCGTGCTTCTTTTTCATTTGACATCTGTAACTTATTCAATCGTTGCCTGTATTTAGGATTGGTGTCAAGTCTTGCTGCCCGTTGTGCGGCCTGTACTGCTTTATCTTGGTCTCCATTCCATCCATACGCAATGGATAATTCATACCAAGCAAACGCATAGTTCGGATCTTCTTGAGCAATCCTTTTCCATATCCGAATTGCAGCCGCAAATTGGTCATTGGCATCTTCTTTATCTTGACGTTTTAGCTCCGCCCCAGCATTAATTTTATTTTTGGCTTCTTTTTCTCGTGCACGACGCAAATAACGTTTAATTTGTATTGGCGTGAGTCCAGGATAGTCGCCTTCAAAACCACCATCTGCCCGTTGCTCCAAATATTTTCGGGACTGCAATAAGAATAATCCAAGCCCCTTATAAATTGTCAACAAATCCGCTATCTGTATACTTGAAGTTAGAGTTACAGCTGACACACCACTATTTGGAAGATGAGATGTAGCTCCTATCTCTGTGAATGCCACTTGAGTCAAGTGATATGCAAGCAAACCAACGATAGTACGTGGGTCTTCAATCTGGACAAAAAAACTAGCATTAAGTACTATATAATGTTGATTATTCCAGGAAATTGAGGTTGCTATGTTTGGTTGAGATATGCTCCATTCTTTTAATTGAGTGATAATTTTTGAATTTTTCTCATTAAGCCACCAAAAATGGATAGGGCAATGCTTTTTGGGTGGATCTGATAGAAGCTCACGGAATTGTGGCAAAATGAGGTCAATCCAATAACGTATGTTATCGGGAAGTTCATCACTATACCAAACCTCAAAATAAGTGGCGTCATTCGGTGTTGGTGGGTTTTCTTTGTTTTCTGCCAGAAAAACAACGTTTGGGCGATTAGTCCCACCTTGCATTATCTGTAAATTCTTTTGATATTGTTGTACTGTGGGGTCATAAAAAATTGCTTGTGACATTAAATCTCTGGCGTAATCCCAATCTAGCTGTGTCGGTTTATTCGTTAGTTTAGCATTAGCTTCTTCATTAAGGGCTAATGCAAGCTTATGTTGGGCTGTTTCATCATCCGGTGACAGAACCAGTGCATATTCAAGTGAATCGATTGCATTAGTAAATTGCTTGCTGCTAATTTGTTTGTTGCCTATATTAACTAAACGTTTAACCAGTTCTTTAACTGCTGCTTCGTATTGCCCAGATAGCTGTATTGCTTGTTCGTAGAATGGGATCGCATCTGTGACTCGGTTTTGCATAGTGAGACTATTTCCCAAGTCAGTGAGATATAAAGGCAAATTACTGTCTGTTTTTTGTGCACCATCGACAGTCTCTCTAAAGGACATTTCAGCAGACTGAAATTCCTGCATTGCTTGTTTATGATCACCCTTGTCGAAAAGTTCCATACCTCGTTTGTAGCTTTCGAGGCCAGTTTCATGATACTTGGATACCTCTAAAGATTTTCGGCGGCGACTTTCGAGTGCAGCGATGGCGTTCCCTAATGCAGCTCCCAATTCTGGAATTTTCTCATGATTTTGGGCCTGAATAGCAGCTAATATTTTCTGCTCAAGAATGTGGATTTCTTCTTTGACTTCCTTAATTCCAGCCTGTACTTCCTCAACTGCTTGTAATTTGTCGTTAATATTCTCTATATCTTGATTTAACTGTTCAAGTTTATTGTGCGCCTCAGTATAAGGAAGTTTATCATTATTCAGTTGTTCTTCTAATCCCGCCAAATTTTTTTCTATATCTTCTATTTCATTCGCTACATGAGGAGGACAATCAATTCCATAGGTTGCTGCTTGTAACTTTAATTTATGCAATCTTCTGGAATATGCGTTAGATAGTTCGCGTAACTGCGTATATTCTTCTAGATACTTGGCCTCTCCGTTAAGGTGCATTTTTAGATCCTCTCTCTTACACTACCAAAGGCTTAAGCAAATTTCTGCATTTTTGCAAGAGATACTAACATATTAGCGAACAACTATACCGCTTCCTCATCACCGTGTTTCTTGTTACCCCACGGCTTTCAACACGCGCAAAGCCCGCAGCGTTACCCATTTGTTGGCTTGTTTCTTCGGTCCAAAATCCACCCAGGTCTTACCGCTATAGTCATATTCCAACGGCCAGCGTCCCTCGGCGTCTTGCTTGGCCCGGATGATGGCCAGGGCGTTGATCAGCCGAGGATCACGGCCATAACCTAAGCCCACCAGCGCTTCGACGTTTTGCAACAGGTCGGTCACGTAGAAAACCGGGAAGCCAAACTTCCACCAGTTTTGGCTGGGCTTG
>CAZRYD010000233.1:10127-11194 GCA_964604225.1 uncultured Caldilineaceae bacterium
TCCAGGAGGTCTCGCAGCGCCAGATAGCGCACCCCCGGCGATTCAGGCTCCAATAGCCAAGCTAGTGAGTTGCCCTTAAGTTGATCTTGCCATGACATAGGTGTTTCTCCCACGAGGTAAAACCGCTCATGGTGCTCATAGCACCAGGTACCCTCATCATCCAAGCCTCCTGCTCAGGCCTGGGATACCTTGCCTACCCTCTCGTCAATACAACGGATCAGCGAATAGCAAACCGGCTCGAACCACCTCAGCCAGAAACGGGCGGCCAGGATATTCATGGACTCAAAGTCCACCGCGCAGCGCTTATACCCTTCCACCTGTGCCCATGTCAGTGCGCGGTTTAATAAGGCCGTGCCGATGCCTCGACCGCGCGCTTCTTCCCTGGTAAAGGCCAGCTCAACACTGACCGTCTGCTCATCCTGTAAAACCTCACACCCGCCCCGATACCCGGCCTCAAGCCCCATACACCCGACTACTTCTCCGCCGGCCTCATAGGCCAGCCACAGCCCATGCCCCGGCTTCGCTAACCATGTTTCAGGTTCCTCCTGCTCGTGGATCCAGAACGTCGGCGCGGCCGCCAGGTGTTGCGCCAGCCCCTCAAGCAGGGGCGAGACCTCCCTGGCATGTTCGATACTCGCCTGCCGCACCTCCACGGCGGCGGTAACACCTGCTACCAGCTTTGGCTCCCGCACGCCATCCACGGCGGCTAAGCCAAACCCCAGCCACTGCCAGCCTTCAATACCCGCCCGGTCGTGACCCAACATGCTCACGATGTGGGTAAAACAGCCATCCGCAACCCAGTGCGCTGCAAGATGGCGGTACATTTCCTCGTAAATTCGACGGCTTTCCCCCAACTCAGCCCCATTCGCCCATTCTGGACTGTACACACTCCGCTTGCCCAGAAACTCAGGGAGCACCACGCCCGCCAAAAAGCCGACCAGCCGCTTGCCCCGCATGGCCACCACCCCGCTGCTCTCCTCGCCGAGATCACGCAGCATGCCCACGATCGTGTCTACCTCTTCATAGCGAGAGGGCAAGAGCGGCACTTTTTCGCGCAGAACCTTATA
>CAZRYD010000234.1:0-11074 GCA_964604225.1 uncultured Caldilineaceae bacterium
GGCTGACGGCCACGCTGTACACCCAGCCCTCGTGTCCCGTCAGTTTTCGTTCCAGCACGGCCAGCGGCTTGGGCGGCTCCGGTGGCGGCGCTGGCTTAGGTTTTACCGTTGGTTTAGGTGGGGTGGCAGGAGTTTTGGATTTTTCCGCCGGTTTAGGCGGCACGACAGGGGCAGGGGGTTCGGTTTCGGGGCGACAGGCGCTTAGTAGTTCTGCAAAAGCGTCGTCGGCTTCGGCCCGGTAGTCCACGTACTTGTAGCGGCGCAGGGTGTCGGGCAGGGTGCAATCGGCCAGCAGTAAGGGGATGAAGCGGCGGTCCTGGTTGTTCGGGTCGCGGAAGAGCACGGTGCTGCGCTCCAGGCCCACCCAATCGGAGCCAAAGGCGGCCGGGGTCATGCACAGCAGCAGCGTCCGCGAGTCGGCCAGCCCGCGTTCCACGGCCAGGTAGATGTCGTCGCCGGGCTTGATGACCCAGTCGTCAAACCAAACGCGCAGGCCGGCAGCGGCCAGTCGCCGGGCCAGTTTGCGCACGGCCGGCTTGTCCTGGCTGTTATGGCTCAGAAAAACGTCGTAGGCGAATTTGTTGCTCATCGGTGGCTGCTTTTATTATAAAGCCATCTGCCGATTTGTCCAGCTAAAATTTTGCTCCATCTGGATTTGACGGCGAGCATTTCGATTTTGGGGCAGGATTGAATCACTGAGAAGAATGATTGCACTGAATTCGCTGAATTTGATGCCTTCATCAGCGATTTCAGTAAATTCAGCGATCTCAGCGATTCAAAGAACCAAAGCCGCCCCTAAAGTGAAATACACCAGATTTGACGGGTATATTTGACTCGATAGCACAAATGTTCTATAATAAAAATGTCCTGCGCCTGTTTTACCCCCGGCAGGACTCTTTGTTCCCAAAATCATTATTTATAACCAAAATAGGAGGCAAACTATGACGGAAATGAAATCTTACACCCCCGGTACTTTTTGTTGGTTGGATTTGGGCACCAACGATGCCAAGGCGGCCAAGAAGTTCTACACCGGGCTGTTCGGCTGGACGATGGTTGATATGCCCGCCGGGCCGGACATGATTTACACCATGTGCCAAATTGACGGCCAGGATGTAGCGGCCCTGTATCAGCAAGGTCCACAGGAACAGGGCATTCCCCCGCACTGGAATTCGTATGTCTCGGTGGCCAGCGCCGACGAGATTGCGGTCAAGGCCAAAGCGCTGGGCGGCGCGGTGCTGATGGAGCCGTTCGACGTGATGGAAGAGGGGCGGATGACCATGCTGCAAGACCCGACCGGCGGCGTTGTGGGAGCCTGGCAGCCCAAGCGGTATATCGGGGCCAAGCTGGTCAACCAGCCGGGCGCGCTCACCTGGAATGAGTTGCTTACCAAAGATACGGTCAAGGCAGGCCAGTTTTATTCGGGGCTATTTGGCTGGAATGCCCAGACGCAGGAGATGGAGGGCGGTCCCTACACCGTATTCATGCATGGCGATCAGATGAATGCAGGCATGATGCAGATTCGCCCGGAATGGGGAGATATGCCATCTAACTGGGCGATTTATTTTGCGGTGGCCGATTGCGACGCCAGTGTCGAGAAAGCCAGGCAACTCGGCGGGCAGGTCGCTGTACCCCCAACGGATATTCCGCAAGTAGGCCGTTTTGCCGTTTTGCAAGACCCGCAAGGGGCGGTCTTCTCCATCCTTAAGCTAAGCAGCCCCGCTTAATTTCACCACATCATCAGCGCAGTTTTTGTTAAGAGAGACCTCAAAGGTTTTTGAAACCTTTGAGGTCTACTTTGTTTAATGATGGGCAAATTGAGCTAGGTGAGTTGGCTGAATATATCCAGAGCCAGGCCAGGCAGACAACCAGCCCGCTCCAGCCCTGTCTGCGGAGCTACGGCCACCGGGAAAGTTTCAGCCTTGCCCACAATCCTCATCGCTTTGGGCCGCCTCAACCCATCAAATGGGATTTAATCTCCGGGGCAATCCTGGCCCCATTGACCATTATTGTTATCGGCGGAGGCCACGATTTACACGCTGCCATTGGTCTGGCCGGCCTGTTTTTGCTCATGTATGCCTTCCTCTATCTGGCCCCTGATTGAGCCGACTCAAATCCTCAAGAAAAACAAGGCCAATTTCACCCTCGGTCACACTTGGACTCTCGCCCTACTTTTGGCTATAATACCGGGCAAATGGCAGCCACAACTGATAAACATGCAGACAAGCTGTTGTCGAGTCCGCTGAGTCACCAAGATGTGTCCCACCTGTTGACCTCGCATGCGTTTGCCGCTGGACCGGCAGCGCAACGCACGCTCCAACACCTGGCCCAAGAGCCGGATTTTGCCGCCTGCTTACCCTACCTGCTAAGCACCCTGGACGATGCGGCCAGCCCCGACCGGGCTTTGATTAACTTTGAACGCCTGGTCCAGAACAACCCCGACCGAGCCGCTCTGTTGCGCAAGCTGGCCCGGCATCCGCGTGGACTGGAAATCCTGATTACCCTCTTTGCCGGCAGCCAGTTTCTCACCGAAATTTTGCTGCGCCACCCCGAATATTTTGATCAGCTTAAAAATCACAAACGGCTAACCCGGCCCAAAACCGCCGAGCAATTTTTGCTAGACATACAGGCCGTAGTCGATGAGATTGAGATACACGCAGGTGACGGAAGGCCTGGCTCTGGGTGGGACATCCAACTTCTCGATGGGCTGCGGCGTTTCCAGCGCCGCGAATTGCTGCGGATTGGGGCCAGCGACTTGCTGGGCTTGTCGAACCTGCCCAGCATTACCGCGCAGCTCTCCTATCTGGCCGACAGCCTGGTGCAGGCTTGCCTCAGCCTGGCCGCCCAACAATCAAACTTGCAGCCCGACAATTTTGTGGTGATCGCTATGGGCAAGTTGGGCGGCGAGGAACTCAACTACAGTTCCGATATTGACCTGCTCTTTCTGGTTGAGGCGGACGCCCCGGCTTACCAACCTCTGGGCCAGCGCTTGATTGATATGCTGGTGCGGGTCACCGGTGAAGGCTTTCTTTACCGGGTGGACATGCGGCTGCGTCCCTGGGGACGAGATGGCGCGCTCGTTTCGTCGGTCGAGGGACACCTGGCTTACCTGGCCAAACACGCCGGATTGTGGGAAAAACAGGCCTTGCTCAAAGCTCGCGCCATCGCCGGCAGCCAGGCCGTGGGGCAGGAGTTTTTGCGCCGGGCCCAGCCGCTTATCTTTGACTCCAATGGCGCGGTCCCCCGAACTGAAGTGCACGCGCTCAAGCAGCGCATCGAGGCCAGGTTGCGCCAGCGCGGCCAGGAGTGGGGCGAGGTGAAACTGGGCCAGGGTTCAATCCGGGATATTGAATTTGTGGTCCAATGTTTACAGCTTGAGCACGGCGGCCAACGCCTGGAACTCCGCAGTTGCAACACCCTGGAAGCGCTCACCCGCCTGCGCACCCACCGTTTTTTGTCAAGCGACGAATACCGGGCCCTGGCAGATGGTTACATCTTCCTGCGCACGGTAGAACACCATTTGCAGTTGATGCATTACCAGCAAACCCACCTGCTGCCCGGCGACGACGAGGCGCGGGCCCACCTGGCTCGCCGGCTGGGTTTCCAGGGGCCGGAGGCGGGGCAAAAATTTATAGCCCGCTATCAACAACACAGCGCGGTTATTCGAGCTATTTACCAGCAACATTTTGAAGAGGAGAGGGGGTCAACGATGACTGAGCCTAATTCAGCAGCCACCACACCCGACGTGGTGCCGCACCTGGTCCGCATGCACCCTTCCTATGCCGTCACTTTTACGGATCAGGATATTAAACGCCACACCGCCCTGGCCGAGCAATTGGATGAGCGGCATCTGGTCAAGGTAGAGGCTGTGCCCCTCGACCAGCAGCACTGGCGGGTGACGATTGTGGGCTACGATTATTTGGGGGAACTCTCGCTGATTTGCGGCCTGCTGTTTGTGCACAACTTTGATATTGTGGATGGGCACGTCTTTACCTACGATCCGCCGACCGGCCCGGCCCCGGCCTTAACTCAAGCAGGACGTCGCCGCTCATCCCGGCAGCAGCATCAGCTTGCCAAAAACACCCAACAGAGGGAGGGTCACAAAAAAATTGTCGATGAGTTCACCGTGCGGGCGGTGGCCGGGGGGGGAGTGGCTGCTCCCACCTTAGACTTTTGGTCGAGCTATGCCGCTGAATTGGAGGCTTTGGTGCGGCGGCTGGCCGCAGGCGAGCAGCGCGAAGCCCAAGGGGAGTTGGCCCGCCGGGTGGGCGACGCCCTGCGAGAAACGGCAGTGGCTCCGCAGACGCTTTACCCCATTGATATTGAGCTTGATAACGAAAGTTCGGAGCACTACACCGTGCTGCGGATTGACGCCCCGGATACTGTTGGCTTTTTATACGAATTTACCAATGCTTTGGCCCTCAACGGGGTTAATATCAGCCGCATGACCGTTGATACCGTCGGCAGTCGAGTTTGGGATACGCTGTATGTCAGCGATACCCACGGCCAAAAAATCATGTCAGCTCAAAAGCAGCGCGAACTGCGCGTCGCCACCGTTTTGACCAAACATTTTACCCATCTTTTGCCGCGTTCCCCCAACCCGGCGTTGGCGCTCCTCCACTTTCGGGAGTTTTTGGGCCAACTGTTTAGGCGTCCTGATTGGCCCGATGAACTGGCCTCGCTCGAACGCCCCGAAGTGCTGGATACGCTGGCCCGGTTGCTGGGCGTGAGCGATTTTCTGTGGAACGACTTTTTGCGCATGCAGCACGCCAATCTGTTTCCGGTGGTGCGTGAGGTGGATGCGCTAGCTGCGGCCAAGGCCAAAGCGCAGTTGCAGGCGGAACTGGCTGAGGCCCTGGAGTCAGCCACCGACGGCCAGGCTCGTCGAGCAGCCCTCAACGCCTTCAAAGACCGTGAGATGTTTCGGATTGATATGCGCCAGATTCAGGGCCACATTACCAGATTTGGGCAATTCTCGCAGGAGTTGACCGACCTGGTTGAGGTCGTCGTTGAGGTAGCTGGCCGCCTGTGCGAAGAGGAATTGCGCGTTCAATTCGGCACACCTTGCCGGGAAGACGGCCAGCCCTCGGCCTTGAGCGTTTGCGGGCTGGGCAAAGCCGGCGGGCGGGAATTGGGCTTTGCCTCCGATATCGAATTGATGTTGATTTATGCCGGCAACGGCCAGACCACAGGTCCTCGCCTGATCACCACGGCGGAGTTTTACGACAAATTGGTTCAGGAGGTCAACCAGGCTATTCGCGCCCGGCAGGAGGGTGTATTTGAGCTAGACCTACGCCTGCGACCTTACGGCAAAGCGGGCAGCATGGCGGTCTCGTTGGATGCTTTTCGGCGCTACTTTGGCCCGGAAGGGGACGCCTGGCCTTATGAACGGCAGGCCCTGGTTAAATTACGGCCCCTCAGCGGCAGCGCCGATTTGGGGGCCCAGATTGTCCGCTTGCGCGACGAACTTATCTATAGCGGCGCGCCCTTCGACGTGGCGGCTATGCGCGGCATGCGCGAGCGGCAGGTCAGACATTTAGTAACGGCGGGGACAATCAACGCCAAGTTTAGCCCGGGCGGGTTGGTAGATGTCGAATATCTGGTCCAGGGTTTACAAATTACCTACGGACATACCAACCCTGGCCTGCGCTTAACCAATACGCGTGAGGCCATGCGGGCGCTGGCCGCGGCCGGGATCATCTCGGCTGATGATTACCACCAGTTGCGCGAGGCCCATAATTTTTTACGCCGCTTGATTAACGCTTTGCGCATGGTGCGCGGCAATGCCAAAGACCTGACCGTGCCTCCGGCTGAAAGCGAGGAGTTTGCTTTCCTGGCCCGCCGCCTGGATTATGGCCGTGAGGTGGCCCAGCTACGCGATGATTTGACTCATCACCTGGCCTGTGTACAGGAACTCAGCCTTCGCTTGCTGAGCTGACCTCATTTCAAAGCCTCCCCCTGCTACCACGCGCACCCGCAGTGATTGTATAGTAGCCCACTTTATGCTATTATGGGGGCTTCTTGGGGACATTTTTATTTTTGCCGAAAGAAGGAAGTTGCGGTGAACAAACGCGAGCGAGTGTATGCTGCCTTGGAAGGTCAGCCAGTTGACCGGGTACCTATAAGTTTGTGGCGGCACTTTCACAAGCAAGACCAAACCCCGGCCGGCCTGGCTTCGGCCACCCTGGCTTTTTACAAAAAGTATGACCTTGATTTAATTAAGCTCACCCCTAGCGGTTTTTATGCTATTGAAGACTGGGGGGCACAGGTCCTCCTCTCTAAGGATGACGACCAGTCGCCCACCCTGAAGAAACCGGTCATTAGAAAGCCGGAGGATTGGCGCAATTTAACCACCCTGAGTTCAACCACCGGCAGCTATGGCCGGACGCTCGACGCGATCAAGCTTCTGACCGGTCAACTGGATAAAGAGGATGCTCCGGTCTTAATGACCATTTTTAGCCCTTTGACCATTGCTTACAAGCTGGCCGGTGAGGCGCTGCTGGATCATCTCCAAGATAATCCCACCGATGTTCATATTGGTCTGGCTACGATTGCCGAAACAACTTCGCGCTTTGCCGATGTGGTGCTGGAGGCCGGTGCAGACGGCATCTTTTTTGCCAGCCAACTCTCCCAGGCCGATCTACTGACAGAAGAAATGTGCCAGACGTTTGTAGTGCGTTATGATTTAATTGCCCTGGAACGGGTCAAGCTCCAACCGGCGCCGCTGGTGCTGCATCTGCATGGGGCCAATCCCCATTTCACCACGGTGAATCAATACCCCGCCCACGCCGTCAGTTGGCACAATCACGAAAACGGGCCTTCGTTGAAGGAAGCCCTGAACCTGACCGACAAGACTCTACTTACGGGTCTCGATGTGGCGACTCTGGCGCAGGGGTCTCCCGGCGAAGTAGCTGCCCAAGCCCAAGAAGCCATCGACCAGACTGGCGGCAGGCGTTTGATTTTAGCCCCAGCCTGTGTTATCCCCCCCAAGACCCCACCCGAAAATCTCCAGGCGATTATCGAGATTGATCGCTTCGTTGAGGGTTAAACGTTCAATCGTTTGACCCGGTTCTGGTAACTGCCCTCTGTTTGCTCAAATACCTCTAAAAGTTCCTCGGCAATATTAACCCAACTGTAACGCTGCGCCCACAGTCGAGCTTGCTCACCCAATTGGTCACGCAGAACCCGATGCTTCAGCAACAAGATTATCTTGTCGGCCATGGCCTGCGGGTTGCGGTCGGGCACGCGATAGCCGTTATAGCCATCCTCAATGTTAAACGACAGGCCGCCGACATCAGAGGCAATCACCGGCGTGCCGCAGGCCATCGCTTCCAGGGCCACCATCCCGAAGGACTCATAGTGGGAGGGCATAACCACGATCTCAGCGGCGGCGTAATAGTAGACCAGCGTGTCCTGGTCTTTAGCCCCCAGGAAAGTGACCATGTCGCCGATACCCAACTCCGCCTGCAGGGCTTCCAAGCGCTCGAATTCAGCCTGCTCGATTTCCGAGTCGGGGTTGGGATCACCGCCGATGATGGAAACGCAGATATTTTGGGTCAGGGTCGGCTCGCGCTTTTGCACCAGGGCCAGAGCACGGATCAACGTGTCAATCCCCTTGAGCGGTTGAATCCGGCCGACAAATAAAATCATTTGATGCTGGGCCGGCACGCCCAAATATGCCCGCGCCTCGCGCTGGTCCAGCAGTTTAAACCGGGCCAGGTCTACTCCCGGCGGCACAATCGAGATGAGGTCCGGGTTAGCGCCGTACAGCCAGGTCATTTGGTTTTTCTCCAGGGGGGTAGCCGCAATTAGCCGGTCGGCGAAGCGCATAATTTCACCTTCGCAGTTGACCCGCTGGTCGGGGTCACGCTCCGCCGGGGTTTGGGCCACTCGATTTTTCATCTCGGCCAGGGTGTGAAACATCTGGACAATGGGGATATGCCAGACCCGGCGCAGGGCATTGGCCACCAGGCCGGAGAGCCAGTAGTGGCCAAAGATAAGGTCGTATTGGATTCCATCGGCTTTGGCCTGCGCCTGCACCCCGGCTTCAAATTCGGCCAGATGGTTGAAGATGAGGTTTTTGTTGTAAGGCTGTTCCGGCCCGGCTTTTACCTGGATGACTCGGCCATACTCGCCCAGCGCTTGAATCCGGGGCGTCGCCGGGTTCTGGGAGCGGGTATATACGTCCACCGCCAGGCCCCGGCGGCTCAACTCCTGGGTCAAGTCGCGCACGTAGACATTCATCCCCCCGGTTTCCTTGCCGCCAAGGGTGGCCAGGGGAGAAGTATGGACGCTGAGCATAGCGATATACTTGATCATAAGTTTCAAACAGTGTTTACCTCACTCACTCACAAAACCTATTATTCACCCGACTCGTTCGCAAGCTCTTTGATCAAGTCATCAATTTCTTGAATGAGTGCCAATAGATTAGGTTGGGTAAAACTCATCTGAGGCGCAGGAATACGATTTCGTTTGATATTTGGCGGAATATGTTTGTGGTGAGGGTGGGAACTGGCTAAGCTGGTATCGTTAGGGTGCGGCTGGGAGTCATACCAGGCTATCTTTTCGACATTGTGCCATAATTCGTATCCGTAATCCTCAATCACCACCGCATCATCGTATGACAGGCGTTCTCTGATTACAATACGATACCCATAAGCAAAACTTAGCTCCCCCTGTAGGATAGCTACTCGTTTGCCCCGTTGGACAACTACCAGGCTCGAACTTTTGATAAGGGGAAAGCTCTGCTGGAGGGTGTAAACAAATTCTTCATAATCACGAAGCGACTGGAATGGGTTCACGGCGGCTGGTTTTCTCAATTACATCGGCCAGGGATAAGGTTTGCTCCCGCAGCGCCTCAATAGTTCGGCGGTATTGTTCTTGGCGGCGCAATCGAATTTTGTACGCACCCGCCCAATCAGCCCAATCGAGCACCCAGGTTTCATCTTCGGGTTCTTCGCCGCTTAGGTACAACTCGTAAAAAGTCTCAGAAAGCACGCCATACTTGCGTTCGTAAACTTCCAAATCCTCATTGAGCGCGTGAATATCAACGATAATCTCTTGTAAAGTCATAACCACCATCACCTCCCCTCTGATTGTACCAGTTTGTTAAACACCAATCAAATAAGTTGACGAGGAGACCAGTCGCGTTGACCGTTACTATTCCATAAAATGAACTATTATCGGTAAATCTCCAAATCATAAACCGGCTCTGCGACGGCCCCAAAGCGGAATTTGTAAACTTCGTCACCACGCAAGAAATCGTAGCGCTTGCGACCCAGGCGGATGGCATCTTGGATGGTGTAGGCGGTCAGCACGTTGCCGGGGCTGAATTGGGCAAACTGCTCCGGGTCGAAGCCGGAGTTGTAGAGTAAAAATTCGTTGTTGTAGTCAAAGCAGAGCATGGCTGCGGCGCGAGCCCCGTTGACTTCGATAAAATACAGCTTTAGCCAACCGAGCTTGGTCAATTCGCTGGCCAGGGCGGTGAAGAACTGGATCAACGCCTCGGTCCAAAAATCCTCTTTGTCCTGGGTGGATTTTTGGTGTAATTCAATAAAGGCAGTCATCGCCTGATCGATCTCATCGCTTGAGCTAACGGCGTACCAGCGTGTTTCGGCTTCGCTTTCGATTTTGCGGGTTTTGCGGCGAATCTCGTGGCGCTGTTTCTTGTCAATGCCGGCCAGATATTCTTCCCACTCACCGGGCAGGCTAATCACCGGGCAAACATCTTGCTGCTTAACCTCAACTCGCCAGCCGCGAGCGCGGGCCGCCTCGGCCAAATGGGTGTGGGTGATCGAGTTGTGGGGCAGGCTGCACAGATAAAGCTTATCCCAGGCCACCCCGCCGCTTGCCAGGCAGTCAAGGAAAGCTTGATAAACCGGCTCCACGTAATCTCGATCTACCAGCAGGTCCAGATAATCAGACACATCCACACAGCCGACAAAACTCAATTCACGCCGACCGGCCTGGCTGCCGCTACCATACAACGGGGCCAATCCCACCAAACGGCCTTCGTCGGTGCGAATGGCCATTAGAACCAGGTCGTCGTTGCCCAGGTATTGCCACCAGGTGTGCTGGTAAACATAGCGCATAAAAAAAGGCACGTTGACAGACCGGACCAACAGGTCATCCCATTCCTGGGCCAACTGCTCAAAACCAGTTGCATTGGTATAGATTGTGGTTTGCATAGAATCCTTTGTAAGGTAGGGCAGAGGAGCAGAGTCGCAGGGTAACAAAGTAGCAAATCGTCTACCTGCTACCTTGCTATCCTGTTACTGGTTACTCTTCCTTCGCCCGCCAATTGATTTGGTAAATTTGAAAGCCCTTTCGGCAGTCGGCTTGTGTCTCCACCGACAGCGGCTCGGAAGCAGGCACGTCATTTTGATAAACCTGCACCCAGAATTTACGCTGGCTGGGTTTATCTTTAAGCTCAATCCTATAAGTTCCCCCGGCGTCGGTCGTGTCGACCGCCAGCAAGCCCACTCCTTCTTCCCAGACAGTAATTTGGACTCCTTCCAAACGGTCGCCATTGCTGGCCGACACAACCCCCTTGAAACCGGATGTATCACAATCGGCCAACCCTTTTATGGGTTTTTGCGCCGCAAAAACGGCATCTTCAACCGAAGGAGGTGGGCCAGGGGTGGCTGTAGGCAGGGGTACTGTGGGCAAGCTCAGTGCCGAGCGGCTGGGAGTGGCCGTAATTGGGGTGTCGGCGGCGGGAGTAGGTAGGGTGAGTAATAAGTAAATGAGAACAGCCATTACCGCAGCCACCGCCACACTCAAAAGGCCAAGAAATATTAACCAATACGTGCTTTTTGTGGTGGGCCGGGCCATACGGGCTCTATTAAAAAAAGTAGGGCAAGAGGCTATCTTGCCCTACAGAATTTTGATACTGGGGAGCAGGGATTCGAACCCCAACAGGCAGATCCAGAATCTGCAGTCCTACCATTAGACGACTCCCCATTGGTGAGAGTTATTTTAGCATTTTCGGGCACGATGGGCAAATTAATTCATGCTCTGATTTTAAAGGACCGCAAGAATTGGGTGGATTTTACCCCTGGAATATCTTACCATGAAA
>CAZRYD010000235.1:0-2692 GCA_964604225.1 uncultured Caldilineaceae bacterium
AGGTAGTATCAAGCAGAATTTCATTGTGTCAAATTATACCTGACAGTGTAGTAGTCCGTACCACCAAATCTATGTCTGTTATCGAATTTTCCATTAAGGAACAATGCCGCTTCTATCCATCCAAGAGAGTATATGATGCAAAACGATCTTGTGATTGGCGTTGATTTTGGAACTGACTCTGTCAGAGCGATAGTGGTTGACGCCCGGAACAATGAGGTATTAGGTGAAGATCTCTATTACTACCCCCGTTGGCGGGACGGGAAATATTGTGAACCGAGGAATAATCAGTTTCGGCAGCACCCTCGTGATTATACGGAGGGGCTTGAGTCTTGTGTCAGAGGGGCAGTAAAAAATGCCGGGGGAAGCGCAGAGAAATATGTCAAAGGCATCGCTGTTGATACTACCGGATCAACCCCATGCCCGGTGAATCAAGCCGGTGTTCCCTTAGCCTTACTACCGGGGTTTGAAGACAATCCCCATGCGATGTTCCATCTTTGGAAAGACCATACGGCGATTCAGGAAGCCGAAGAAATCAATCATGCCGCCGCGGCATGGGGCGGGGAAGATTATACCAAATTTCAGGGGAAATATTCTTCAGAATGGTTCTGGGCCAAAATCCTGCATACAATCCGCACTGAGGTGCAGGTCAAACAGGCGGCCTGGTCCTGGGTTGAGCATTGTGACTGGATTCCAGCGTTATTAACCGGGCAGACTGCCCCGCTAACGATGTATCGTTCCGCCTGTGCAGCCGGTCATAAAGCTTTATGGCACAGCGAGTTTGGCGGCTTACCTGCTCAGGAATTTCTAGCCCAACTCGACCCGTACCTGGCCACCGTGCGAGATCATTACGGTGGACCGCCGCAAACAGCGGATGCCAGGGTTGGCCAGATGACCGCAGAGTGGGTCGACAGATTGGGACTATCCCCGCATGTCATTGTTGGCGGAAGTTCTTTTGATGCTCACGCTGGGGCTGTCGGGGTAGGCATTGCACCCCATGTCCTGGTGAAGGTAGTTGGGACCTCAACCGTTGACATGCTGATTGAGCATTATGAGCATCTGAAAGGGAAGGTCCTGAAAGAAATCTGCGGTCAGGCCGAAAACTCCATCATGCCCGGCTTTGTGGGGATAGAAGCCGGACAAGCCGCGTTTGGAGATGTCTACGCCTGGTTGAAAGAGATTTTGATGTGGCCGATAAAGCATATCTTGCCTTCATCTGGTTTGTTAACCGAAGAACAGAAAAAGGCCCTTACCGAAGAATTCTCCGCGAAAATCATCCCGGAAATCACCACGCGCTGTCAAGCTATGCCTGACGATGAACCTGACCTGACTGCCCTGGACTGGTTTAATGGGCGTCGTTATCCGATGGTGAATGAACATGTGACCGGCGCTGTTGCTGGCCTACAGTTAGGCACGACCGTGTCCCAACTATATAAAGCCCTTGTGCTGGCGACAGCCTTTGGGTCTCGTAGAATTTTGGAAAGTTTTCTGGCTGAAGGCTTAAGTGTTGAGCGGATTATCGCCGTGGGCGGGATTGCCCAGAAATCGCCGTTTGTCATGCAGGTCCTGGCCAATGTCTTGAATAGACCAATTTCAGTCTCTGCGTCAACCCAGGCCTGCGCGAAAGGAGCGGCGATGTATGCGGCTGTCGCGGCGGGGGTATACGACACCCTTCAAGAGGCCCAAGCGGCCATGCGTGAAGGGTTTCTGTCGGTCTATATGCCGGAAAAAGAACGTGTAGAAACGTATAATGAGTTGTATAAAAAGTATCTGCAGTTAGGCGAGTTTGTTGAGCGTGGTTTGAATAATTTAAATCTTGGAACTGCCTAAATAGAGAAGAAATCCATGAACGATTCACTTGTTATCGGCGTTGACAGCAGCACGACGGCTTGCAAAGCGATTGCCTGGAATAAACACGGACAAGCCGTCGCCGAAGGTCGCGACTCTTATCCTTTGTTACGACCGACCCCGACCTGGTTTGAGCAGGATGCTGAACACTGGTGGCGCAGCCTGGGTGTGGCCCTAAAAGAGGTATTGAGTCAAGTTGACGCGGCCAGGGTCGAAGCGCTGTGTCTTACCCATCAGCGCGAAAGCTTTGTGCCCATCAACAGTCAGGGCCAACCTATTCGCCACGCCATCTTGTGGCTTGACGAGCGTACCCAGGCCCAATTAACCTATCTGGCCGACAAAATTGGGGCCGCTAAGATTCATCAAATCAGCGGCAAACCCCTCTCGATGACCCCCTCCCTGCCCAAGCTCGTTTGGCTGCAACAGCATGAACCGGAGATTGTGAGGCAGGCCCACAAATTTTTAGAAACGCACGCCTTCCTGGTCTACCGTTTGACCGGCCACTTCCGCACCAGTCTCGCCTGCGCCGACCCGATGGGACTGGTGGATATGCAAACGCACCGCTGGTCGGCGGATTTAATTGACCCGCTGGGTTTCCGGCTGGACCAGTTTCCCGAACTGTTCCCGCCGGGAGAAATTATCGGGAAAATTAGCCCTGAAGCCGCAGCCGCCACCGGTTTACCCGCCGGGCTGCCGGTGGTGGCCGGCGCGGGCGATGGTCAATGCGCCGGGCTGGGAGCCAACGCCATGGGTGAAGGGCGAGCCTATCTAAATATGGGTACCGCCGTCGTCAGCGGCCCATTCAGCGCCGATTACGTGGTAGATCGAGCCTTCCGCACCATGTACG
>CAZRYD010000235.1:2702-11027 GCA_964604225.1 uncultured Caldilineaceae bacterium
ACGCGCCGATTGCCGGAACCTATTTTCTGGAAACAGTCATCCGCAGCGGCCTGCTCACGGTGAGCTGGTTTGTCGAAAAAATGGCCGCCGACTTGCGCGACATCGGGCTGCCCCTCAGTCCTGAAGAATTGTTGGAGGCGGCTGCGGCCAAAGTTCCCCCCGGCGCATTGGGCTTGATGCTGGTGCCCTACTGGACCAGTGTTTCCACGCCCTACTGGGACCCGGCAGCATCAGGTATTGCGGTCGGTTGGAACACTTTCCATAGCAGGGAACATTTTTATCGAGCCATCCTGGAAGGCATTGCCTTTGAGCAGCGCCTGGCCGGCGAAGGGGTCATGGCCGCCACTGGCCAACCCTTCAGCGAGTACATCACCCTGGGTGGAGGTAGTCGCAGCAAGTTGTGGTGCCAGATCATGGCCGATGTGACCGGTGTGCCTATTGTGCGCTCGACCACCACCGAAGCCACTTGCCTGGGAGCAGGCATTTTGGCCGCCGTTGCCGCCGGCTGGTACCTCGACGCCTACCAGGCTGCCGCCGCAATGACCGATACCGCCGATCAGTTCGATCCCAACCCGGAAACCCAGCAGTTCTATGAGCGGCTGTACCAGGAAGTTTACAAGCCCTTGTTCCCTACCCTGCAAACGCTGCTCCACCGTCTCACCGAATTGACTCGCCATGACGCCTGAGGCCCTCTCAAAATTAGCCGATATTCGCCTGTTCTTGTTGGATATGGACGGCACTGTTTACCTGGGCGATAAGTTATTGCCGGGCGCTCTTGAATTTATCGAATTACTGGCCGTAAACAACATCAATTACCTGTTTTTAACTAACAACTCCTCCAAACACCGTGGCCAATACGCCGAAAAACTGGTCCACTTGGGCCTGGCGGTCAGCCCGGATAAAATCTTTACCTCCGGCGAAGCGACGGCGGTCTACCTTCACCGGGAAAAGCCGGGGGCCAAAATTTACCTGGTCGGTACGCCGGCTTTGGAGGAAGAATTTAAAAATCACGGCTTTGAGCTGGTTGACGCGGACGCGGAAACGCCGGATTACGCCGTCCTCGGTTTTGATACGACCTTAACTTACCAAAAGTTGTGGCGCTTGTGTGACCTGGTCCGGACCGGCGTACCCTACATCGCTACCCATCCCGATTTCAACTGCCCTATTCCTGGCGGCTTTATGCCCGATATTGGAGCAATGATGGCCCTGGTCGAAGCTTCGACGGGACGCCGGCCCGATGTGGTTATCGGCAAACCCAACCCGCCGATGATCGCAGCCGTGGTCGAAAGAACGGCGACGCCGGTAGACCAAATTTGTATGGTTGGCGACCGACTTTATACCGATATTGCGCTAGGGGCCGCCGGCGTTACCACCGTATTAGTGCTGAGCGGGGAGGCTCAACCGGAAGATATTCCCAGCGCGCCCCACCCTCCCGATTTTGTAATGCAGGATTTAGCCGAATTAACCGCCGCTTTAAAACAATCGAGACCTTTAGGGTTTAGCAAACCCTAAAGGTCTATGATAATCACCAAGGAGTTCTAATTTCTCATGCGAGACGATCTTTTTATTTACATTGGCAAAAATGCCGCCGATCACCTGATTGAATACTGCCACAAGCATCATCTTGACAAGTTGATGTTAGTGGCCGACAACAACACCTATGCCGCCGCTGGTCGGCGATTAGCCGAAAAGTTAAAAGCCGCCGGGTTTGATGTCAAAGTTTCTTTATTAAAAGGCGAGGAAATCACGGCAACCGAACAGTACTTTGTCCAGGTTATGCTGGATACCGGCCGGGAGGAGCGGACCTTTGTGGCTGTCGGCTCCGGCTCGCTCACCGATATTACCCGCTTTGTCAGTTTCCATACCCGTTCCAACTTCATCGCCTTTCCCACCGCCGCCTCGGTGGACGGTTATACTAGCGCCGGAGCGCCTTCGGTCATTGTCGGCTTCAAGAAAACGGTTTATTGCCAGTCACCACTGGGGGTTTTTGGCGATACCGAGGTATTGAGCGCCGCTCCCCAGAGAATGAGCGCCTCGGGTTTTGGCGACATGCTAGGCAAATACATTGCCCTGGCCGACTGGCGGCTGGGCGCACTGCTGTGGGGTGAAACCCACGACGAGGCCATCAGCCAGCGGGTGCGCGTCGCCGTAGATAAATGCGTGGAGCGCGTCCCGGAAATCAGCCAGGCCTCACCCGAGGGCATCCAGGCCCTGATGGACGGCTTGATCGAATCCGGCCTATGCATGCTGGATGCCAACAATTCCCGTCCTGCCTCGGGGGCGGAACATCAGATTTCTCACCACCTGGAAATGAAATTACTGTGGCAGCACAAACCGGCGGTTTTGCATGGAGTCAAAGTAGGGGCGGCTTCCGTTATTTGCGCGGCTTACTACGATAAGCTGCGCCAGATCAGCCGGTCAGAGGTTATCAAACAGTTAGATCAGGCGCGACAGCCCACCCGTGAGCAATACGAACGGGAGATCGCTCAGGCGTATCCGGGCATTGAGGACAAGGTTTTGGCCGAGCAGAAACCGTTTATATCGCTTTCAGCGCAGGAGTACCAGGACCTCAAACAGAAGATTGTGGACCGGTGGGCCGATATTCAGGAGATTGCCGCCTCCGTGCCCTCAGCTCAGCAAATGGCCGACTGGCTCAGGCAGGTGGGTGGGGAAACCGATTTGACCGCCCTCGGCTTTAGCAGCGCTGAGGTAAAAGAAGCGGTGGACTACTCCCATCTGCTGCGCAACCGGTTTAATGTCAATAAACTGTCGCATCTGTGCGGAATTGATCTGGGATAAGGAGTAAGGAGTAGGTAGTAAGTAGTAGGCAGCAACCTCCCCTATTCCCTACTACTTACTACCTACTACCCCAAGAATACTATGGCAAAAATAGTTATTTTAGGTGCGGGGATGATGGGTAGCGCCTTCACCACTCCCCTGGCCGAGAATGGTCACTCTGTCCACCTGGTGGGCACTCACCTGGATGGGGATATTATTGAGGAAATTCACGACAGCCATTTTCACCCCCGCTTGAATTGTCACCTGGCCGATTCGGTTTTACCCTATACCTGGGATCGGCTGGGGGAAGCGATTTCTGGGGCTGACCTGGTGGTGCTGGGGGTCAACTCGCTGGGGGTGGAATGGGCCGCCGAGAGACTGGGGCCGGTTTTACCGCCGGAAGTGCCGGTTCTGGCCTTGACCAAGGGCCTGCATGGGGACGGGCAGCAGTTGGGCATTTTGCCGGACCTGTTTCGGAGCCGTTTGCCCACTGCCTACCGGGATAAAGTCAGCCTGAACGCCGTTGGCGGCCCCTCAATTGCCGGCGAGTTGGCGGCTCAGCGGCATACCTGCGTGGTCATTACCGGCTCGAATCAAGCCTTGCTGGACAAGCTGGCCGGTTGGTTGCGGACCCCCTATTACCACGTCTGGACCAATACCGACTTTGTGGGCGTTGAAGTAGCCGTGGCTATGAAAAATGTGTATGCTTTAGCGGTCGGCCTAGTCCACGGTTTGTTGGAGAAAGAAGGGGTGGCTGAGAGCGGTGCGGTCATGCATAACTTGTCAGCCGGCATTTATGCCCAGGGGCTGAACGAAATCCTGTATATGGTCAATTACATGGGCGGACAGGCGCGCACGGCTTACACCCTGCCCGGTGCGGGAGACTTGTATGTCACGGCTCAGGGGGGGCGTAATGGCCGTATGGGGCGCTATCTGGGCTTGGGCATGCCTTACAGTGAAGCCAAGTCCAAATATATGGCCGATGTCACCATCGAGGGCGCGCAGTTGGCCGAAGCCATTGGCCCTACCGTAAAAAATCTCATCGCCCAGGGCGAACTCGACGGCCGCGCCCTGCCCTTGCTGCAAACCATGATCGAGATTGTCTGTCATGATGCCCCGGTGGAAATTCCGTGGGATGCTTTTTTTGCTGAATAACTGTTTGGGTCACAGAGACACGCCGAGAATACACAGAGGGCCGCAGAGGGGTTTTTATGAATTGCTTTCTCTGTATTGCTCTGGGTTATCCTCTGTGAAACTCCGTGTAACTTAAACTACGCAACACTTATTGTGGAGATACCATGAACTATCAAGCACACACGCCCTTACCCAAAATGATGCAGGCGGTGGTCTGCTACGGCCCGCAGGATTACCGGCTCCAGGAATGGGCCGTGCCGCAGCCGGGGCCGGGTGAGGTAGTGATTCGGGTCAAATCGGTCGGCATTTGCGCCAGCGATTTGAAATGTTATTTGGGTGGCCCTCTTTTTTGGGGCGACAAATATCGCGAGGGTTACTGCCAGCCCCCGGTCATCCCCGGCCACGAATTTGTGGGCGAAGTGGTCGCCCTGGGCGAAGGCGCGGGCGAGAAATACGGTTTGCAACTGGGCGACATGGCCGTGTCAGAGCAGATTGTCCCCTGTTGGGAATGTCGTTTTTGCCGGCGCGGCCAATACTGGATGTGTCAAAAGAAACACGATGTCTACGGTTTTCGCCAGCGCACCTTCGGGGCTATGGCCGAGTACATGCTCTTCCCCCGCGATGCCATCAACCATAAAGTGCCCCAATCTATCCCGATGGAGCATGCGGTCTACATCGAGCCGCTGGCTTGCTCCATCCACGCGGTGCAGCGGGGCAATATCGAATTTCAGGACGTGGTGGTGATTGCCGGGGCCGGTCCGCTGGGACTGGGCATGATCGCAGCGGCCCGGCTCAAACATCCTAGTCTGCTCATTGCCCTCGACATGAGCGACCAGCGCCTGGAAGTGGCCGGGGCCTGTGGGGCGGATATGGGCTTAAATCCCGGCAAAGTTGATGTCATAGACGAGGTCCGCAAGCTGACCGACGGCTACGGCTGCGATGTCTACATCGAAGCGACCGGCCACCCGGCTGCCGTCGAGCAGGGCTTGCACATGATTCGTAAGCTCGGTACCTTTGTCGAGTTCAGCGTGATGCGCGAACCGGTCACGGTGGATTGGACGATTATCGGGGACACCAAAGAGCTGAATATTCACGGCTCTCATCTAAGTCCGTATTGCTACCCCGTCGCTATTGACATGCTGCAAAAGGGCCTGCTGCCGATGGAACACATCGTCACTCACCAGATGCCGCTCGCCTCTTTCCAAAAAGGCATTGATCTGGTAGCCTCCGGCCAGCAATCCATCAAGGTGACGTTGCAACCTTAGCAAGCAATAGACCCTAAGGGTTTTCAAAACCCTTAGGGTCTTCTGTGAGTGAAAGAGGAGAATTTTATGAAAGGTGTGCTTTTGCCCGGCCAACGCCGGGTAGAGATTAAAGAGTTTCCTGTGCCTGAACCTGGCCATGGGCAAGTTCTGATTAAAGTTAAGGCGTCTTCGATCTGCGGCAGCGATATTCGCGCTATTTATCGGGAACATCTGGGACACGGGCCGGAAGGTTATCAAGATGTGATCGCCGGGCATGAGCCGTGCGGGCAAATTGTCAAGCTCGGTCCCGGCTGCAAACGATTCAAAGAAGGCGACCGGGTCATCCTCTACCACATCAGCGGCTGTGGGGTGTGCCGGGATTGCCGCGAAGGTTACATGATTAGCTGCACTTCCCCTGTGCGGGCCGCCTACGGCTGGCAGCGCGACGGCGGCCATGCCGATTACCTGGTGGCTGAAGAAAACACCTGCGTCTTCCTGCCCGATGAGCTAAGCTATGTGGACGGGGCGCTGGTAGCCTGCGGTTTCGGCACGGTTTACGAAGCGTTGAGCCGGGTGCAGGTTTCCGGCGAGGACAAAGTTCTCATCACCGGGATGGGGCCGGTAGGCATGGCCGCCGGGCTGGTGGCCAAGGCGATGGGCGCGCCGTTGGTCATCGGCACAGACGTGTCCGAGGCGCGTCTGGAGATTTCCCACAGTGTCGGAGCCATAGATTACGCGGTGAAAGCTGATGACCAGGCCCTGGCCCAAGTCAAAGGGCTGACCCAAGACTTGGGCTGCGAAGTTTCGATAGATTGTTCCGGCTCGCCGGCCGGGCGGCTGCTGGCCCTGCAAGGCACGCGTCGCTGGGGCCGCTGCGCCATGGTCGGCGAAGGCAACCGGGTGGATTTCGACGTCAGCCAAACCATTATCCACAATCAGATTACCATCTACGGTTCCTGGGTCACCAGCACCGGTCACATGGAAGACCTGGTAGAAAAGCTGATTACCTGGAAGCTCAAACCCGAAATTATCGTCACCCATCGTTTCTCACTGGACCAAGCCGCCGAAGCCTACCGTGTTGCCGATGAAGGGCAAAGCGGCAAGGTTTGTATCGTGATGGATTGAATTTCAGACCTGACAGGTTTCAAAAACCTGTCAGATCTATAAAAGGCAGGCAAAGATGACTGACAAACTGTTAGATGCTAAACCCATTTTAGAACGATTCCGGCTGGATGGCCGGGTGGCGCTGGTAACCGGGGGCGGCAATGGAATTGGCCGGGCCTTTGCCCACGCCTTGGGCGAAGCCGGTGCAGCCGTGGCCGTGGTAGATATGTCGGCGGCCAGCGCCGAAACGGTAGGGGCTGAACTTGAGGCCAAGGGTATTGAGGCGCTGCCGGTGGTGGCCGATGTGACCAAAGTGGAGCAGGTCCAAAACATGGTTGACGCGATTATGAAGCGCTGGGGTCGCCTGACCATTGGCGTGAATAACGCCGGGATTGCCGGCTGGTTTGACACTGAAACGATGCCCGAAGCCGAGTGGGATAAGATGATGGCCGTCAATCTGAAGGGGGTGTTCCTGTGCGCTCAGGCTGAGGCCAGGGTCATGTTACCCGCCGGTTATGGCAAGATTATCAATACGGCCTCGATGTCGGCCCATATTTCCAATACCCCTCAGAACCAGGCCGCCTATAACACCTCCAAAGCCGGGGTACTCCACATGACCCGCAGCCTGGCGGCGGAATGGGCGCCTCGGGGAGTGCGGGTCAACAGCATCAGTCCCGGCTACACCCGGACCCAACTGGTCAACGAATTTCTGGAAAAACCGATTGGCCAGGAGAAACTGCCCCATTGGCTGGCTCTAACGCCGATGAAGCGCCTGGGTGAAGTGACCGATTTACAGGGAGCTGTGGTTTATCTGGCCTCAGAAGTGTCAGATTTTATGACCGGCCATGATATGGTGATTGATGGTGGTTATTGCGCCTGGTAACAGGTAGACGGTAGACAGGGATTTCTTCCTGTCTACTGTCTACCGTTTACTGTCTACTGCTAAGAGGAGGATCTATGCAGGCTGTCATTTTTCCCGCGCCAGAAACTCTCGCCATAGAGCAGGTGTCCGATCCGGCTTGTGGGCCGGAAGAGGTTATTGTCCAGGTGGCAACCACCGGCATTTGTGGCACCGATGTGCACATCTATCGCAACGAGTATATGTCCGATTTCCCCCTGATTCCTGGACACGAGTTCACCGGGACAATTGTCGAGGTGGGAAAAGAGATAACTGATTTTCAGCAAGGTGACCGGGTGGCAGTTGACCCGAATCTATATTGCGGGCGCTGCTATTTTTGCCGCAATCAGCAGGCCAATCACTGTCTGAACTGGGAGGGGGTGGGCATCACTCGGTCGGGCGGCTTTGCCCAATATGTGGCGGCTCCGGCGCGGGCCTGCTACCGCGTGCCCAATAGCCTGACCGACGGTGAGGCCGCTTTTATCGAACCACTATCTTGCGTGGTCCACGCCCTCAACCGTTTGCGGGTCTGGCCGGGCAATGAAGTTCTCATTTTTGGAGCCGGGCCGATGGGCTTGTTGTTGGTTCAGGCTCTCCGCCACAGCGGCGCTTCGCAGGTGGTGGTGGTGGAAAAACAGCCAGATCGGCTGGTTTTGGCCAGTCAGTTGGGCGCTACGGCTGCGGTCGCGGCTGGGCCTGACCAGGTCGAAGCCTTAAAGGAGTTAGCCCCGTATGGGTTTGCCGTCGTCATTGATGCGACTGGTGTTCCGGCGGTGATCGAGCAGGCTTTCAACTTTTTGAAACCCAGAGGTCAATACTTGCAGTTTGGGGTAACGCCGATGGAGGCGAGTATCACCCTGCGCCCCTACGACATCTTTCGCCACGATTGGACCATTATCGGCAGTTTTGCCCTGTGCTATACTTTTGAGCCGGCCATCGCCTGGTTAGCTAACGGCGTCGTCAATGTTAAGCCGCTCATCAGCCACACTGTTCCGCTGGCCGATTTCTCGGATGTTTTTCAACAGTTTGCCGAGGGCAAAACCTTGAAAGTTCACTTGCAGCCAGCTTAAGCCGCAGCCCCCGCCGTGTCCTTTTTGTTAAAAACCCCACGTAAGTGGGGTTTTGTTATTTCAGCTAAATGTAGCGGAATTTCAATTTTTGATTGCG
>CAZRYD010000236.1:0-11025 GCA_964604225.1 uncultured Caldilineaceae bacterium
CTGAACTTGAACCGGCTCATCCGCCGCACCAGCTTGCGCCGGCGAAAGGCCCTGGCCAGCGGCGGCCCGACCGCCCAGCAGTAGCGGTGCATGGGCCGGCTACGGATGATCTTGGCCCTGGCCGGGATGTCGCTGATTCTCAGCGTTTTGGGGCCTTTTCTCAGGCTATAGCGCTGACCATCCAGCAGGTAACCTTCGATGCGGTTCCCCTGGGTCAGGCCGCAATAAACGGCATTGGTGGCCCGGTAAATCCCCCCGTCGTGAGGCAGGCCGGTGCGTGGGTCTGTATGGCCGGTGTCGGCGTAAGTGGCGATGTACCACACCTTTGGGTCCTGGCCCATGTCACGCAGGCACCAACCGACAAATTCGCTTAGCAGATTCTTGGGGGACTGATGGGCCGCCAGCCGCTGTAAGCAGTAGACGTGACGCCACTCGTCCCCGGCGAAAAATCTGGCCGCCTGGGGCGTGTGCAAGGGACAAAACTTGGCCGCAGCAACAATTCGGTTAACCGGGAGGCGGCCATCAGGAGGCCCGGCTGCGCGGGCGGCGTAGTAGGCCACATAGCCCCTGGTGCTGCCTTGGCCCCGGCTATTGTGCCGGGTCAGGAACAGATCAATCGCTTCTTTCTCGGCCTCAGTGATGGCTTTGATGAACTCGTAGGTCATTCAGGCACCACCTTTCCCGGCGCGGTTCTGCCTTGCTTTCGGCTGCCCGCACAGGCTCCCTGGCCTGGCGGACTGCGTAACCATGCCTTCAGTTGGGCCGACCGCAGGCCTATGCTGCCACTGGCATAGATGGTCGCCGGGGGCAGAGCGGGTAGGGCTGGCCGGTAGGCCCGCCCCACATTGACGAAAATCTGGCCACAGTCGGGCAGCCGGTCACCGAGAATCTGGGTCACGGCCGGCTGGAGCTCGACGGCGCGGGCCGGCGTCATGCGGCGCTCATACCAGGGGATCGGCGTCTCGATCTCGATGAGGCCAAACTCCGCCGACAGCACCAAGACGTCCAGGTCTGCCGGCCAGTAGCCCTCACGCCTGGCTTTCCGCAGCGTCTGGAAGGCTGGGCCGTCGTACCGCTCGCTGGCTGGGAGCAGGCCGGGGCCGGTGCGTTTGCGTTCAGAGCAGGCGAGGATGAGTAGCTTTTTCATGGTTCAGCGCCCTCCTCATCCCCGGCGATACGCCTGTCCGGGGTAGCGTTGGTTTCATCCCACCGATTTAGCAACCACCTATTTAGCAGAGCTTGCAGCTCACGAGTCTCCGAGGCAGTCAGGATAACGGGTGTGTGCGGAAAATGAACCCGGTGTGACTTGAACCATAATTTGTCGCAAAAGACACGACATGCTTCCAGTTTGTTCATCGCAAAATATCCTTCCTGTAAAATTTTTGAGAGTACAAGGTTTTTTGGGCGCCAACCAACCAAAATCGCCGCTGAAATTCGACTTCAATTGATCGGCATAAGAAAGCCCCGTCACCGAGCCAAATGACGGGGCTTTTTCAGGTGGGGGCAGACCCATTAGTCCGGCAGACCCAACTCCTGCCGAGCTTCACGCCAGGCCTGTTGAACGTGTAAGGCCATGACCATTTTCGGCTGGGGCAGTCGCAGGGAAACCCGACTTAAGCTTGGATCGAGGCCTTGGTGGTAAATCTCTCGGGTAAGGCGTTTAACTTCTTCATCAAGTTGCCGCCGTCGTTGCCGTCCTCTTTCCTGGCGGTAAGTTTCGTACTTTTCCGAAACCGCAGCGGTCAAGTCAGGAAAATGTTGGCGAATCGTTTCAGGGGTGTAATCGAATTCTTCGGCCAGCGCCTGCACCGGCAAGGGTTGGCTTGCTTCATCTTCCAGGAGGGCTTGCAGAGCCTGTTTGACGGCCCGTTTTTGGCTGCGCCAATAGCTTTGGCCTTTCTCGACAAGGACCTGGCACAGGTCGGGGCAGAGCCGCTTGAGGCCATTGGCGGTGTACCCCAACCGGCGGCTAATCTCATGCAGCGAAGGGGGCGGCTGTGCCTCATCATCAGCCAAGACCGCTGCCAATTCAGCGCGTGCCGTCCGCTGCCGGTGCGCTTGATGACGATGGTGAATCTGACGGCACAGATCGGGAAAATGACGGCGCACAAATTTGCTGTCCTCATAGCCCAGTTGGTGGGCCACCTGCTTCAGGGCCGGGGGCGAAGGTTGATAATCAGCCAGGATCGCTTCCAATATTGCTTTGACCCGTGTTCGTTCTGCCTCCTGGTAAGCCTGATGTCTTTCGACAAGGGCGCGACTGGCTTCGGGAAAGTGGCGCTGTAAAGCTGTGGAGCGACAGTCCAGACTTCTGGCGACATCGGCGAGCGACAGGGGCGGGACTTGATTTTCTGATAACACCTTGTCCAAAAACAGTTTCCACCGGAGCCTTTCGGCCTGGCGATAAGCTTGACCGCGCCGTACAATTTCCTGGCATAACTCAGGCAGCCAGCCGGTCAAGGTCGTGTCGTTGACCCCAAGCCGTCGGGCCACTTGCTTGAGGGAAGGGGGTGGGGACTCTTGTTCAGCCAGAATTTCACGCAAGCGGCGTTCCAGGCTCAAGGGGTAGGCCTCTTGCTGCTGTCGCAGTTGCCGGTACAAATCCGAATAGTGGTGACGCAAGTACTCCGGGCGACAGCCAAGACGCCTGGCTACTTCCACGAAGGATGGCGGCGGTTGCTCTTCGGCCGCAACGATGGCCGTAAACTGTTCCCATAATCGGGATTGATCCGCGGCTGAAGTCATCAGGTTCATCTCTTTTTCGGGCGCCTGTTGGCCCTGTTGGGAGTGCAGGTAGGTTTGTAAGCGTTCGGTCACGGCCCGGCAGAGGGCGGGCACGTGCCGGTAAAGATAGTTGGGATGTTCTCCCAATCTGGCGGCCAGTTCGGTGACGGAGCGGGGTGGCTCTTCCTGGCCGGTCAGGCTCGCTTGCAGCGTCGCTCTGACATTCTGTTTGCGCGTTGCGTGGTAGGTTTTGTAGCGGTCGATAATCAAGCGACACAAGTCAGGGCATAGGTACTTGGCCGTAGAGGGATTGATTTGCAAGCGGCGGGCGACGGCTTGCAGGGAGGGGGGAGGCGCCTCATCATCCGCCAGAATAGCTCTCAAGTCCTGGGCCAGCTTTTTGCGCTTCTGTCGCTGCTCGATTTGCTGGTACTGTCGATATCGGGCCACAATTTGCCGGTGCTGCTCCGGGCAAACCTGATACAGCGTAGTCACACTCAGCCCCAACTGGTGGGCCACTTGGCTGGCCGGACGCGGCGGTGATTGAGTATCACTCAAGAAACGTTCAAGCTGGCCACGCAATTCAACCGCCTCAACTTTGGGCCGGTCTCGACTTTGAGCGCCCGGCTGATCATCATCGTCCGTATCGGTCCAAATTTGAGAAGCCGGTGGCGGGGTAAAAAGGTCAAGCAGCCGCAGTTCAAGCGGATAGCAAAACCTGACCAGCAGGGCCAGTTGCGGCAGATGGGTGCCTTTCATCCAGCCGTGGGGGGCGCTGGCAGAAAGGCCGCTCACGCGCTCAAGCTCATAAATCTGCTTTGAGGTGATTCTCATCCGCATATTTTGAGCCAAGGTGTGTGCTTCAGGGTCAGCAGGTAAGTTGGGTGCAGCCGCAACCACTTCTCCGAGCTGGGTGGCGACCCATCGCTGCCACTGCCACGTCGCTTCGTCCCACCCACCGTCTTGTGTTGTGGCAGATCCGCTGCCCAGCCAGCGGTGGCAGAAGGGGCAATGACCGAGTTGGCCCGGCCCGTTGATTAACGGCAGTCGCTTCTGGCAATCCGCATTGGGGCAGCAGTGGCCCAGCGCCTGGTGGTGTTTGACACAGACCTGAACAACGTCCAGGGCCCAGACCAGGGGCTGGTACAGGGGTTGGCCGGATTGCCGCCACTCGTGATAACACCTGGGACACCAGGCCAGATGGGGGCGCAGTAACTTGGTGCGCCCCAGCACATGCCGCCAGGGAGACATCGTCAGGAAACGGAGATCATTGCGGCCGGTGAGGGCTTCCAGGGCGGCAAGGGTCAGCTGAGTCCACGGGTAGAAGCCGTTTAGGGCGTGAACTCTTGACCGAAAGCGGTCATAACAAACGTTTTTGGGCCGGTCCAGGACTGTGGCAATTTCCAGCTTTAGCAGTTTGCTTAGAGGGACACAATGGACTCGGGTTAGGCGAGCCAGATAACTGGTCAGACCTTCGACCTGGGGAGTCCCCAGGCCAATGGGGGCCAGGGGATACAACCGGCTGCGCGGCGGCATCACCGGCAACTCGAGGTTAATCATCGGACAGGCTTGGAGGTGGTCAGTCATCATGGGCCCTCCCCACCGGATCACGCCCCGGTTTTCGTTTGCCAACCCCACTTTTTAGTCGTTTGCGCGACGGAGACTTTTCTTTTCGAGTTTTTTGGTAACGTTGTTTTTCTTTAGTCCGCTCATCGCTGAGTAACTGCTTCAGTTTTGCCCGTTGGGCTTCCCTTTCGGCCGCGTGTCGCTCACCTTCCTGGATTTCCCGCAAGACGTTGAGCAGGCGGTCTGGGGAGGGTTCATTTTTTTCCAGATAGGCCATCTTCAGGCTATTTTCCCCGTTTTTAAGGGCGTCTCCGGCCGCATCAGCCAGCCAGTCTTTAACTACCCCGATGCAGCCAAAGGAGTTTTCGTACATATAGTCCCAGGCATCGACCAGATGGGAGGGTTCCGGGAAGGGCAGATGTTCCTGGAAACTGACCAGGACTTGTTTGAAACTCTTCTCATCGTCCGGGTTGCCCAGGCGGTACCGGAGAAACTCAATATGACGGCTGCGGCGACTGAGTTGACCGCTCAGGTTGGTCAAATTCAACAGGTCATAGGTGCCGATGAGCAGCCAGATGGTCTGGCTGGTTTCGGCCAGGGATTTAATCGTGTCCATTTGTGTCCGCAAGCGACGACCGCTCCCGATGTTCTGCAAGTGGGGGGCCTCGTCAACGATGAAAACCAGGGGACGACGGTGGCGCAAACAATTTTCCAGGGCGATCCGGAGCTTACTCGGCTTGGCCCCGGCTTGAATCACCAGTCGTCCCTGGCGATCATGTTTGACCGCGGCCACGCCATAATCAGGCTCGTCATCATAAAAAACCTTGTGTTCAATGAGCGGTTCATTCAAGGCGATTAAGGCCCGGGTATAAAAATCTGCCCAGTCAAACTGGCGCAGGCCTGGGGCAATGGCCACGATGTCGGCCACCGGCATCCAACCCGGATCAGCCTGCATGCCGGCTAAATTTTCGGCAAGCAAGGCTTTGACCAACATCCGGCGCAAGGTTGTTTTGCCCACCCCGGGCGGCCCGTAGAGTAAAATCAGGCGACCGGGATGGGAGTAGCGCACCCGCTGCTTGACCTCTTCGAACGTATCAACCAGGGTCCGATGGCCGACTATCTGCTCCTTGAAATAGGCCCAGCGGGCATCGGGCGATTGTGACAGTAATTCGACGGGAACTTTGCTTTCTGTAGTCATCATGATCTAGCTCCTTCCTTTTTAAAGTGCGAAAACCGGAAAGGCTTCCAGGTCGTCATCATCTTGATCTTCAGGGTCATGGGTTAGCGGTTGATGAGGCCTGGTCTGATCAACTTCCTCAGTCTCAGGCACATCAGGCTCTTCGCCCTGGCATGAGCGCCAGCCGTTTTGGGGCATGGGCAGGTTGCCTTCAGCCAGCATGATGACCCGCTGATTGTCGGCTTCACGCCCCAGTAGCTCAAAGTATTGCTCTTCTCGCTCTAATTCTTCGATAAATTCGGCCAGCCGCCGGCCGTTAATCGCGACTTGTCGGGTATGGCGACGATTACGGGCCCGCAGTTCTTCAGCCGCAATTTTTAGGATTTTTTCAGAACGACCCCGCAGCCGGGCGTAGTGTTCAGAGATGCACTGGGCCCAGCGCCCCTGAACAAAAGCGTAAGCCAGGCCAATATTCAGCGGGTCATACCGTACCGGCACTCGCTGGTTGCCAATTTCGGGGTGACGAAACGCATCATTCCAGTAGTAAATGTAATTGATCTTGACGCCCCGATTGAGATCGACTTTGGCCGTCCCTTTCCGGGTGGTCGGCAGCGTATCGATGATGAACTCCTGGTTGTAGGGAATCAGGCGATGCCGTCGCTCTCCACCCAGGGCGATCCCGGCGGCCAGGGCTTCCAGCGGGCTTTGCCCCAATGCGCTATGTTCGGCCGAGTTGTAGAGGTCCGCCCATTGGCAGAAGCGGGGATAGAGCCGGGGCAGCGTCCAATTGGCCAGATGCTTGGGATTGACTTCGCGGCTGACCTGGCGAATGTCGCCCAGCATCAGCTGGGTATTGCCGGTCAAATTGTAGAGAAATTGCGTTTGGGAGGTGTCGAAGAGCCGTTCAATCACATTGCCATATCTTGGTTTGCCGGCGGGCCTTTCTTTTTTGGTGCATTCATATCTGGCCAGCAACATTTCATAGTAGGTGCTGTGAAACTCTGGCCCTTTATCATTGACAATCATCTGCGGGAGCCGGTGATGGCGGCGCACACAGTCCCGTAAGACCATCATGCAAGAGCGGTAGCTGGGCGGGTCATAACTCAGATACAAGGCCAGTAAGAGCCGGCTGAAGGCATCCATCAAGAAGGTGACCCAACACCGCCCCAGATTCTTGAGGGTTTGGGAATGGAGCAATTCTAAATTGAGCTGGGTATGGTCGATGTGGGCAATTTCATAGGACCGGTCCCCGTGCCGGGGCGTGGTGTAACTTAACTCCCAGTAAAAGGCTTCGTGTTGCGCCGCGGCACGGCGCCCCTGCCGTTTCCGAACCTGTTCTTCTTTGCAGCGCAGCTCAATCGCCCGGCTGAACGTTTTGAGACTACACGCTGGTAGCCCTTCTCGTTGGCAGGCTCGCTTAAACGAATGATAGACGGCTGATTTAGTCGGCTGTTTTTTGTTTTCGTAAGCCTCCTCGATGTACTTTACCATCAAGGCCTGCACTTCGGCCGGGATTTTGGGGTGGCGATTACCCTGCTTGTGCGCTTGGTCGATCAGCCCCACATAGCCACTGCGGTGGGCCTGTTGCGCTTTTTTGAACTTGGCAACGTAACGGCTGGCCGTGCGGGGGTGGATGGTGGCGTCCAGGGGCGGTTGGCCCCGCAGCATCGGTTCAACCACCAGCCGGTAGCGGTCATTTGCCCTTAGCAGGGCCTGGGGGCTGGCCTGGGCCAGGAGCTCTCTGGCTTCCGCACTCATCTCAACCCCATCCTGTTCCGGCAAGCCCGCAATTTCACCGGCATCGAGCAACTGGTTTAATTCTGTGGCCTTGAGTTTGACGATATTTTGTTGTTCTCCTTCCTGTTCGAAGCGCAGCCAGATTTGGTTATCGTTGAAATTGATGATCCGCCACGGTGAGCCAGCCCAGGTAATCAGGTCCCCCACGACCACCTGGATGTGGTGAAAACCGCCGCCTGGGGTATCGGCCAGGGTTTCCGGGATGATGATATGCGCCCTGGCGACCCATTGGTCCCGAAAAACAGGGGTCCGCTCCGGTTCAGCCAGGGGATACCGATTCAAATCCACGTAGATTTGCCCCTGTACCAGTAGTTTATAGACGTCATCACTGGTGGCTGTCTCAAGAGCGCGCAGTAAATGACCCAGTTTAATCCCTGGTTCAGCAATGACCGCCTTGAGCACCTCGGCGGTGGCCGTCTCAGCCACGACTAAATCTTCAGGCTCAGCCCGCCAGTAATCGTCCAGAAAGGTGGTATTGCGGTAGAAGGCCCAGTTGGTTTCAGCCGAGGAGCGCAGCCGGTAGAAAAGTCCCAGTTGGTTGGCATAGTGCTCGCCCGGCGGGCAACGCCAGTGGCCAGCCCGGTCCTGCACGTAGCGGTTGGGCATCTCCTGGCCCAATTTCTCCAACTCCTCCGCTGTTTTGCACTCAATCCAACCGGCCTTATCTCGGTAAATGACAAAGTAATCCGGGGTATACCGCACCCCGACCGGCCGACCACTGGCGGCCCGGTAATTCAGTATTATTTGCGACGGCTGGTCATAGAACTCCAGCACCTCATCGTCGTGTTCGAATTCATACACCGCCGCCAGTTCGTTCTTGTAACTCTCGGCTTGGATCACCACGCCCATTTTGTGACTGGTATACCACACCGCCACGTTGCTGGCCGAACTTTTCACCCGGCGAACCGGAGGCGACGAGCGGATCCGGTTGATGAGGGCCTGCGCTTCACCGGAAAGCTGCCAGCGACTGTACAACTCATTCAATTTGTTTTCGTTTAACATTTTGTCCTCCTGTGACATAGGGTTAATTATGATTTGCCTCTGGCAGAGGCTTAACCTAATTTTCTCAAAAAGTAATACCCCCACCAAAAAAGCAGCGAACTCGCTGCTTTTTTGTTCACAGGTTTTGGGTTATGGCAGTGCAATTCCCGTTTTAGGTTATCCTAAATGCCTCAACGGGCTATGGACTCCCGGACACGGTATGCTTCCAGTTTTCACTTTCGGACAAAATGTGGTTCACATGCTTCTAAATTCACCCAATTTTTCTACCAAAAATCACCCCAAAATGGCCGTCACTTGGCACAAATTATGCTTCCTGCTTCGGCAAATTATGAGTAAAGTCACACCCGGCGCAGGGTCAGGACGGTCAGCGGTTCGCCAATTTCGGGGTCCGCCTCCAACAGGGCGCAGGTAAAACAGCGTGAATTCATGGTTTGTTTTTGGGACACGACGAAATCTCCTTTCAAGGTTCAATCTCTGTATGATTTGAATGGGTTCGGCTTCAAGGGGAAGTTAGTCTCTCAGGCCCGCCAGGACTTGAGAGACCAAAACCTCACCAATAGCCACGAGGGCCTTACGGCCCCCGTGGTCGTGCAACGTATGAGTTTTGTATTGTTTTTTACGGATAAGTTTGAAATTAAGGAGGTAAATTGGTAGGGATTATGGGGATGAAGAACCCTGGCCGCGTGTTCAAGTAGGGTTATTTTTGGCCGGTGTTCTGGCTGTATAGAAACCAGGATGTATCGAACTTCCCTTAGGGTCTGATAAGATTTTGAGGCAGTTCTTCGCTATCGCTAGACTTTGCAGAGGAGCTATGATATGATGAGGCGCTTCGTAATCTTAGATGCCGGGGTCTTGCCACTTCAAAGTTAGCTCACTCGATACAAAAGCACCTCGATTCAAGGCCAATGTTACGAAACAATTTGTTGATTGTGGCGTATATAGTAATATCACTGTTGTCAACGATTGAAAAGTGTACCATTTTTGTGGCTTGAATTAGAAAGTCAATCGCCGTGAATTTTACGCTTTACACTGATGTTCAGACTTTTTACGCCCGGTTAGCAGAAGCAATCAATCAGGCCCAACAGTCAATTACAATGATGTATTATACTTTTGATTGGGGTGATTGGGCGTTGAAAATCAGCAGCATTTTACAGTCAAAACAGGCATCTGGGGTTACTGTCCGCTTAATCGTAGATGAAATAGGGCTACTGGTTGATTCTCCGTCCAATATTGTCAAGAATCGTCTATTAATGAGCCAAATGTCTGCCGCAGGGATTGAAGTCATCTTTTTTCGCCCCCAGCAGCGACGTACAACCCACTTCAATCGCCTTCATTTTAAATTATGCGCTGTTGACCAGACTACTGTTTTTATAGGTGGTTCTAACATTGGTGATGAATATTTAATGATGGATGATCTCAATTTACGGTTGGACGGTGCTATTGGTGATTCCATTGAGAAGCTGTATAACTATCTGACCCATCCAAATGATAATACTTTACACTTATCCAACCTACGAATTGGCGAATCCCCGTTGCTTTTGACTTTACCCGGCAATCGGCAAGATGTACGCCGTACGCTGTTGGGCCTAATTTTGGATGCCCAACGTTCCCTGTATATTCGCACCTGGCTTTTTTTGCCGGATCGAGAAATTGTAAATGCCTTGCTCCATCAAAGTGAGCGTGGCTGTCAAGTCAATATTCTTTTTTCAGATCGAACGCGCGTTCCTTTGATAGACGCTGCCAGCTACATTATTGGACGTAAATTGATTAAAGCTGGGGCACGGGTATGGCGATACACTCCGCGTTTTATGCATGCCAAAGCATCCTGGAATGACCTGGGACAAGTTCTCTTCGGTTCAGCCAACCTCGATAGCAAGGCTTTAAATAGTAATTATGAGTGCAGTCTTCTGCTCCAAAATCACGCCATAGCTGAACAACTACAGACCCAATTTGAAGCCGATTTATCTCACAGCCAGGAAATGGATTTAGAGTCATTAAGTAGCCAGCGTTGGTTTCAGAAAGCCTTTGCTTATGCCAGTTTTTTACTTTCTGGTTGGTTATAGAGTCGATAATCAAGATGGTTAGAGCATGGAATTTTTTGAAAATTGGAAACAGCGAGCCAAGCAACTCAAAATAGAAACGTATGCGCTTTACCTGGCTTACAAGGACCCGCGCACACCCTGGTATGCTAAAATTTTTGCCGCGTGTGTGGTGGGGTATGCTTTCAGCCCCATAGATTTGATTCCCGACCCTATCCCCATCTTAGGCTATTTAGATGATCTTATTTTAGTCCCTAATGGTTTTTGATTCACAAAATCGGTAATCATTAAGCACGTCATTTCGATTGAAGGGAGAAATCCCTAAAAACTATGCTTGCAAGCCGACTCTTTGGGTATTTCTCCCGGTCTGCGACGCCCCGAAATGGTATTACCGATTTCGTCTGTCAAAACTCATTAGGTGTTGTCCTTGCTCTAAAAATGATTCCTTCGCCTGTTCTGGTTGAGTGTCGGGAAAAAGCACAGGTGGTCATAAATCAGGGCAAACCGATAAATCGGATTGCTGCCGGTATTATCATTGGTATTTGGCTTGTATTGGCGATTTTGGTCATTAGTTTCATAATATCGTTGATTGGGATTTGAGAAACACTTTATGAAAAAAGCGGGGTAACAATAATTTTAACCCAGCCGCCCAACCTTGCGTTTTTGTGAAGGTGTGTTTAATTGAGGTTGGTTGCGCCCAAGAAGTTGCGTGTAATTCAG
>CAZRYD010000237.1:0-10954 GCA_964604225.1 uncultured Caldilineaceae bacterium
AAAGTAGCAAAATTTGGCTCTTGCTACCTGGCTACTTTGCTACCAATTAAATACCCTTCGGCGCGGAGCCAGGTCTCTGTGCGCCGCATGCCTTCCGCAAAATCCACTTTTGGCTCCCAGCCGAGTAAGGTGCGGGCTTTTTGGTTGCTAAAACTACTGTTGCTGCGCATAAACTTGACCAACTCGCGATTGAGGCTGGCCTTTTGGCCGGTCAAGGCTGCTTTGAGTTCAGATAGGCCGGCTATCAGCCAGGCCAGAGCAAAGGGCAGGGATGGAAACGAGTCGATTTGCAGCATTTGCCCGTAAGCCCCAAAATAGTCGCGCCAGGGTACCGGGGTATCGGTAAAGTTGATGGCTTGGCCAATCGCGGCCTTTACCGTAGCGCATAGCACAAGGCCGTCCACCAAATCGTCAATGTAAATCGGTTTGCTCAGGTAGCGGCCGCCATCAATCAAAATCATTTTGCCCGCTTTGATGCTCTGAATCGGGCGAATGGTCAATTGCGAGCCGGGGCCGTACACGTGCGAAGCGCGGGCCGACACAACCGGCAAGCCCTGCTCTCGATAAGCTTGAAAGACGATCTCCTCAGCTTCCACTTTTGAATCGCCATAAAGATGCCCCCGCCGGCGGGTGGGTGTTTGCTCGTCAATATTTTGCTGTTGGAGCGACCCGTACACGGCACACGAGCTGAGGTGAATGAACCGTTCCACGCCGGCCGTAGCCGCGGCGTTGACCATATTTTCTGTTCCGGTCACATTGACCGCCCAGATCTCAGCTTGGTGGCCCACACCCTCACTGACGTGCGCCGCCGCATGAAAAACAAGGTGACAGCCAGCTACGGCCGCCGGGAGTGAAGCCGGGTTAGTAATATCGCCGGGGATAACTTCAATACCCAGATCGGCCAAGCGCTGGGCTTTGGCCGGATTACGAACCAGGGCGCGGACGGACACGCCTTCTTCACGGAGTCGCTCCGCCAAGCGGCCCCCGATGAAGCCGGTCGCGCCGGTTATCAGAGCCTTTTTACCGCTGAGTTCCATGCCAGATTTACACCCGCAAAGCCACCGCCAGACCATCGCGGGGGGTGGGATAAATGGAGCTAATGAAGCCAGGGTGGGCAAAAAGCTGGCGGGTAAATTCAACCACACCCAGGGTGTCTGCATCGGTAGCCCCGGCAAATACGCGGCCGTGCCACAGCAGGTTGTCGGTAATAAAGAGGCCGCCGGGTCGGAGATGCTGATAAGCCAAGTCGATGGTGGCCGGATAACCGGCTTTATCGATATCGTTGTAAATAATGTCCCAGGTTCCACCCACCTCGCGCAGCGCCGCCGTGGCCTCTTGCTGGTGATAAGTTACGCGCGGCCACACCCCGGCTCGACCCAGAAACATTTCGGCCAGCCGGATATTCTCTGCATCGAGTTCGGTGCAGTGGACTGCTCCCTCCGGCCCAACCGCGCGGGCAAAGTAGAGCGCCGAGTAACCGTAACCGGAGCCTAATTCAAAAATTTGCCGGGCCTCAATCATTCGCGCCAATTGGAACAAATGCCGCCCGGCCAACGGCCCCACAATGGGAAAATGGCGCTGCCGGGCCAGTTCCTCCATTTCTTGACGTACCAGGTCGCCGTCGGCGTAAAGCTGGTGCAGATAGTCGTCAATTTGGGGCAAAGTGAATTCTTCAGACATTGGGTTCTCCTGGTCAGCAGTCAATAATCAGATGTCAGTAGTCAGATGTCAGTAGTCAGAATTTTTGGGTCTGGTTACTGGCTACTCGTTACTGATTTCTACGGGATTAGCAATAGTTTGCCCGCCGTCTGACGACTTGCCAGCAGACGCTGGGCTTCGGCAGCGTCGGCCAGGGGTAATTGGCGGTCAATGCGCAATTTTAGTTGGCCGGCGGCCAGCCAGTTGAACACGTCACCGGCATGCCACAGGAGGTTCTTGCGTTCAGCAATGTAATGGAACAGCAGCGGCCGGGTGAGGAAAAGGGAGCCTTTGGCGGCCAGCACGCCGGGGTCAAACGGCGGCACTTTGCCGCTTGATTGTCCAAACAGGGCCATTAGACCAAACGGGCGGAGCACGTTCAGACTTTTATCAAAGGTGGTCAGGCCCACGGAGTCGTAAACCACATCCACTCCTCGGCCAGCGGTGAGACGTTTGGTTTCGGCCTCAAAATCGGTTTGGGTGTAGAGGATAACATGATCGGCTCCGGCCTCGCGGGCCAATTGCGCCTTCTCCTCGGTGGAGGCGGTGCCGATGACCGTAGCCCCCAGCCGCTTGGCAATTTGCACGAGCAGCAGTCCTGCGCCGCCTGCGGCAGCATGAATGAGGACAGTTTCTCCCTTTTTGAGCGGGTAGGTGCGATGTGTAAGATAATGCGCGGTCATCCCTTGCAGCAGAGCCGCCGCCGCTGAGGCCAAATCCAGCCCGGCAGGTACGGGCACCAACTTGGCAGCAGGTACAACGGTATATTCTGCGTAAGCGCCCTGTTGGTTGCTGAAGGCTACATGGTCACCCGGCTTGAACTCGGTCACCTCCGGCCCCACGGCCTCGACCACCCCGGCCGCTTCCAGCCCCAACGTCACCGGTGGCGAGAGGGGATACAGGCCGGTGCGGTGGTAAATGTCGATAAAATTAACGCCGGCCGCCGCAATTTTGACCAGGGTCTCCCCCGCGCCGGGCTGGGGCGTGGGAATATCGTCAAGGCGCAGCACTTCAGGCCCGCCAAATTCGTGGACGCGAACAGCTTTCATTGGTATTCTCCATGGGTGAGTTGATAAGTCACTTTACCAAGTTGAGTATAGCATGTATAATGTTGCGGTTGCAAATCCCTGAAACGACCACCGACTACAGACCGCCGTCGGCGGTCGGCGGTCGTATCAATGCCTGAACTTCCCGAAGTTGAAACTGTGGTGCGCGGCCTGCGCGGGCCGCTGGTGGGGCGAACCTTCACCGCTGTGACCGTGCTGTGGCCTAACGCCATCAAAACGCCTATCCCTGAATTGCAGCAGCGATTGCCCGGCCAGCGCATCGAAGCGATTACGCGACGGGCCAAATATCTGCAATTTCATCTCTCCGGCGGCGATACGCTGTTCATTCACCTAAAAATGAGCGGCGACTTGCTGGTCGAGCCGGAAACCGAGCCGCGCCATCCGCACGTGCGCACCATTTTTAGTCTGGACAATGCTCACGAACTGCGCTTTAAGGATACTCGGAAATTTGGCCGGGTTTACCTGGTCACTGACCCCACCCAGGTGGTTAGCAAGCTGGGACCGGAACCGCTGGCCGACAACTTTACCCTGGAGGCGTTCAAAACCCTCTTTCAGCGCAAGAAAGGACGCTTGAAACCATTGCTGCTGAATCAGGAGTTTATCGCCGGGGTGGGCAACATTTACGCCGACGAGAGCTGTTTCATGGCCAAAATCGACCCTCGGCGGCAGGTTGACACGCTCTCCTCAGAAGAGTTGGAGCGGCTATACCATGTCATCCGCCAGACGCTGAACGCCGGGATTATGCATAAAGGGGCCAGCTTAGATAGCGTCTATCGGGGCGGGGAATTTCAAGATCATTTTCAAGTCTATGGCCGCGCCGACGAGCCCTGCCTCACCTGCGGTACGCCCATTGTGCGGATTGTCTTGGGCGGACGCTCGACTCATTTTTGTACGCAGTGCCAGAAATAAAAAATAGGTAACCACTCAGGTGACTGGCACTTTTCTCCTCTGGCAAGATGATTAAGAACGGCAAAACTCATGACTAACCAAGTGCCAGTCACCTTTAGCCTTGAGTAATCACAAAAGGTTGCACCGGGCCATCGTCACGTCTTTGAAAACGCCGCCTTGGGCATCGAAAGAGCCAAACGAGTGGGGGTGGCTGTGGCGGATATTCGGCCCTGGTGGGTATAAGTAAATTGGAGATTCGGGAGGATGCATGTCGCCCAAAAAAATTACTCAATTGGGCTTAATTGTAGGCGCTGTCTCTATTTTGGGGGTGGTAGTAATGGTGCTGCTGCGCCCAGGGTGGGGACTGCTCAACTGGTGGCCGGCTATAGGGCTAGGACTGGCCGTGCTCTTACTGATTGTTTCTTTTCTGTGGGGAGCTTACCTGACCGCCCAGAAACGGGTCGAGCTGGTGGACAAGCTGAACGATTGTTATACCGGTGTGCCAGCCAGCAGTGAGGAATAAGGCGGTTCCAAGATTTACCTGTCCTAAAGGATACCCTTGCGGTATACCAGACACTGGGTAAATCATCCAAACAAATTTGGTTCGGGTGAGGCGCCTACGGGGAGTCTTCGGCTCTGAAATGTGACCCGCACCTCCCGTAGGATGCCGGGACGGTGTGTAGTGGGGCAGGTATACGTGAGAGATTTCCATTGGAATCATCACGCATCACGCATCACGTTTTACGAGAACGGATATTTTCCTCGGTTCCTTTCTTACGTACACTGCTTTAAATAGGCTGAAACCGCCCGCATTTCAAAGCCGAATTGCAGCTTTTCCTGGGTGTGCCATTCATACACCTCAGCCGGGGTCAGCCAGACGATGTCACGAATCTCATCGGTTTTGAGCGGGCCGAGCGGCCCCAGCGGCCTGGCGGCAAAGATGGTATAATCCAGACCCGACCGGCTGTAAAAAACCCCCAGTCGGGCCAGTACTTCGACCTCGATGGACAATTCCTCACGCATTTCTCGGTGTAGCGCCATCAAAGGATCAAACTCATCTGGGTCCAGCCGTCCGCCGGGGAAGGTCCACTTACCAAAAAGGCTGGGATCGTTGAAGACGTGATGAATAAAAAGAATATTTTTGCCTTCAACCAGCACGGCCCGCACCGCGTAAGGTCGATCAGAACAATTTTGGATTTTGGATTTTGGATTTTGGATTTGCATTGGGTTGGCGTTATCTTCTTCCGTGCCGTTGTTCTCTTGTTACCCTGTTACTTGCTACTCTGCCACCTGCGACTCTGCGACTTTGCTACTCTTCTTCCGCCGTTGGATCAGCCTCGTCGTCCGCCTGGGTGACAAGCACCGGGCGGCCCTTGCCGCCCTCATCGGGACCAATGATACCCTGCTGCTCCATTTCGTCAATCAGCCGGGCCGCCCGGCTATAACCAACCCGCAGCCGGCGTTGCAGCAGCGACACCGAGGCCTTGCCCTGCTCCCGGACCACTGCAATGGCCTTTGCCAGAAGTTCATCATCTTTGTTTTCGGCAGCGCCTTTCTCTAGCGCCTTGTATTCTTCCCACAAAGGTTGCTGTACCAGGTCAGTGTTGACCTGCACCGGGCCGCGCGGCTCCCGCTCCGCCGAGTAGTTGGCGCCCCGCCAGAAACGCACCAGCCGGTTCAATTCTTGGTCAGACACAAAGACGCCTTGCAAGCGCTGGAGTTTGGCCGAGTCAGCCGCCATATACAGCATGTCTCCCTTGCCCAACAAGCGTTCCGCCCCCGGCGAGTCCAGAATCACCCGCGAGTCAATCTGGCTGGTCACGGCAAAGGCAATACGGGCTGGGAAGTTGGCCTTGATCAGGCCGGTTACCACGTCAACGGAGGGGCGCTGGGTGGCAATAATCAAGTGGATACCGGTCGCGCGGGCCATCTGGGCAATCCGGGTGACGGTGCGTTCCACCTCGTCCGGGGCCATCATCATCAGGTCGGCCAACTCGTCGATGATGATCACAATGTAGGGCAGCGCCTCGCGCCCTTCCTTGGTCATTTTTTCGTTGTAGCCGATGATATTGCGTGCACTCTCCTGAGAAAACAACTTGTAACGCCGCTCCATCTCGCGGGTAGCCCAACTCAACACGCCGACCACCTTCTCTAAATCAGTCACTACCGGGGCCAGCAGGTGGGGGATGCCGTTGTAGTTGACCAGTTCGACCATCTTCGGGTCAATCATGAGCAGGCGTAGGGTTTCCGGGGTGTGGGTGCTAATCAAGCAAGCCACGATAGCATTGATGCAGACACTTTTGCCGGAGCCGGTTGCTCCGGCGATGAGCATATGCGGCATCGAGGTCAGGTCGGCAATGACCGCCCGGCCCGATACATCCTGGCCCAGGGCTAATTTGAGCGGGCCCGAGGTGCGATAGAAGCGGTCCGACTCCATCAGATTGCGCAGCGTGACCAGATTGGTGGTCGAGTTGGGTACCTCCAACCCCACATAGGGCCGGCCCGGAATCGGGGCTTCGATGCGGATGGGCGCGGCCGATAGAGCCAGGGCCAGGTCGTTGGTCAGGCTGACAATGCGCGACACCCGCACCCGGCGCGGGTTGCCTTTGGCGTCTTTAGTGGCCATAAAACCCGGCTCCAGGCCAAACTGGGTCACGGAAGGGCCTTGATTGATCTCCCGGACCTTCACCTCTACCCCAAAGCTGGCCAGGGTTTCTTCGATAATTTTGACCCGCTGCCGGATTTCGACTTCGCTGATTTCCAGTTCCAGGCCCTCTTCAAAAATTTGGTCCACGGGCGGCAGCCGCCACTTTTGACTCCCGTCGGCCTGGCCGATCAATGCCTCGGTTGGCGCCAAGGCCGACCCGCCGGCCTCGGCGGCTGAGCGCGGCCCGACGATCTCGCCGACGACGCTAATCGGCACCTCGTCCTTGTCGGCTTCCGAACTTGACCTGACCAAGTTCGACCCAGCGGCCAGCATCCGGTCAATAAAGCGCGGGCTGGGTTCCGGTAGGCGGGGACGCGGCACGGCCGGATTAATGTTGAGCTGCCGGAAATGTCGCCAATCTTGAAAACGATAGTACCCATCACGCAGCATCTGCCATAGTTCTTGCAGCGATAGGCCGCTGATTAAAATGAGCCCCAGGGGCAACAATCCGGCCAGTACCACCAAAGCCCCAGAAGTGCCCAGCACCGAACGCAGCAATTCACCCAGCATCCAGCCAATTGCCCCCCCGCCGCCGAACTCCTCCGGGCTATTGCCGGGATCGATAAAGTGGAACAAGACCAGCAGCAGTCCCAACAATAAAAACGTGCCGACCGGTTTCTCCCATTTTTCCTGGCTGTCTTCTGCGCCATACCGCTGAAAGAACCAGATAGCCAGCAGCACCAGTGGCAGCCAGACCACGTACTGGCCCCAGCCAATCAAGGTGCCTAAAACATTCAGCCAGCCGGTAATGAGCGTACTCCGGTTGGGGGTAAACAGGCTGAGCAGGGTAATCCCGGCCAGAATCAACAAGCCCACGCCGGCAATCTCCGGGCGGAGGCTCGGCCCTTTAGGCTGGCTCTTTTTTGGCGTTGTTTTTGGTCTACGAATCGTTGCTTTTTTGGTCATGCTTCGGCTAAAGGTGACTGGCACTTGGTTAGCTATAGGTTTCGCTATTCAAAATAGCCTTGCCAGAGGAGAAAAGTGCCAGTCACCTGAGTAGATGTGGCTTTTTGGTTATGCTTCAAAAACAGCACAAATGTTTTGTGGTTATTGTAGCATGAAGCGGGGGATTTTGAAAGTAGGGGCTAAAGGCTGAGAAAACCCTTAAAATACGAACTGAGTTTGTCGTTTTACTGCCCAAACAAAGGCAGGAAGGTCAGCGAACCCAGGGCTAAAAGATGCAGTGTCTGATCCACCATTACCCGCACCATCTCGCGGTCGCTCTGGCCGTAAAAGTGCATCCAGCCCTGAACAATATCCGTAGCATCAATCAGCCAATGCGAGACAAACACAATCACTCCAACGGCCAGAGCTGCCGTTGGATTTAACTCACCGTTGTTGAAAAGCCAAAACACCAGCAGAATCATGATGGTGTAGGTTACAAAATGGGTCATCCCGGCTTTGGTAAACAAACCCTGTTTTTTGCCCTGCGCCATCCAATCATTTTGTAAGAGCCAATCTCCCAACAAGTGCCCGAGTAATAACCAGCTAAACATGTTCATGAGGAGTCCCTGCCTGAAAATGATTTGAATAAGATTACTTGCCAAGCCGGTAAAAACCACCCATAATAGTTATACCTTGCCTAAAGGCGAGGTTTCGGGTGGGGCAGCGAGTGTTTTGTAGCCTTATTATACCCTTAAATTTTAACCCAAACTGTCTGCTAATAGACAGGACTGTGTCTTTTACTGGACAGCCTGGGCACAATAGCTGAGGCATAATAAAATGGTAGGGGGTACATTTCAAACCGCTAGGTTTGCCAAGTGAAAGGAGCTTAAATGGCCGCGCCGTCTTCGCCAGATAATTTGTCGCCTTATCTGGCCTTTCTCTATGAGGTACCTCTTTTCATGGCGCTGCAAGCCGAAGATCTGGCTGCCCTGGCGAATGATTTCCGAGCCAGAGAGTACCGGCCCGGCGAGATCATCTTTCACCAGGGCGATCAAAGCCGGGATTTGTACGTGGTGATGCGGGGCAAGGTGCGTGTCTTCCTGCTCAGCCCACGGGGTGACGAGACCACTATCATTATCCTGGCCCGGCGTCATCTGTTGGGTGAATTTGCCATCATGGACGACCAACCCCGCTCGGCTACGGCCAAGGCCATTAGCGCCTGCACCCTGTTAGAAATATCGCACGCTAAATTCTGGCGTCACCTGGAACACACCCCGGGGCTGGCCCTGGCCATGTGCAAACAACTGACCAGTAAGGCGCGCTGGACCTGCATGTATGCCGAAACCATCGCCCAGCTCGACGCTGCCGGTCGGCTGCTGCATCTGTTATTACTCTATAATGATGAGTTTGGTCAAATGGAAGAGGGGGGGCAACGGGCCATACTGGACCTGGGGCTTAACCAGACCGACCTGGCCACCCTGGTCGGGGCTCGCCGGGGCTGGATCAATAATATCCTGCAAGATTGGCGCAAGCGCGGCCTGGTTGAATATGAGGCGGGTAAAATTATTCTGCTCGACCTACCTCGAATCCGCCAGGAACGGGACAGCCGGGTCACTGCTGGCGGGTTTGGGTAGTCTGAGCTCACTCACGCCCGTACGGATACCAAAACGACTTCGGTTCGTCGCTGAAATCCCAGTGGACGTGCTTGGTTTCCAAAAAGCTCTCCAAGCCCTCCTCGCCCAACTCGCGGGCATTGCCGCTCAGCTTCATCCCGCCGAACGGCCCGGCGTAGTTGTCGGTCAGCGGGTCGTTGATCCAGACCGTGCCGGCGCGGACTTCCTCAAAGAAGCGCTTGGCCAGGCGGGCGTCGTTGGTGCGAATGACCGCACCCAGCCCATAGTCGCTGTCGTTGGCCAATTCGATGGCCTCGTCGAAGCTGCGATAGGTCATAATCGGGATAGTCGGACCAAAAGTTTCCTCGCGCATAATCTTCATTGAGTGGTTAACATTGACCAGCACCGTCGGCTCGTAGAACCAGCCCCGTTCCAACTTCTCCGGTGCTTTGCCGCCGGTTAGGACCTTGGCTCCCCTGGCTACGGCGTCGGCCACGTGGCTGGCGACCTTCTCGCGATAGTTGGGGGCGGCCAGCGGCCCCATATCGGTGTCGCGCTGAAGGCCCGGCCCCAGCCGTAGCCCGCGTACAAAATCGGTCAGCGCCCCGGCAAAGGTCTCGCCCATTTCCTGCGGCACGTAAACTCGCTCGGTCGAGGTACAAACTTGCCCGGCGTTGATCAGGGCGGCATAGGCCACGGCTTCGACGGCGGTCTCGATGTCGGCGTCGGGGGCGATAACAAAGGGATCTTTGCCGCCCAATTCCAGGTGCAGTCGCTTGACTCGCTTGGCCGCCAGGGTGGCAATGCGCTGCCCGATGGCGGTCGAGCCGGTGAAGGCGATGATCGGCACGTCGGGGTGCTCGACCAGCACGTCGCCCACCCGGTCACCCCGCCCGGTCAGAACATTGACGACGCCCGGTGGGAAATGGTCGAAGACGATTTCGGCCAGCCGCAGGGTCGAAAGCGGGGTATGATCGGAGGGTTTGATGATGACGGTGTTGCCGGCAGCCAAAGCCGGAGCCACCTTCCAGATCAGCAGCAGCAACGGGAAGTTGAAGGGCACAATGCAGGCGGCCACGCCATACGGCTCTTTGATTACAAAATTAAATTGCGAGCGCTCCGCCGGGGGCAGCACCCGGCCCCGATAGTTGCGGGCCATCTCGGCGTAGTAATCCAGTGTGCCGATGGTCCACTCGACCTCTTCTTCGTTTTCGGAGATGGCTTTGCCCTCTTCCAGGGTCAGCAGTTCGACCACCTCGTCGAAGTGCTCGCGCAGCTTGCGGGCGGCTTCGTGCAACAGCGCGCAGCGCTCCAGGCCGCTCGTCCAGCGCCAGGTTTTGAAGGCGTGTTTGGCCGCCTCGATAGCCTTGAGCGCGTCTTCGGCGCTGCCGTTGGGCACGGTGTCAAGGATTTCTTCGGTAGCGGGGTTGAATACGTCAATGGTTGCGCCATCGCTGGCAGTAACCCATTGGCCGTTGATGTACATCGGTTTCATGTTTATATCCGCAACTGGTCCGCTACCCAGCCCAACTCCAACGCTTCCAGTTTGTGCCGAGTGGGCGCACCGGTTTCAACATCCCAATCGTTCTGACGGTAATATTCGTCGAGACCGGCCTCGAATTGGGCGCGATCCACGGCGATGCCGTCGCTGGGGCCGCCCTTGAGGGCCTTTTTGAACATCTTCTCGGCCAGTTTGTCGTGCTCACGGTCAAGACCTTCGCGGGCATTGAAGGCGCGCAGCATGTTCAGCCGGCGCTCGCCTACCTGCTGCAACTCCTCCATGGTTACGTCCCAACCGGTTACGGACTGAATCATCTGCAACAAATCCTGCGGGCCGTAAAGCTGCCAGGCTGGCCCGTAGACAAACTGGCAGACGTTGACGCTGTCCATCAGGCTGTAGAAATATTGGGTCTCGCGGGCAAAGCGGACCTTCTCCGGCGTCAGCGAGCGTACCGGCTGCGGGTCGGACAGACCCAATGCGCCCAGCCGCTCTGGATAGGCCACCTTTTCCTCGTAAACCGGGTCGTGCTCGCTGCTCTGGTGATCCGCGCCAAAGGGGTTGACCGCATAAATCAGGGCCAGGCTGCGCTTCATCT
>CAZRYD010000238.1:0-10894 GCA_964604225.1 uncultured Caldilineaceae bacterium
AAAAAAGTTTACACTAAAATGTGAGTAAAAATCAACCGGCAGCGTGCGTTTGAAGGCCAGACTATACTTGTTTTGCTCTTGACTTGCCATTTCCCTTGTCCTGTTTCGTGTCTGTCTTTGCAAACTTTATTCAGGATGAGACGATCAGGTCAAAGCCGTTGTCGCATCCGGGACGGACTGCTTTGAAAACCGACATTGGCAAGATGTCAATAATCCGAATATCTTCCAAGGGCATGCCTAACCAGTTGGTCAGCTGGCACCGACACCGTTCAAGTAGAGGCATCAAAGTCCGCAATCGTCGCCATAACTACGATTGACACGGTAACTGAGGAAACAAATGGTGATAATGGCAACCTAAATGCGGAGTAATTCAGTTTCACCCTTGATACCCGACAGACGACCAATTATTTCCATTTTTAAGATCATATTGTCGTGAAAGGTGACCGAACAGCCTGGCCCTTGTTTTTTAGCAGTTGGCAGTGGGCAAAAGTCATCCACAACCTGGAACAACAAGGCGACTCGTTGTTGATGTTGCTCCTTAGTTGTATTGATTTGGGCGGCAATAGTGACGGAATGGATCATTATTCTTGACCTCCTGATCTTTAATCCGATAAAGAATTTTTGGTCAAGAATTTATCTGATGCCCTCCCAGTTTTGCCAATTTTCTCCGCCCACTTGTATTAAACATGATCGGCAGTTTGTAATATTTTGTTTTTTGAGTTACCCGCCGCATTGCCTTGCCACTCCGAACCTCAAGCTAGTGCGTTGGTCAGATAATTTGCGACAAAAGTCACATATTATTGTGGCTACGCTTGTTACATTAGCTGTGTACTCCTTAAAGAGGCGCAAAGCTTGTAATCTATCTGCGTAAATTAGGTCGAAATGATTAGGCATGGCCAAAATTATTTATGGGTAGAAAAACAGATTGACTATGAACCGTAGGGCATCATGTTGATGTCGGCGGTGCAGGAAGAAGCCAGAACAAAATTGGGGAAGTTCACCCAATAAAACGGATTAATGGCCGGTAGTTTTGAAGATATAGGCTCCATTGTCTGGGGCACCTGTATCATCATTCGGGATGGAAAAGAGAAGCAGTAGATGGAGTACTTGCAGCGCTGACTTGCTCTGGAGGGCGAGTTCCCCTGGCTGGAGCCGGCCATTCGCCTGATGGTGAAGGCGCCTAAAAACAAATTTATCTACAGCCTGAATAGGTGGCTTTACAAACTGTGGAAAGGCTGGGTTATCGTCCGCTGAGTGCGTCCCATCAAGGTTACGTCCAAAATTATCCGGAATAACGCCTGTAACTTTCTACAATGAGAAGCTTGAGAGGAAATAACAAATTCGTCAAGGCCAACAACCGATTTATCCAATGCATCCGCATTTATTTTTATTTTGTAAAATTCATGGCTTATTTCAAAACTTTCGTTGATCAACTAGGCAAAATTCTGTCGAGAGGAAAAATGAATACTATACAACGTACCAATATAGCGGCGGTAATCATTGCTATTGTAGCGTTTGTGGTGGCTGTATTAAGTTTCTTGGAAACTACTCCATTAAAAGCAGATATGGCTGATCTAAAGACCTCAACAGATAACACTGCCTTGGCTATTGAACTTACCGAGTCGGAGGAGATTGAACCGGCGCAGTTAATAGATATACCGAACGTAGCTCGAGATCCGGCTGACGTACCTCCGCCGATCACGCGAACCGAGCCCACCATAGTCGAGATTACGCTAACTTTCAAGGAGTTAACAGCTGAACTTGCTGATGGAACAACCTATACTTTCTGGACATTTGATGGGACAATTCCCGGCCCGATGTTACGGGTAATGGAGGGCGATACCGTGAAAGTGACCCTGGTCAACCCACCAGAGAGTACGATGCCACACAACATAGACTTACACGCTGTCAACGGTCCAGGTGGTGGTGCTGCCGTTACCAATGTCGCGCCAGGTGAAACTATGACATTCACCTTCACAGCCCTCAATCCTGGGGCTTATATTTATCATTGTGCCTTTGTTCCCGCGTGGCGGCATATTGCCCAAGGGATGTACGGTGGAATATTGGTTGAACCAAGGGGTGGCCTCCCGCCGGTTGATCGAGAATTCTATATCTTACAGGGAGAGTGGTACACCAGCGGCAGTTTTGGAGCAAAGGGCCATCAGGAGTTCAATGAGGCCAAAGCCCTGGCCGAGCAGCCCGATTACTTTACCTTTAATGGACACACGGCTGCTCTAACGGAACTTTACCCCTTAGAAGCAAATGTCGGTGAGGTAGTGCGCCTTTACTTTGGTACAGGTGGCCCAAACGTCGGTTCCAACTTCCACATCATTGGCGAAATCTTTGACAAAGTCATTACCGGTTCGCCTGATACCTATGTGGCTAATGAAGAAACATGGTACGTCCCTCCGGGGTCGATGTCAGCCTTTGAATTTACCCTTAATATGCCGGGGACTTATCTCCTGGTAGATCATGCGCTATATCGGGTGAGCAAGGGTGCAGCCGGGGCATTGAAAGTCAGTGGAGATCAAGAAAATAGCATTTACTCTCCAGCTCCATGAATTGGTAGCTAAACTCAAGTCAGAATGAAAACAACAATTTTGCAAATCTGTCCTTCAATAGGTGCAGGATGCGGAAATGCGCACTATGAGTCTGTCGAAGGGTGCCGGCATAACAAATATTGCTGGCCATACACCTCGAAAACTGTCGTTTTCAAATTGAACGCAGTTTAATTCTGAGGATGGCCTTCCTCTAACTAGTGCATAAAAGCATCTGATGGATTGAGATAAGCCTCAATGAGAGGCACTTGAAAATGAGCACACAAGCGACGTTTTAACATTGCAAGCGGCAGTTTGCCATCAAATTCAGCAACTTTACGTTTGGCGTGAACCCAGTGCGGCTCCATCGAGTTAAGCCAGGGGCTTTTACTGGGTAACAACAACGTCAGGAGCCGGACATCGCCGTGTAGTTTGGCCTGACGATTGTGCGCCCGCAACCAGTGTTTAAGTTCTTTACTCTTGTGCCAACTGGCTTGATCCCAGAAGATCGCCAAAACACGTTTGGCCTGATCCCGCGCGATAGCCAACAACCGCTTTAACAACAAGATCACCTGGTCAGTTCTGGGCTGCCCGTTACAGAAATAGACATATCGTTCACCGGTACGCTGACAAACTGCGCCCAAACAGGCCAGAGCTTTGGGCTGATCGGTGCGACCGGCTTCTCGTTGAACCAGACGTTTGGCCTGATGGGCAGCGGTCCAGGCGTGCAAGCCCACTTGGGCAAAGCGACTGAACCAGCATTCATCCTGATCGAGCACCAGCCAATCGGGTTGCTGTTGCCCAAACTGTTTTATGGCCGTATATCGTTTTTTTTATGTGCATAGTGTGGATCGGGACTGCGGATCCAGCGTTTGGCCCGTCGCCACTGGATCCCCACCCTTTTCAAGGCTCGCCCCACGCTCTCGCCGTTGACGGGGTGCCGGCTGATCTTTTCTTGCCAGCAGGTTTCGGCCAGCAGATCCAGAGTCCAAAGGCTGGTGTCGTGCCCAAAGACGCGGGGTGTTTGCCGAATGATCTCTTGCAACTGCACCAGACCGGCATCATCAATAGGCCGTTGGTCATCATGGCGGGCGTGTGATTTCTCTTGCAAACAGGCCAGTCCTTCGCGCTCAAAGGCATGGATGGTTTCCCGGACACACTGGTCACTAACATGCAACTCTGCGGCAATTTGTGGCGCGGTCTTTTTCTGGGCGCTGCTTAACAAAATTTGACAGCGCCGCACGGTGAAGGCCTCTGATGCATGTAATCCTTGCTCTATTTCTCGTTTTTCGGGTTCGCTTAACTTTCGAACATATATTGGTGGTTTCATAATACTTGAAATCTTAAGATTTTAATCCTTGATTTCAAGTTATCAGCTTCAGATATGCACTAGAGAATGCCGATCATAAATCATCCAACAGAGGAAAATACCATGCGACTGACTATAGGACAGATGAACTGTCCCCTGATTGTCGTCATTTTGGCAAGCGTTACCATCCTCGTCCGGGGGACAATACAGACTTATCGTTCCGCCCCGTGACCTGAAGCATTTATTGTTGCAGACAGAGAGACGGTATTGACCCACACCCATATCGAAGCTGGACAGACTGCCTTTCAACGACATAATTTTATCGATTTGGCACGCTGCTGGGTAATGGCAGTTATTTTGAGCCTGATTTTACGGCTGAATATCTGGCGCTGCGGCGGGATGAGCTGGTTGTACAGTTCGCTCAGCGTGAGTTTAGTCGGCCGCCCACCGATTTGGAGGCAAGACAAAAAACGCAATTGCTGACGCAAGTTCAAAGTAATGCTCGCTCGATCAAACAGAGAGGCAACAGGTTTTGATTACAACAAAATGGCCGGCAGCACGCTAGGATATTGTCAACATATACCTGGAACATTTTTTCAATAGCAACCTGAAAGTTGGGGTTACTTCACACCTTGTTTTTGCTGTTTACACGACCTTAAAGGCTTGCTATTGGAAATCAATGCGGCTTTACAAACAACCCAAATTGAGGATAAATAGAAACCAATACTAATCAATAGGGAGACAAATAATGAAAACCTTACAACTTTTAGAAAATCTGGAATTTCACGACAAAAATCCATACGCAGAACCTCTGCATGTGGTTAAAACGGGCCGAATTTTGCGTTTTACCTTGAAACCTAGCCAGGAGGTAGTTGAACACAACGCACCCGACTCGCCGGTATATCTAGTGGTGTTGCAAGGACGCGGTTACTTTAGCGGTGGCGATAGTGAGGAAGCGCAATTTGGTCCCAACAGCCTGCTCATTTTTGAGCCGGGCGAGGTACATTCTATCCGGGCCGAAGACGAAGAGTTGGTGTTTGTGGCCTTCCTGCACGGCGCCTCGAGCTGGCGGTAAGGCGATGACCACCCGCTGGAAGGTTTTCGAAGCCAACCAAATGGCTCGCTATGATGAACTGCCGCTGACCAACGTGCCGCTATTTCAAGAAGAAGAGTTTTTGGCCTGCCTGCTGGGCTTTTTACCGGGGCAGGTGTTGCCCTGTCACAGCCACGAACATGAGCATGAAGTGTTCGACGTGTTGGCCGGAAGCGGCATCATCTGGCTGGACGGTAACCCAATTGAGGCCGGGCCGGGCACCGTTATCTTTGTACCCGCCGGGGTAGAGCATGGTTTTGAAAACACCGGTAGTGAGCGTTGGCTAATTCGAGCTACCATTCACACGCGCACCTACGCCCGGCAGGCACTCAAGCGGGCGATCCTCAAGCGGTTAGGGCGAATAATACGATAGGCGTGATTTTAAACTGAGGCAAAAATATGATTATAGAAGCGCAAGTTCTAAATGCCTTGCGCCAGGTCATCGATCCCGAACTGGGTATTAATATTGTGGACCTGGGGCTGGTGTACAGCGTAGATATTGAGGGAAACCAGGTGCAGGTGACCCTGACCATGACCACACCGGCTTGCCCCCTTAGCGGCATATTGATCAGCGATGCCGAAGCGGCTATATGGCAATCCGTGGCAGAGGTCGAGTCGATCCAGATTCGGCTGGTATGGGAGCCGCCCTGGAACCCGAACCTGATCTCAGAACAAGGCAAGGTAGAATTAGGTTGGATGGACGCATGATACTCAAAGACCAAATCTGGCTGGCGCTCAAAAAAGTTCCCTATCGGGGTCATAGCCGCAACATCGTTTCTTTTGGACTGGTGGAGCAGGTGTCCGTTCACCAGGGGAGGTTACCGTGCAAGTGAACATGAGCCACCTGGCCCAAGAAACGCAGTAAGCCATCGCCGAAACCATCCGGGAGGTGCTGCCGGCGCTGCCGAAGTTTCACCAATTGCGTTTGCAGGTAGGGCAACCCGCGCAGATACCGTCCGAAACTCAACCAACTGCATCTTGCCCAGACAACACTGTCAGATTACGGGCTACAATGGATCTTCCGCATTTTGTGTGATTCTGCCCTATGGCTTTAAAAGAACACTGCAATGGCAACGCACAATAAGTCAGTAAAACGGTTTTGAGTGATGTTCCAGGATCTATTTTCCTTCCGCATTCAACAGGGGGTAGTTTTCACATAAAGTGCGGGGGACCCTACTAACGTCCGTAATTTGACAAACACCAACCATGTGGTGGCGGTCGGCAGCGGCAAAGGCGGGGTGGGCAAAACTACGGTAGCCGTCAACCTGGCTGTGGCTTTGGCTCGACAGGGATTACGGGGCGGGCTGATGGATACCGATGTATACGGCCCCAATGTGCCCCGTATGCTGGGGGTTGACCGGCTGCCACCGACCCAAACCAGCACAAAGAAGCATGTTCACCTGGAAAATAACATTCTCTTTCCCAAAACCATTGATTTAGAAGAACAACTATGGAGGTCAGCATATGGATACCGAGACTCTTGATTTACGCCAGATTCCGCCGCCGGAGCGGCATCCTCTTATCTTTCAAACTTTTGAAAACCTAGAGCTGGGTCAGAGCTTTATCCTGATCAACGACCACGACCCCAAGCCACTCTACTACCAGTTTCAATTCGAGCGGGAGGGGCAGTTCACCTGGGAATATCTGGAGCAGGGACCGCGCAACTGGCGCGTCCGCATTGGGCGGGTAGACTCGGAATCTTAGGGGGCAACATATTATGAGTATTATTGAAGCCTGCCTGTCGGATTTACAGCAACGGCTGGGCGCAGAGAAGCTGACCGTGCCGGAGGTGCAGATTGGCGTTTTCTACACTGCCGCCCACCTTTCTACAGGCCACGTGGAAGTGGCCTTTACCCCGCACGATTTAAGAAATACGGTTTGCTGTCCCAAATCGGCGGCAGCAGCTCCGCCGGCCGGCCGAACGTACGACCGGGCAAGAGGCCTGGACACTAGCTGCGTACGCCCTATCGCCGGTCCCCTTGCGCCGGGCCGTGGGCGTGGCCGTACTCAACGCGCTCTCGGCTCTGGCTATGGAGCGTCACGGCGTGCCGGGTGGGCAGGCCATTTCTAACGTGGACGCCCTGGCTGCCGCCCACGTACAGCCGGAAGATAAGGTAGCGATGGTGGGTGGCTTTGTACCGTTCATCAAAACCCTCAAAGAAAGTGTGGCCCAACTGTGGGTCATCGACTGTCAAGCAGGCACTCAAGCCGGACGCAGCGGCTTTCTGGCGTTCTCCAGAACTGACGATCGAGACGATTACTCAGGTCGATGTGGTCATCATCACCGGCTCGGCGCTGGTTGAGGGCGGCCTGGATGACCTGCTGGTCACCGCTGGCCATGCCCGCGCGGTTGTTCTGGCCGGCCCCACCGCCTCGCCCTGGCCACCGCCCTTTTTTGAGCGGGGGGTGCATGTGTTGGGCGGTATTCACATTCTGGATCAGTGCAAACTGCTTCAAGTGGTCAGCGAAGGCGGTTCCGGCTACTTTTTTGAAAAAGAGGCTGAAAAACGCTGCCTGGTTCACCATTCGCTAGTTGAAACCATACATTGACAGATATAGTGATCGTTTTTTGGGGGTTAGCAATGGCATAGTTACAATATTATCTTAGAACCTCTAATTCACTGTAGGGTAACAAGATGATTGAAGCTATTCAACAGTCGGTAAAATTACATGACCAATATCAAGTTGAAATAAAGCTGGACTATGAACTGCTTGAGGCTAAACAAACTTACTATAAGATTACAACCTATTTCTTTTTGCCCCAGAGTTTGGGGATCACCAAAGACAACTATAGCAAAGCCAACTTTTATCGAGACGTTCAAAACTATATTCGATTGAAAACGCCTTCCTTTATCTTGAGGGATTTCACCGAGAATTTGACTTCTCCACTAGCCGTCATCGAAAAAATGATCTCGGTTGAAAATTGGACTAGTAATCCTAAATGTAGAGACAAAATTATTAATCAATTCAAGATTTTAAGCGCGATGCTCAAAAGCTCAATTAGAGACCATTTCAAGCTCATAGAGCATAGAATAGACGAAGCCAACCCTGGTAGTAAAATTCACTTATTTATCCATAATTTAGTTGAAGAATTTCTGGTAGAAAGCCAGAAAATAACCGATAAGTTTCGCTCGTTTTACCCAATTTTTAATCGGCCCAATGTGGATACCGAGGTGTTCACAGCCTACGCCTTCACCGATGAATCTATCAGCTTGTTGTTTGAAGAAAGTGCGGTAGAGATGTCTAGGATCGTCGTAGATTACTCAAAAAAGAGCCAAAGGGTTGACTACAAGCAACAATTAAACGCAATGGTCAAAGCCGAAACTAAACACCGACGGTCTTTTGGCTATCCCTCCATTCTAAGTATCGATGGCGATAATGAAGAGTATGTCTTTAGAACCTCTGTTCTTAAGAAATACGCCGCCAGTGTACTTTACCTGTCAACAGCTGTTCGACGCGAAGGAGTAGGTTTGGAGCAGATGTTATTTGCCATTGCAGCAGGAATATCGATGATATTTGCTACCCTTGTTGCTTTCTATTTTCAGTGGTGGTACGGTAACTTTACTTTTGCTTTTTTCATTGCCCTGGTTATTGGCTACATGTTTAAGGACCGAATCAAGGAAATTGGCCGAACATTATTCAGCCGGTATCTGGATAACAAATTGTATGACCGGCGCATCGTGATTAAGACGCAGGACGGCAAACACAAATTGGGAACGCTGAAGGAAAAAGTAAGATTCATTAGGGAAGATGAGATACCCAATCGGGTGATCAGAACTCGAAATAAGGGTCATTTTACTGACTTGGATAATGATGGACAAGGAGAGAATGTTATCCGCTACACAAAAGAGGTCGTTCTATATACTGATGCATTCAAAAGAGCTTTTGTTGATGTCCCGAACACTTCCGGCATCAATGATATTATGCGTTATGATATTCGGGCTTATCTCAACAAAATGGCAGACCCGATTCAAGAACACTACTATCTACAAGAGGAACAACTGTTGTCGATTCAATGTCACAAGGTTTATCACTTGAATATTATCTATCGTTATGCCTCTCCCAACACTGACAAAGACAAATTGTTTACCCGCACTCGCCTTGTTTTGAATCGAGAGGGAATAAAAAGAATTGAACATGTACCGGTGTAGAAAAAAAGAAGCTGAAAAAATCTACCTGGTGCGAAGGGTTAGGAAAAGATTAAAATATGAAATTCATTCGCTTCCCCCTGATAGCAATGGGGATGGTTGCCTTGCTGGCTGCTATGTGGGCTGGGTTGGTCCGCCTGGGCTGGGGCTGGCCGCCATTGCAGCCAACACTGCCCCTCGCCCATGGCCCGTTGATGATTAGCGGCTTTCTCGGAACTATCATCGGTGTAGAGCGGGCCGTAGCCTTATCAACCCTGTCACCCGGCCGTCTCTGGACGTATAGCGCGCCGTTGCTGGCTGGCCTGGGTGGTCTGAGCCTGATAGTGGGTTTACCTCAGTCCGTTGGCATGTTGTTGATCAGCCTAGCCAGTTTGGGATTGGTTATCATTTTTGGCCTGATCCTTCGTATGCAGCCGACCCGCTTCACCCTCACAATGGCTATTGGCACCCTACTTTGGCTTATAGGAAATAGCTTGTGGGGGCTAGGCTGGCCCATTTACCAGGTGGTGTATTGGTGGCTCGGTTTCTTGCTGTTGACCATCGCCGGAGAACGGTTGGAGTTGAACCGGGTCCTACAGCTATCCAGATCAGCCCACGCAATTTTTCTGGCCAGTCTGGGGCTTTTTCTGGCCGGACTGGCAATGTCTCTCTTTGCCCTTGATCTGGGCGTCCGTCTGGTCGGAGCGGGGATGCTGACCCTGGCCGGGTGGTTGCTACGCTATGACATCGCCGCCACACCGTGCGAAAAAACGGGCTAACTCGCTTCATCGCAATCTGTTTGCTCTCCGGTTACGTCTGGTTGGGCGTGAGTAGTATATTGGCTATGATGTTGGGCGGAACCACCGCCGGAATTTACTACGATGCGATACTCCACGGGGTTTTTGTCGGCTTTGTTATGGCTATGATTTTTGGTCACGCCCCGATTATCTTTCCGGCGATCATCGGCAAAGCGATGCCTTTTCGACCGGTCTTTTACAGCCATTTGGGCTTACTCCATTTTTCATTGCTTCTGCGGATTATGGGTGACCTGATGCTTTGGCTGCCCGGTCGGGAGTGGGGCGGCCTGCTCCACGAGGTGGCTATCCTGCTGTTTTTAGCCAACACCGGCTATGTTATGTTTGGGGCAATCAAAAAATGGGACGTTTCAGATAAGCCAAAATCACGCCCCGATGGTGAATAAAAATTTCAACAATGATTGAGCAAGGAAAAATAATGACACTTTTGTTGAACTCATACCAGGAAGTAATAGCTTACACTCCGGAGCGCTTCAACCCGGTGGTCGTCACCGAAAATGAGCGGGCTAAGGTTATTGTGGCTTGTTTTGAGCCGGGCCAATTCATCCCGGTTCATCAACCAGGCGTTGATCTGACCCTGACCATTCTGGAAGGCGAAGCAACCGTAGCCGCCGGAGAAAAAGAGGAGTTGCTTGGCCCCGGCTGTCTGGTGTTTGTGCCCGCCGGCAAAGCTCGCGGCATTAAGGCAGAGACCCGGCTGGTTATTTTGCATGTGGTAACGCCGCCGCCCACCTTTGAGGACCACACCCAGGTTATGGCCGGCCTCAAGCGAGGCACCTGGCGCTAACAAGGTTAAAATAGCAGGAATGAACACTGCTTACTAAACCAGTTCTTTTAACCCTTCTTTGTCAAGGATTTTTATCTGATGCCGGTCAAAAACGATAAGTCCGGCCTGCTCCAGCTCTCTAAAAGAACGGACTACCATTTCCCGAACGGTACCCAGATGGGCCGCAATTTCATCCTGGGTCCAGCGATGGCGGTCTAAAACAGTGTCGTCACGCCCCTCGCGCAGT
>CAZRYD010000239.1:0-10885 GCA_964604225.1 uncultured Caldilineaceae bacterium
TGTCAAACGACAATTAGAAAGTTACAGTGGCGACAATTAGAAATGCCCATTTTGTTAGTTATGTTGATTTGACCTCAGCTAAATCCAGATTTTGTTGGCCGAGTTCTTGTTGGCGTCGGGCGGCTACCTCAGCCCGAACACTGGTCATCTCTGGGCCGAACTCGATGATCCGACTGTGATGAACGACCCGATCAATCGCGGCAGCGGTGGTCAAGGGGTCTTTGAAAATCTGATCCCATTGGGAAAAGACCAGATTGGAGGTGATGACGACACTTCGCCGTTCATACCGTTCGGCCAGAAAAGTAAATAAGACCTCCATTTCATCGCGGCTCTGTTGAACGTAGCCGATGTCATCCAGAATGACCACCTGAAAGCGATCCAGGCGTTTGAGTTCTCGTTCCAGTTCGTAGTCACGTTTGGCCCGCAAGAGACGATCAACCAGTTTGAAGGTCGGGGTGAAGTAGATGGTGAAATCGCGCTGGATCCATTCATAAGCCAACGCCGCAGCCAAGTGTGTTTTTCCGGTGCCAGGTTGGCCGAAGATCAAAATATTGTCGGCCTGGTGGATGAAGTGGCCCTGGCTCAGGTCAGGCAGTTGGCGGCGCAGGCGGAGGGGCAGCCGGGACTGGTCAAAGCGGGCCAGGGTTTTGCCTTCGGGCAAATGGGCCTCCCGCAGGAGGCGCTCGATGCGGCGCTGTTGCCGGCCGGTCACTTCCTGCTCCAACAGGTACAGCAAGAAGTTTTCCAGGGACCACTCTTGCTGCCCGGCCAGGGTCAAGGCTTCGCTGACGGTTTGGGCCAGAGTGGGCAAGCGTAAGACCTGACAGTGCTGCTGAATGGTTTCAAGCGGGGTCATAGACTACCTCCTGCAGCAAGGCGTCATACTGAGCCAGGTTGACCGGCAGAGGCGTCAGCGCCGGGACCGGGGCCAGACTGGGCTGCGCCAGTCGCTTTACCTGGCTATCGTCCCACCGCTCCGACCCGGCCAACAATGAGGTCAGGGCGGCGGCGACATCGCTTTCCAACTGATAGGCGGCCAGACGGACGATGCGCAGATAAATCAGGTCCGCTTTGCGCGGCGCATGCCACTGGTTGAGCCGTTCCCAGGCCTGGCGAAAGACCAGGCTGGGAAAGAAGGCCTCCCGGTAACGGTAATCCCGAAAGCCGCCCGGTTTACGCAACAAGCTATCGATCAGATGGCGGTAGTTGATCTGCTGGCGATTGCGTCCGACTAAACGGGGGATGCGCTCGACCACCTGTTGGCCTAGCCAGACTTCCAGATGCCATTCGTACAGCCGCACCGTCACCTGCTGCCCAATCAGACTGGTGGGCACGGAGTAAGCATTGTTGTGCACCCGGATCAAGCTGCCCCGACTGACCTTGACCCGCACTTCTTTGTACAAGTCCAGCGGGGCGATGGTCAAGGGTTTCATCACGGCCATTTCTTCCTTGAGCCGGGCTTGGCGGAGTTGATTGCGCCGGCTCATGACCTGTTCGACGAACTGCTCATATTCGGCCAGGCAAGTAAAGTCGCGGCTGCCACGCAAAAGCAGGTGCTGTTCCAAGGCCCGTTTGATCCCACCATTGCTGGTTTCGACGTCACCGTTCTGGGTCGGGCAGCCCACGCTGATGGTGCGCGGTTTGAACCCGTAGTGATTGAGCAGTTCCAGATAGCCGTGATGGTAACCCCGTTCGGTCTCTTGTTCCGCGGCTTGAGCTGGGCTGAGCTGATAGGTGGCGGCGGTGGAGTTATCGGTCTGATGGTACTCAGGCACATAGCCCAACTTTAACAAGGTACTTTGGAGGCCCAACCGGATCGCCAGCAGCGACTCGGACTGGGCAATCCGCCCCCATTCCCAATTGGAGTAGGGCAGCACCGAGTGAATCAGCAAGTGGCTGAATGGTTGACCCTGGATGGTCACCCCTAATTCGGTCAGCCAGGTCCCATCCGTCTGCAGCACCTCGCCGGGTCGGTGCACCTGTTCCAGGCTGGCGACCTGGGGCTGATGCAGCGCTCGCCAGATCTGCACCCGCCGTTGTAAGGTCCGCACTTGTCCGGCCTGGTACCGGTCTGGTTGCCGTTCGCACAACCACTCGAACAAGGCTTTGGCTTCCAATTCCGGGTGGTGCTGTAACATCTGCTCCACCTCCGGCCAATCTTCGGCAAAAGGATCAGTTCGGGTGCGATACCGCCGCGGTTGCTTTAACTCACTCGGCTGTTGGCCTAGCCGCTCATATTTGGCCACTGTTTTTCGACTTTTAAGGTTTGCTTTGACCGCTGCTTGTTGTTGGCTGCGGCCTTGTTGTCGTTCTCGCATCATTAGCCTCACTTGGGCATCGGTACACGTCATTCAACTCTCTCTTTCCCTCAAAAGGGAGAGAGTCTACCTGACCTGTCCGCTGCTTTCTAGCGGGCATTTCTAATTGTCGTTGATGTGTAATTCTAATTGTCGCTCGCCAACAAAGCCACATTTTCCAGATTACCAGCCTCCTGAATAGCAGCACAAACCTCGTCAACAAAATGATGGAACGGGGTCATTGAACCTTGCCGATCAACTAACAGGAGGAGACGAGCCGTATTGCGACGGCGCGGAACTAGGACAACCTCTGAAACAACACCTAAACGGCTGCGTTGGCCTATGGTAGCTTCAACGTCTAATTCTATTGATGGTCCTTCACGTACCGGCTGGCGCAGGCGACGCCAAGCTTGAGCAACCTCGCGGTAAGTAACTGGAAATTGCGGAACAAAGACAAAGTGATAATTAGGCAATTTAACGCTATCCAGGGAGATGGGCGGTAAACCGCCTCGGGCTTCCATAGTGGGTATCAGTTCAGGCGTTTCCAGTTTTGGTGATTCTTTTGGTTGATCATCACCTTCTAACTCTGAGGCAGGTTGGGACGCGTCAACCAACGGGCTCTCCAGCTTCGGTAACTGCCAGGTTGGCACCTCAAATTGGTCAAATAAAGCTTCCACAATCTCTCTTTCACTTTGTGATTTAGCCCATAAGTCACAGCACAGATTGCGCAGCGCTTCTCGAGATGACCAGCCAAAGCCAGCTCGTAGGGCTTGCCGCAGAGCTTCGTAATCGTCTGGTCCCAGTGGAAAGCGGCGACGACGTAATTGTTGAAACAGCGTCCATAGAAATTCTGGTGCTAGCTTATCTATCACGCTTGGCTGAACTCCTTCACGGTCCGCTGTTGATCTATCTGTTGTTTGAGTAGCACGCCAATATGGGGCAGTTTTTCAAGCTCTTCTACTGGCGTTTTGACCGCTTGCAGGTAGCCTACCCAATCAATCAGTTCACTCAAGCCTGGCTTCTTGCTGAGATCAAGTTTCCGTAGGCGGAGCAGCACCTCGATAGCTTTTGAGCCAAGATCTCCATCCACTATTTCATGAGCGGCTAGGATACGCTGGAGATGAACTTCATATTCAGGGAATTCTACATAGTGGAAGATACAACGCCGTAAGAATGCGGTCGGTAAGGCTTTTTCTTCGTTATGGGTCACAAAAACGATGGGCCGCAGGTCTGGCCGATCTGCAGGGACGGCATAATGCATCCCTTGAGCCTCCGCCACCCAGAACTCCAAACGATCCAATTCTAACAGTAAATCATTAGGAAAATCGAGATCGGCCTTGTCAATCTCATCAATGAGTATTATAGAGCGACGCCCATACTGAGCCCGAGCAATCGCTCGACCCAATGGTCCTAGGCGGATGTAGTTACGAACATTCCGGCTAAGTGGTTGTCCATCTTTATCTTTTGGCCCATCCGCCCCCAATTGGGCATCATAGAGGCGGTTGATGGCATCGTAGATATAGAGCAAATCTTGAGCGCGACTGGTTGACTTGATATAGCATTCTTCTAACGGTAGGCCAAAGGCATAGGCAACGGCATACGCCAGACGAGTCTTCCCACAACCAGGATCACCTTGAAGTAGGAGTGGGCGACCTAGTGCAATTGCAAGGTTCACGACTTCAACTAATTTTGATTCGGGTAGATATGGCTCGCGGAGGACATTTTTCTGTGGTGGATTTTCTGGGGGAACGGGTTCTACTTCCGGATCTTCTATAAGACGGCTATCAGGTAGCTTCTCATTGCCTGAGTAAGTCACTGATGTATCAATACGATGTCTAGACATATATCTGTCTCCTCCTTTCGAGTTCCTGGTAGAACCGGTCAATTGTTGGTTTTTGTTTCAGTAGCTCTAACATAGCTTCCAAATGGTCGTATACCCAGTCAATCTGTAACTCATTCTCGAGGCTGCACTCTGCAATGATATGATCCGTCCAGGTCTGAACGACATTGTCGGGCCAGGCTAAACTTTCCACCACTTTTCTTACCCATCGAAGAACGTGGGCTGGTCTAAAGTGAGGCTGCGTTAAGAATATTGTACGCTCTGGCAGAGCGCAATTCGTCTTAATGGTCATAATTACAATGAGACGGTTTGGTAGTTCAACCACCTCAACAACTTGGCAAAGGCTTTGCCAAAAATGCTCAATCAGATTCTCCTCAAAAATCTGCACTGCAAACAGAACATCTCCTTCGATGAGAGCAGGTTTATACCGCTTATTGATAGTGAGAACAGCTCGATCTATCGGGGTGTGAATTGGATCAATTACTAATATGGGCTTTAGACGGACGCGGTTACGACCCCACTCATGTTTGAGGCGTTCACAAAAGTTATTAAGAAAGGTGAGAGAATTACAAGGGACAATGAATCCAATAAGACCTTGTTTGCCTATTAGAGAGTCCAAGCATTCTGTAACGAGTTCATTGAGATCAAAGTTATGGGCCAAGGCTACTTCATAAGGAAGCGGGACTCTGAAACTACTTTCAATTGGCAGGTTTACCTCTATTCTCAGCCCCTTTTCAAGAAAAAAAGCCTGAAATTCGAGTCGGCGATAATCGTGCATCGCCCGAAGCAATCCCTCAAAACGCTTTGGCGAACGACAATAGCCTAATAGTAGAGTCAGCTTTTCATTTTTACGCAATCCCCGGCCAAATTGATCGTACACGTCAGGGAAGTAGTCAACACAAAAAGCATCTAGCTCCGCATCATCGAAGACCAGGTTAAGTAATTCGCGAATTTCGTGGGGACTACAGAGTTGTAAATTGTGAGACATTTAGAAAAGCTCTTCCAATAGTGAGGAAAACAAAACGCTGCCGTTTTGACCAGGCAGCGCAAATATGCTAAGATATAAGAGCAATAAAAAAGATTTGGTATTTCGGCCTGGTCAATTCATATGCTAATACCCCTCGTAGCGGCGAGGGGTATTTCTTTAGTCCAGTATACCATAATTAAAGCATAGAAACAACGCTTTTAACAGAACTTCACTCCTAAAAAAGCCCAACGCCAACCTGTTGGGCTTTTTTTATTTCATTTGGCTCAATCCCAAACTGTCGCCGTCTGATCGGAGTAGTCATTTGTGTGGATCAGCCTCACCCCTGATCGTGACCAATTTTTCCTTGGCTGGGCCTGATCCTTCTCAACGGTGCATCCAGTCGCAGTAAATCAGAACCCATAAGCGAGCTAACTCTTGGCCAGCCTCAATTAGAAACCGATGGCGAATCTCAGATGGGCGAGCCGCCGCAGCGTGGTTCAAATTGACGGCCAACAATTCATCAGTCGGCACTCGACGCGTGTTCAATACTAGGCGCAAATAAGTTAGGTCTTTGGTAAAGGGACAAGGTACTGTAAAACAATATCAGGGTTCTCTGGAAAGACATAGGTGGGGTTCTTGCCCCACCAATGAGGTGACGGCCTTCCTACCCGCTTGGGGGATAGTGTCATCTTTCTGGATTCGATCCAGTAAGTCTCTCAAGAACGCCTCATCAGGTGAGACGGGCGTATAAGTTGGGTAAGGGATATGGGTAGGGTAGAGAGTCGAGGTGGGATAAGGCGTTGGCTGAGCCGGGCTGGCAGGCAAAGAGGAGCAGCGCGGCCAGGGAAAGCAGAGCCACTAAACCCCAGAGCTGGGCCGAGACGCGCCGCCAAAGAATCATCCTAGCCTTCCACAAACCGCTTGGCCGCTGCTGCAATCAGTGGCCCCCACTTACTATCAAGGGTCAGATCATCCCATGTAAAACCGCCTTCCCGCAAGGTGTTGCGCACCCACAGTCCCAGGCCGAAGTGGTGGTTAATGGCCCAGTCGGGACTAATCTGCTGAAGCTCATAAACTTGGCGCAGAGTTTCATCCGAAGCCTGTTCAATCAGGTATTTTATAGCCTGCTTTTCAGTTGAGAGAACTGTCATCCTTGCTTCCATTCCATTCTTGTCACTACCCGACGTGTAAGTTTATACCCACCTTCCTAAAAATAAAAACGCCCAGACATCTCCGAGCGTTTCTCTGTCATATAGAGGTTTCTGTAGTCGGTCCTAGCCGAGCATCGCTATCACCAAGAGCCAGATCAAAACACCAGTTCGCCTTGAGTCAGATAAGGCCAGAGATAATACTGAAAGCCGTATATAAAGGTATCCATGCCTGGAGTTGAAGATACTTCCCGCATTAGAGAAAACGTCCACACAATCCATATATTCGGGTAGGACAATCGCATGCTCGCTAAGTTGAGGTAAAATAATCTTCTAATGCCGCAATTGCTACCGTGCAAGTCTCATTATTGCCACGCTATCAGCTTTGGGTTAAAATCGGTCAAGAGGGTGTTTATGTTACTACAGCGGCTTCATCGGGCAGAGCGCCTCAACCAACTGGCGACTTATCTCTACGTGCCCTATCAATTCTTGCAAATCGTCGGTTATCGTCTGGTCGGTAAACAATGTGACTACCAATGGCGTAGATACCGACCTGAACCTATTGGGCCAATGACTGGCCGGCAGTATGTCATCGCCGCTGTATTTCCCACATCCGTTTGCTGTACCCTTTTGGCCGTGCAGATCATTCTCGCTCTCTACCTTTTGGATTGGTACTACTCCCCTCAGACCCCCTGGCCTATCTTCGTTGTTCTGGTCCAACCTCTCCCTTTTAGCCTATACGGGTATCTAATGATTTTTGACTTTTTGCGGCTGCGGCGGCTCCTCCAAAACGCCTCAGAGCCAGCCGAGGAGAACAAGGCCTACAACTAATAGGGCTGGAAAAAGCACAGCACCGGCGCCAGCCAAATTGCCGCAATCATACCAAAAACGAGCCCAGCGTTCGGGCCGCTCTTTCCCTCCACTTCTCGCCAGTTTTCAAAAAAGTATTGTTCAGCGGTGGCACAAATGGGTGATCAAATGGCGAGGAGAGAGATTTGACCGATGGCAATCATCGTTGATCCTGAAGAAAACGAAGTGCGTGCCCTCCAGCGTATCGGTGACTGGCACGGCAAACGTGTCATCGAAATGGGTTGCGGCGATGGGCGGCTGACCTTACGTCTAGCCCGACTAGGCGCCCAGGTGTATGCCCTTGATCCTGATCCGCAACTCATCCGGACAGCGCACCACCATCGGCCTCAGAAGTTCGTCCAGAATATTCGCTATCACATCGGAAACGCAGAACATTTGGACCACGCTAATGAAACGTTTGACCTGGCCGTATTCGCCTGGTCGTTGTGATGAATGACCCATGAGGGCATGGTTCATGCTCTTCACGAAACCCATCGCGTGCTCAAGGCAAACGGCACGCTGATTGACCTGCGTCCGGCTGCGGTTCATCGCCGGGTCGGGCTGGTGCATACTGGTGGTTATCAGCATGTCGGCACGATGCGCGAACCCCTGGACGACGACCGGGCGGCCAATCGCACCATCACGCATGTCTTGAACAGGGGTCTGTATCGGGCCGAGTGGCGGACGCAGTTCGAGTGCCAGCGGGTTATGGACTCCCTGGATGATTTTCGCCAGTTTTTGGCTGAATTCATCACCCTGGCCAAAGACTTGCCGCCACACGACTGGCTACTGCGGCGGGTGCAACGTGCCCTGGACACAGCACCTGGTCAAGCGAAGATCCTAGTCAAGGGACCGCTGGTATTGCGGGTGCTGAGAAAAATGGACGCCGGGGAGTAGAGTAACACCAGTGTGAGCAGGTTGACCCCGGCGCTCAACGCGAATAGCCAGTTATAACTAAAATTGGCTAACCAGCTCCCCTAGGGGAGCTACGCCATTGGCCAATCCTAGCCTTGTATGGGTGATACCAGTAGAGGTCGGGCGATGGGCTGAATTGGAGAATTCCAGTAAAGGATGTCAAATGCCGCCCGCATGTTTACCACCGATAGTCGGGTGGTGTTTACCAGTGATGGGCGGCCGGTGTTTACCACCCATAGTCGGGTGGAGTTTACCACCGGCCGCGCCGGGAAGGGGCTATCCGGATGAGGATAGCGGGTGCTTGGTTGATCGTGAGCGGTGGTTAACCCAAAGATCAACCGTTCATATTCGGTTGTTAAACCAGAAAGAGTTCGTTAACGTTCGTTGGTTAAGCCAGAAAAAAGCCGTTAACGTTCGTTCGTTTTCCGTTCGTTAACAATCGAATCAGGTCAAGCGACCGGTTCAGCGGGCGAGGCTAAGGTATCGCCGGAGACCTCCTTTCGGCGGCTGCGTTGGCGGTAACTCTGGCCGCGGATGACCAGGGTATGACAGTGATGGGTCAGGCGATCCAGGGCGGCGCTGGCCAGCAGGTCATTGCCAAAGACCTCGGCCCACTCCTCAAAAGCGCGATTACTGGTCATAATTAACGAGCCGTGTTCGTACCGTTCGCGGATGATTTCATACAAATCCTGGGCGGCCTGAGGGGTGAGAGCTTGTAAACCGAAGTCATCCAGGACGAGCAAATCGACGGTGAGAATTTTGGCCAGGAGCCTGGCGTGGGAACCATTGGCCCGGGCGGCGTGCAGATCGGCCAACAAACGCCCCGTGCCCCGGGACAAGACGCGCAGGTCTCGTTTCAGGGCTTCGATGGCCAAGGCATTGGCGAGATGACTTTTCCCGACGCCGCTCGGCCCGGTCAACAACAGGTTCTCGTGGCGCTGGATGAAGGTGCAATTGGCCAAATCCTGAATAAAGCCCCGGTTGAGACTGGGGGCGGCGCTGAAATCAAAATGGGCCAGGGTTTTGGCGGCGTCGCAGCCGGACAGTTTCAGGTGTTGAGCCAGGCGCTGCTGGCCGCGCCGTTCCAGTTCGTCGTCGAGGAGCAGGGCCAGGAACTCCAAGGGGCCGAGTTGGCGTTCGGTGGCCTGAGCGGCCCGGGTGTCGAGGGTCAGGACCATGCCGCCGAGCTTGAGTTGGCGCAGCTTGGGTAATAAGGGATGGGTTAGCATGGGCGTCCCTCCGCTTCCGCTGGGAAGAAATCCTGGCTGACCCGGGCAAAGGTGAAAACTCGGACGGGTTGAGCCGGGGGGAGCGTCTCCGGTAAGGGGTCCCGATCCAGGGCGGCATTGAGGATCTGCTTGATCCGGCGGTAGTGGACATCATCATAGTATAAGGCCCGGGCACAAGCGGCCTCCAACCGGGTTCGCCCCACCGTCTGGGCCAGGCGTAAGATGGCCTGGACGGCCCGCAACCGCTCCAGAGGTTTGTCGGTCAGCAGCGTCTCGACCACCTTGAGGGTCGCCGGACCAATCTGACCGGCCAGTTGGCGGCAGTACTGCGGCGTTTGCATGAGATAGGCGGCCTTGTGGGCCGGGTAATCCTCCAGCCGGGTCTGCCACTGGCCGGGAGCGGGGCAGCGCACGTGAGTGGCGACCAGCTTGACACCCTCATACAATTCGACCATCTGCTCACTGACGTAGGCATCGAGCGTATGACCGATATACGGATAGGGCACCGAGTAGTAGCTGCCCTCCACGGTCACGTGGCAGTCGGGATGGACCTTGACCGGCTTGATTTGCAGTAGGCTAAAGGGCGTGGCCGGCAGGGGTAGCAGCGCGGCCTGCTCGTACTCGTGAAACAGGCGCAACGGCGCTTGCCGGGTCGTGCCGTGCGTGCGGGTTCCGGCGACTTCCCGCACCCAAATCTTCAACCGGGCATTGGCCACGTTGCTATCGACGAAGGTTTGACCGGCCATAAAGTTGCGTTGGACGTAGTGAATGCCGTTTTCGACCTTGCCCTTGTGCTCGGGTGTGCCCGGCTTGGTGGGGCTGATCAAAAAACCGTAGTGCAGGGCCATCCGCCGGTAGGCTTCGCCCAAAACCGGGTCGTACACCAGGGCCTTAAACACCGCCGCTTTCAGATTGTCCGGCACCACTCGCCGGGGCACCCCCCCCAAACTCTCGAAGGCCCGCCGGTGCAAGGCCAGCCAGGTCGGGATTTTCTGGTCAAAAACGATCTCGGCATACTGATGACGGCTGTAAGACAAGGTCGCCACAAAAACGTAAGCGGACCGCAACTGGCCACTCACCGGGTCATACAACTGCCCAATGTAGCCGAAGTCAACCTGCATCTCTGTGCCCGGTTCGGTCTGCACCCGGACAATGGCCTCGGGTTGATGCGGTCGCAGCCGCTGCACAAAGCGACGTACCGCCGAATAGCTGCCGCTATAACCGTAGTTCTCTTGCAGCCGCTGCCTGATGGCCGTCAGTTCGACCCCTTGCTCGAGCAACTGCTCGACAAACGCCTGATACGGGACCAGGGTCGAGACCATCGGCGGTGGTGGGGCCACCGGCCCCAGGGCCGCCACCAGGGTGGCCAACTCCGGCAGCGGTTGGGCCGGGTTCAGATAGCCCTGGCTCTCCGCCCAGAGCCGATACTTGTGGACCGTCGGTCGGGACACTTTTAAGTCCTTGGCGATGCGCCGTTCGCTCTCACCGGCGCGTAACCGATAAATGAGATCACGTAAGTAGTTCATATGTAAACGCTCCATGATAAGATTAGATTTTCCTCCAAACCGGAAGATGGGTCGGAGGAATAGTGCCATAACCTCATCACGGAGCAAGCTTAACTGGTAAACTCCACCCGGCGA
>CAZRYD010000240.1:0-10856 GCA_964604225.1 uncultured Caldilineaceae bacterium
GAGGGATTCTTCACTTCGCTCCGCTCCGTTCAGAATGACAAGCGAAAGTCCTAGTTTAAAAACTATTGACTATTCTCTGATACCCAGTTTTTCCTCGGCCTTGATTTTCTTTTGCAGCATGGTCAAGGCGTACAGCAGCGCCTCAGGCCGCGGCGGGCAGCCGGGCACATACACGTCAACCGGCAATATTTTATCCACCCCTTGAATGATGGCGTAGTTATTGAACGGGCCGCCACACGAGGCGCAATCCCCCATAGCAATAACCCACTTAGGATAGGACATCTGGTCGTAGATGCGCTTGATGACCGGGGCCATTTTGTTTGACACCCGGCCGGAGACAATCAGCAAATCGGCCTGCCGGGGCGAGGCCCGGAATACTTCGGAACCAAAACGGGCGATGTCAAAACGCGGCATGCCGGTGGCAATTTGTTCAATCGCGCAGCAGGCCAGGCCAAACAACAGTGGCCAGACCGAATTGGCCCGGCCCCAATTTACCGCTTCTTCCAGGCGAGCCACCGCAATGCCCAGGCTGCCGGTTTTACCTTCGGCTTCGGCAGGGCCTAAGCCCTGCTGAGCCGGTATACCCCCTACGGCTACTCCCATTGCAGCGCTCCTTTCTTCCAAACATAGATGTAACTTTCAACCAAAAGTAGACTAAATATTCCGATCTGCACCAGGCCAAACCACTTTAAATCCCAAAACAGCACTGCCCAGGGGTAGAAGAACAACACCTCGATATCGAACAAAATAAAGAGCATGGCGACCATATAATACTGGATCGGCACCCGGCGGCGCGCGTCGCCATAGCTTAATTTACCCGATTCGATCACCTCCGACTTGGCTTTATTGGGCCGGCGGGGACCCAAAAAGTGAGGCGTGAATAGGGAAACAAAGGTAATAAAGGTACAAGCTAAAATGAATATTAAAACCGGCAGATAATCTGAAGGCATCGGTCGGCCTCCTTCCGCAGCATCGTTGAGGTTATGCGCTTTTGACGCGTGGCATTCGTTAAGTTTATCACAAAGGTTTTACCTTGTCAAAAGGATAATTTACGCCATCGCGTATAATAGAGTTGGCCTATCTCTATGGTATAATTGGCTCATGTTCAACCGCCTGACCCGCTGTTCTAACTCTTTTTGTCACTCCTCTTGCGTCTTCCGCCTTCTATCTTCTGCGCTTTGCATCTATCTCCTAGCCGCTATTTCATTTCTCACCGGCTGCGCCTACGACGCGGACACTCTTCTGGTTAAAACCGGCCTCATCACCCCGACTCCCACGCCCGACCCCCTCTTTCACTATCGGGCGGCGCTGCAACCCTGGGCGCGGGGGGATGTCGAAGCGCTCGGTCCCCTGCCCCGTTACCACATCAGCGCCCAACTCGACGAAACCGGCAGCTTATTGACCGGCATCGCGCAAATCATCGTGCCCAATCCCGGCTCGGAGTTAGTTTTTCGACTCTATCCCAACCTAAAAAATTACGGTGGAATTAGCCAGGTGACCGCTGCCCGGATCAACCAGGTTCCTGTTGAGGTTGTCTCTATTGCCGCAGGAACCGCCGTCCGCCTGACCCTCCCCACGGGCATCAACAACGGGTCTGCAACCGTAAACCTGGCCTTTACAATCCAATTAACCGGCCAACGCGGTCTGAATGAGGCCGATTATACACTCTTTGGCTGGGATGGCCCAATTTTGAGTCTGCCCGATTTTTATCCCACCCTGGCCATCCGGCAGGGCAGCGAATGGGTGCTGGATACGCCGCCGCCCCACGGCGATGTGCTTTTTAATGAAGCCGCCCTCTACCAGCTCGACCTGAGCCTACCGCGAGATTTGGTCGTGGTCGCCAGCGGCGTCACCCTGAATGTTATTGACAACCCGGACGGCAGCCGCACCTGGCAAATTGCCGGGGGACCGCTGCGGGATATGACCGCCATCGCCGGGCCGTTCCAGGCGGTCAGCGAGAACGCCGCCGGAGCGACGGTCACTTCCTATTATCTGCCCGGCCACGAAGCCACCGCTAAGGTAGCGTTGGCCCACGCCACAGCTTCTCTGCGCCTCTACAGCGATATTTACGGCCCCTATCCCTACATCGAGCTTGACGTGGTTGAAGCCCCGCTCAACTTTCGCGGCATGGAGTATAGCGGTTTAGTTTTCATTGGCGAAGATTTGTATCAAGGCAATCAGCGCGAGTCGCTCACTTTTTTGGTGGCCCACGAGATGGCCCATCAATGGTGGTACGCCGTGGTTGGCAATAATCCCTACCAGCATCCCTGGCTGGACGAAGGCTTGGCCGAGTACAGCGCCTTCGAGTATTACCGCAGCGTTTTTGGCGAGGCTGAGGCCGAACGGCTCATGGCCGGCCGCTGGCTCATTCCCTTCGACGCCGCTGCCGGCAGTGTGGACGGTCTCGTCGACCGCCCCGCCGACGCCTTCGACCTGGTCAGCTACGAGCTGCTGGTTTACGCCAAAGCCGCTCTTTTTTTCAACGCCCTGCGCGAGCAGTTGGGCGAGCCGATGTACCGGCAGGTGATGCAGACCTACTACACCGAGAATCGCTACCGCATCGTCACCCCGCAGACCTTTTTGGTCACTGCCCAGCGTGTCTCCGACCAGAATTTGAATCCGCTGGCGGAGGAGTGGTTGAGGTAGAAAAAGACCTTTGAGGTTTTTGAAACCTCAAAGGTCTACTTTCGTTCAATCCCGCCGAATGGCTCGCCACTGCTCCCCGGCAGGTTCCACCAACAGCACAGCTTCCCCGCCGATAAGGGCCGGGCGAATTTTGTCCCCTGTTTCAATTAGACCACTGCTGACCATCTGGCCAGCCAGAGTTCGCACCCCGCTGACTCCGGCTACCATAATCGTCTCCACCGGCTGCAGGCCGCGCAACTCACGAATCTGCCCCACTGAAATAAAACGCCCATCCTCGCCGGTTGAAGCCAGGGCGGTCGCAGCCAGAGCGCCGATGATCCCCCCACCGGTTCCGCCCAGTTCCCGCAGGATGAGCTGGTGAGTGTCGGCCAGACGGCGAGCTTCCTCCTGGGTGACCAAAGTGGTTTTGGTCCGATAACCAAACTCAACGGCGGGCAAGGGCAGGTTAATGGCTACGCACAGGCCGGGATCACTGCCGGGCTGAAAGCGAGCCAGCATCAGCGCCGTCACCTCAGCGGTGATTTGAGTTAGATCAAGCGCGGCTTCGTCAACATTCAAATGGATTACATTGGCGCTGTTGCGGGCGGTCATCGGCACGCGCGGGTCGTTGAGCAGTTGGTGGCGGGTGATGCCCACCAGCGGCCAGCGTTCCGCCAGCACCGCAGCGATATCGCGGGCCAGGTGGCCGGTGCCCGGCGAGTCCAAAATATCAGTATCGTCCAGTCCAATAAAAAGTATTGACATTTGTTTAATTCTCCATTACAATAGTTTTGGGTATATGCCCAAAACCGTTTCCCAGAAAAAAGGAGTATAAAAATGGCTAAAATCTTTGTGCGCGAGCGCCAGCATGTGGGTGAGCTGGCCGGTCGGCCCCGTTTTGCTATTGTCAGCGTGGAGGGCAGCGACCTAAAATTTTTCAGACCTCACGTGCGCCGGAGCGAGCTGGATACGATTGCCCAGAGCATCGGCGCTGAAGTGATTATGCTGCCCCAGGGCGGTGACGAGGCCAAAGGCCAGGGTGGGGGTGGACGCCGCCGCCGTAAACATCGCGCTATGGATTAAGGCGCATGCCCCGCCCACGCAAGTGGCGTCGCTTACGGCACGAGCCGCAGCCAGCTATTTTCAAACCCGTCGGGCTACCCCTGGAGAAACTGGAACGGGTCACCCTGCTGCACGAGGAACTGGAGGCGCTGCGCCTGGCCGACCTGGAAGGCCAGCATCAGGCCGACGCCGCCGACCAGATGAGCGTCTCCCGTTCCACTTTTCAGCGCCTGGTGACCGAAGCCCGGCGTAAAGTGACCCTGGCTCTGGTCAACGGGGCCGCCCTACAAATTGAAGGCGGTACCTTTCGGGTGGCCGTCATCCGCTGGCACTGCGCTGAGTGCGGCCACGATTGGGACATTATCCACGGCAGCGGCTTGGGCCAGCCGGAAAGCTGTCCCCGCTGTAGCAGCACGACCATTCGAGAAAGGTAACTCATCACTTGTCATGTCATTTCGAGGCCAAAGGTCGAGAAATCCCTACAAGGCAACAATTAAAATGATCTTGGTCGGGTAAAATTGATCTTTGGCCTAACAGAATTTGGCTAAATGTAACGTTATAGGGATTTCTCCCCGCTCTGCGGGTCGAAATGACATACCTGAGAAGTTACCCTTTGTAAATCCGTGTACCGACATGCTCCCCGGCAATGGCCCGGGTGATGTTGCCGCGCTCCAGCCCGTTGACAATGAAAAATTCGTGCAGGCTGCGGGCGTCGCGCAAGGCTTCGAGCATGCTGCGCTCAATGGCCAGGTCGGCCAAATCGAGCGCCAGCAACTCGTTGACTTCGATCTCCGGGATGAACTTGGCCGCCGGGTCTTTTTTGGGATCGGCGGTGTAGAGTCCCTGCTCATCTTTGATTAAGATACAACGCTGCGCGCCCATCACTTCGGCCAGCAAAAAAGCGCCGGCATCGGTGCGGTGGGGCGGAATGCGGCCCAACGCCGGGGGGCGTTCAAACAGGCCGTAAGGCGGCATGGCGTGGACCACCGGCAGACAGCCTAGCGTCAAATATTGGGCCAGCTTGGGTAAATCGTCGTGACCAATTTTGATGCCGCCGCGCTGGCTGAGCAAAATCGCTACCATCAAGGCATTTTGCTCGCTGATACTGGAGCCGAGGCGGGCCATAACGCCGGTGGGCATGCCCAAGTCCATGGCAATGGCATAGGCGTGACGCGCCCGGGTGCCGCCGCCGGTCGTAATAACGATTTTATGTGACTGGCGGGCTGTCACCAATTCATCCAGAATGGGCAATAAGGCTGTGCGTCCACGATCGATGATACTCTGGCCGCCCACCTTAACTACGGTCAGGTCGGGCAGAGGCCGGTAGACCGGGGTAGCATCGGTGCTGGCCAGTAAGGCTTTATCCATGAGCGACTCGCCCATCAACGGCGAAGTTATATGCAAGCGCCCGCTTTTGTCACGTTCAAGAGTCATTATTCCTCCCCATAAATTCCAAATTTCGCACCATTTCCGGTGAGGCTGCTATAGCGCCTTTACCGCCGGACATTTTAACACCCTGTCCCACAAATCACAAGCGCCCGCCGAAGTCCCAAGATAGCTTGAGCTATTTCGAGGTTGGCAGGGATTGGCTATAATAAGAGGATGATGTCCAACAGACCCAAACTCCTTTTCAAAAGCACGTTGCTCCTGGTTTTCTTTTGTGTAGTCGCCTCGGGTTCTGCTCTGGTAGCAAACGCGCCGACACTCATTTTCAGCCCGCCGCCGACGATCATCCCGTCTCCAACACTTCCAGCCACGCCCACCGCTGTTCCCCCCACCCCTTCACCGCTGCCGCCGACCCCCACCACGCCGCCGACCGTTGAGCCGGTCGTTGCACTCGCACCGGAGATTGATTTGGCCGACCTGTCACCCTATCAACAAGCCATGCTGCCAGAGTTTAGTAAAGACGTGGAGAGCGTGGCTGCGACCGGGGCCAGCCGTTACTATCTTGAGATTGAGTTGGAACTGCCGCAGGGCAATATTCCAGGGCGCGATGGCCTACGCTTGAACGGGCTGGAGTGGGTGCGATATACCAATAGCGAAGCTGTACCGCTATCCGAAATCTACTTCCGGCTTTATCCCAACTTGCCCGGCTATGACGGCCAAATGAACATTAAAACCGTTGAGGTTGACGGCCAGCCGGTCCAGCCAGAATTGCAGGCTAACAATTCGGCCCTGCGTGTGCCGCTGGCTCAACCTTTAGCCCCCGGCTCAGTCGCCGATGTCCGCTTGACTTACGAGGCTGCTGTGCCGGCGCAGACTCAACAAGGCTACAACATTTTTTCCGCCAGCGAGAATACCATTGCCCTGGCCGGATTTTATCCAGCCATTGCCGTCTACGACGAGAGCGGTTGGAATATCGAAATTCCGCCGCCCTACGGCGACGCCACCTATTTGGATACCTCGCTTTATCGGGTCGAATTGACCGTGCCGGAGGACATGGTCGTAGCGGCCTCTGGCAGTTTATTAAAGAGTACGCCCAATCCCGATGGCGCCAAAACCCTTTTGCTGGTTTCCGGGCCGATGCGGGATTTTTACATTGCAGCGCGGACTGACTTTGAGGTGGTCAGCGACACCGTGGATGGGACGGTGGTCAACAGCTATTATCCGCCTCAATTGGCAGATGGGGGCAAGTTGGCCCTGCGCTACGCCGCCGACTCGCTGCGGGTATACAACCAGCAGTTTGGGCCATACCCCTATGCGGAGTTTGACGTGGTGGCCACCCCGACTAGGGCCGGTGGGGTGGAGTATCCCGGCATTGTGGTCGTATCGCAGCGCGTTTACAACGATCCAGGCGGTTTCTTTCAGTTTGCTACGGCCCACGAGGTAGCGCATCAATGGTGGTATGGGCTGGTCGGCAATGATCAGGTTGACGATCCCTGGCTGGATGAATCTTTAACCAATTACAGTACGACGCTGTACTGGGAAGCTGTTGAAGGGCCGGCAAGCGCCAAAAAGATAATGGAAGGACTGTTTTTGGGGCCGTATGAGAATGCTAAAAGTCAGGGGCAAGATCGGGCCGTGCTTGGTCGTGTGACCGATTTTTCGGAAGGCGAGTATGGGGCCATTGTTTACGGCAAGGGGCCGCTCTTCTTTAATGCGCTGCGCCAGGAGGTTGGCGAAGAGACTTATCTAAAAATCATGCAGACATATTTGGCCGAATACAGGTACAAAATCGCCCAGCCCGCTGATTTATTCGAAGTCATCGAGCGGGTTTCGGGCCGGAATGTCGAACCGTTAATCCAGACCTGGCTGGCAAGCGGAGTAGTACCTTAAGCTACTACTTGCTCTTGACGAAACGTGCTATAATTAAAATGTTTCAGATTTATCTAGCGCCTATGGTTGCAGACCCCATTACCTAAATCCATATCTTCAACTGCAAGGAGTATAATTCGTGAGCAACGTTACCTCTTTATCCAGCCTGAAACGGGTCAAAGAAGTTCCACCTAAAGAAGAACCTAAAGCTGCCCCGCCAGCCGGCAGCCTGACCATTCCACTTGAACAGCCGGTTCCCCCCGACACGCCTATGCAGCGAGGCTTTATCAGCGCGGGACGAGCCGAACGCTTGCGCCTGCAATTGTGGCTGGCCGATAATTTGCGCAAATCGATTGCCCCCGATGTGCCACTGGACCTGCCGTTGCCGCGCACACCGGAACGGGAGCAACTTATCCGCGAACGCTATCAACAGGCCTTACAGCGGGCCAACATCAAAATTCCCCCCGATGTGAGTGAGGAGCAGTTTTATAACAACGTTCTGGACGAAATCTTTGGTTTTGGGCCATTGGAACCCTTTGTTCGCTCCGACAGCATCAACGAAATTATGGTCAACGGCCCTTACATTATCTATATTGAACTCAAAGGTAAGGGATTGCTGGAGTCGGGCCACAAATTTTTGGATGACGACCATGTCGAGCGGGTCGTCAAGCGGATTGTCAAGCCGCTGGGCCGGCTGGCCGACGCCGATCATCCCCTGGTAGATGCCCGCCTGCCCGATGGTTCTCGCGTCAACGCCGTACTGCGGCCATGCGCCATCGACGGTCCTAATTTGACCATCCGGAAATTCGCTAAAGAAAGATTGACCATAGAGAACCTGATTAGTTTTGGCTCGTTGACGCCCAATATGGCTGAGTTTCTGCGAGCCTGCGTTGTTTCGCGCATGAACATTATTGTCTCAGGTGGTACCGGCTCCGGTAAGACCACTTTGATTAATTGCTTGTCGAGCTACATCCCCGAAGAAGAACGCACCGTCACCATTGAAGACGCCGCCGAACTGCAATTTAAGCAGCGAAACGTGGTGCGGCTGGAAACCAAAAAGCCTACCCCTGATAGTCCGGGCGTGGTCACCATCCGTGACTGCGTGGTCAATGCCTTGCGTATGCGGCCTGAACGCATCGTCGTGGGCGAATGTCGCAGCGGGGAAACGCTGGACATGCTGCAAGCCATGAATACCGGCCACGATGGCAGTATGACCACCGTTCACTCCAATAGCCCCCGTGACTGTATCTCCCGTCTGGAAACGCTGGTGCTCATGGCCGGAGTTGATCTGCCCCTGACTGTGGTGCGCACTCAAATTGCCAAAGCGATTAATCTGATTGTGCAAGTCAACCGGCTGCGCGACGGCTCCCGCAAAATCACCTTTATCACTGAGGTTCAAGGCATCGAGGGCGACACGCCTGTTTTGACCGACATATTTAAGTTTGTCGAAAAAGGCGAGGAAGCGGGCAAAGTCATCGGCGAGCACGAACCGGTTGGGTTGCGGCCCAAATGCGAACCTATCCTAAAAAATCATGGCTTTAATTTGCCAGCGGCCATGTTCATGAAATCCGACGCCTTTAAATAAGGAATGACCAATTGCCTTGCGGCAGTGATACCTTAACAAACTTGACCGTGGGACAAAATTATGCGACTTGACGCGCCGCGTATTCGTTCACGTCTAGATCTTTTATACCTGATCACCCGCGAGTTTGGAGCACGCCTGGAGATTGACCAGGTGTTGGAGCGCGTTCTATCTGCTACTTTGGCCTCTGTTGGTGGTTACAATGCCAGCCTGTTCTTACTTGATGATCAGCAAGAGGTTGAAAACTTATTCTACATCCGTGATGGTCTTGAAGTACAACAACGCAGCCGCCCTAACCTGGAGGCCATTCTGGAGTGGGGCCTGGTGGCCTGGGTCATAAAACACCAAGAGGATGTAAGTGTTAGAAATACCAGGGATGACGAACGCTGGTACAATGATGATAGTGCCCCTGAGCTTTCAAAAGCTCGCAGCGCCATGTCGGTCCCCATTCAACTGCCCGAACAACTCATTGGCGTACTCATAGTTACGGGTATCCAGCCTGACTATTTTGCTGAAGATGATCTGGCAATGCTTAGAATCATTGCCGACCAGGCGGCCTTTGCCATTGCCAATGCCCGGCTCTACAAGGCCGAGCAGCGCCGCCATCGTCTGGCCGACACCCTGGCCTCAGTAGCCCGCACCCTTAACTCTACCCTTGATTTAAAGAAAGTGCTTAATCTCATTCTGCAACAGTTAGCCCTGGTGGTTGATTACGATAGCAGCGCCATCTTACTCCTGGAAGACGATATTCTCTCTGTCCGGGCTGCCCGTGGTTTTGAGGATATGAAAGACGCGCTCAAGGTCACTGTGCCGCTGGAAGAAGGTAGACCCAACTATCGCGCCGTGGTGCAAAAAAGACCGATTTTGATTAACGATGTAGATTTAGAGCCGGGCTGGGAAAAAAGCTCCTCTTCCCAACGAGTCCGCAGTTGGATTGGCGCTCCTTTAATTGCGCAGGATGAAGTTATCGGCATGTTAACCGTTGACAGCTACACCATAAACAAATACACCAAAGAAAACGTAAACGAAGTAGCGGCTTTTGCCGATCAAGCGGCCACAGCCGTGGCCAACGCTCAAGCCGTTACCCTATTGCGCAACCTGGAGGATAGTTATACCATCCTCTTTGAAGATAGTGCGGATATGATTTTAATCACCGACTATCAGGGCCACATTCTCAGCGGCAACCGAAAAGCCTGCCAGATGCTGCGCTGGACCAAAGAAGATTTAATTGGGAGTAATATCTCGTTTATTGATCGCCGCCTGCACGATTGCCTGATTGAAAATACGCGGCGCTTGCAAGCCTGGCGGGAAGTTCTGTTAGAACTCGATATTCTGGACGCCTACCGGCAGACAGTTTCTTTAGAGATTAACGCCCGGCATGTGCGCTATGCCGGCAAGGAGTGCGTTCAGTGGATTGGCCGGGATATTTCGGCCCGCAAAGAAAGCGAACGCATGCGGCAAGATTTGATCAACATGCTGGTTCACGATTTGCGCGGGCCGGTAGGGAATCTTATCAGCATGATTGAGCTGCTGCCCATGCTCATCACTGCCATCGAAGAAAACCCAAAACTCAGTAACTTTTTAACCCTGGCCCGGCGGAGCGGTCAGGAAGTGCGTGATTTGATCGACTCTATGTTGGATGTGGGGCGACTGGAAAGCGGTGAAATACACCTGCAACGGAGTCTGGTCAATTTAGAGGAAACAATTCAAGCAGTGCAGGACCAGGTTATGCCACGGGCACTTTCAAAGGAAATGGAGCTAATCTTCAACTCGCTGCCGCCAGATATTCCAGAGGTCTGGATTGACCGGAACATGATCCGGCGTGTCCTGATCAATTTGGTTGACAACGCCATCAAATATACCCCCTATTATGGCCGAGTTTCTCTGACCACTAGCTTGAATGATGAGACCTTGCGCTTTGCTATCAAAGATAATGGTTCGGGTATTAGCAAAGAGAATCAGGCCCGCATTTTTAACAAATTTTCACGGGTAGACCACTCGGCCAATGCACCCGGTGGGGTGGGGCTGGGCCTGGCTTTCTGCAAACTGGCTGCCGAAGCACACGGCGGCTCCATTTCGGTGGAGAGTGAAAGCATTGCGGGCCGGGGCAGCACTTTCTACCTGACTATCCCCATCGTCTCACCCCCAAAAGAATGAGCCTGGATTTAATTGCCCAGTATTACGATCTGCTGTACGGCAGCCTGGCTGAGGATTGGTCAATGTGGGAGACGTTGGCCGAGACGAGCGAGGGGCCGATTTTAGAGGTCGGGTGTGGCACGGGCCGATTATTATTGCCCCTGGCCCAAGCGGGACATACCCTCACCGGCATCGA
>CAZRYD010000241.1:0-3169 GCA_964604225.1 uncultured Caldilineaceae bacterium
AGCCCCACCACCTGCCCGCTATCCACCACCGTAAGACATCTGATTTGCCGGTTAGCCAGCAGGTATGATACGTGCTCAACATCGGTCTCAGAACTAATAGTGATCACACCCCGGTTCATAATATCGGCAACAGTACGACCCTGCCTGGAGATAAGCTCATATTCGGTGACGATACCGATCAACGCGCCGGATTGATTCACCACCGGGAGTCCTCTCAGACGATGGTGGGTCAACAGCCGCGCCGCCTCCTCAATCACACTGTCTTCAAACACGGTGACAACATCGCCGGTCATAATCTCTCTGACTTTCATTCAACCTTTACTCCTGTTGTATGGTCTGAATTTAAGACACACTATTAGCAGATGACCTTCCTCAATTTTGGACAATACCTATCCTTTTTGTCAGACCGGCAATCTCCCCCGGAGGTCCTGCGGGCGCACGGGGCCTGGTTCGGAAATCAAGGCCCGGGCGGCTTCTACCTGGCCCCAGACGTTCCACAGAATCACCCCCCGGACCCGACCTTCTTGCAGATAATAAATCACACCCTTGCGATAGGGATCTTGCCAGTCAACCACGGTCTCCGACTCGGGGTTCAGGTTGCCAACGGCTTCGTAACCCAAATCAAACAAATCTGAATAAAAATAAGGTAGGTGATGATAGGCCACCGCATCGCCGGCCATGGAACGACCCGCCATTTGACCCATTGTGTTCGCGTTATCCTCGTGTTCTACTCGCAGCCGCGTGTGTAACGTGGGGTTAAAAAAATTGGCGACATCGCCGGCCGCATAAATATTTGGATTGCTGGTACGCAGGCACTCATCGACCAGGATGCCATTGTTGACTTTTAGCCCGGCCTGTTGGGCCAATTCCGTATTTGGCTCGATCCCCAGACCGGCTACTACACTATCCACAATGATCTCCTGTCCCTGCTTGGTCTTCAAAACGAGTTGCTCCCCGCGCTCTTGTAATTCAGTGACCAATTCCCCGGACAGAACCTCAACGCCTTTTTTGCGATAGTAGGCATTCAAGAAGTGGGCCAGGTCGGACGGAAAAATTCGCCCGCCGATACCTGCTTCTGGGAAAATCATCACCACCTCCCGGTCATTCATAGCCAAAGCCGCGGCAATCTCGGAGCCGATAAAGCCGCCGCCGATCACAGCAAACCGCTGCTTCTGTTCGGTGAGAGTCCGCAGGCGTCGGTAATCTGCCAGGGTGCGAAAGTAAATGACCTGATTATTGCTAAAGGGGAGACGCCGGGGCGCTCCACCAGTAGCCAGGAGCAACCTGTCAAAGGTATAGACCGTTGCCTGGTCATCGATTACGGATTTGTCCTGCGGATTGATGGCCTGGACTTTCCGGCCTAAGTGAAGTTCCACCCCCTGACTTTCTGTTTCACGCCAGATGCTTTTCAGGGGTTGCCCTTGCCACAATCTTTTTGAGAGGGGTGGCCTGTTATAAGGCGGATCAGATTCCGCACTGATCAGCCCGATAGAACCGGTTAAATCTGTCTGACGAATGCCACTAACGGCAGCAGCGGCGGTCATCCCCCCACCGATGATGAGATATTTATGATGGGACATTTCAGCCTCCAATCTAGCTTTCGTAAAAGGATAAGCGAATAGGAACGTATGAAACTTACTCCTATACTACCATGGCAACACCCTCCGGCGTAGTGAATGCTCTCTCATCTCTATTAAGCTTGGGTTGAGAAATAACATGGCTCACTTTACCGGCCAGAACGTCTGCCATGGCCTGCCTGTAACTTTGCCAAGTGCCAATGTCACGCCAATAGCCGTCGGCCAGGTAACCAAAGAAGGGGACATTCTGAGCTACTATTAAAGGGAAAATATCATATGAGAAATCATAAGCCTGGTTGGGCTCCATATAATCCAATATCTCCGGCTCCAAGATGTAGATACCGCTGTTAACTGTATTAGAGATGATTACCTGACGGTCGGGTTTCTCCAGATATTGCCTGACGCGCCCGCTCCGGTCGGTGACGACCACCCCATATTCGTGAGGGTTGGCCACTCGCTTCAGCACAACGGTAGCCAGTGCCTGTTTCTGGCGGTGAAAGCGTATCGCCCTGGATAGATCAATATCAGTGACTATATCGCCACTGATCACCAAAAAGGTCTCAGTATCAAGATACGGCTGCGCGTTTTTGATACTGCCGGCTGTGCCTAACGGCCTTTCTTCGACAGCATACCGTAGAGTCAGCCCCAAACTACAACCATTTCCAAAATAGTTCTGAATCTGTTCGGCCAGATATTGCACGGTAATCACCACCTCAGAAAAATGATGGGACTTAAGCAAGTTAAGAGTATGAGTTAATACCGGTTTATTGGCGAGCGGGATCATCGGCTTGGGACATTTAAGCGTCAGGGGATGGAGTCGGGTTCCGAAACCACCGGCCAGGATAATAGCTTTCACAATGCACCTTCCTTTTCTCACGCTTTAAGGTGGCCCAATTAATTTTGGCCGGCTCATAACGCACCCATACCCTTCTTTGACGGGTGGATGTATCAAACCACACGAAGAATGGGGTGATAAAGGGTAAAAAAACCAAGCCCCACAGAATCAGTTTCACAAGAAGCAATGTGTTTGACATTACAAATAACCTGCCCCAAGAAAAATAGCTAACTTGATCTTGTGGTCTTATATACTCGTACAGGCTGACCCGTAATCTGGTTGAAAATTCTCACCTCTTGAACTTGTGAATTCTTCGCGGCCAAATCCTGAGCTGTTGGTTCGGCCAGATTTAGGATAGCGAAGCTGGTATACTCTTGCCACCGGCTGTTTGTGTAAGACTTTGTTTGAACAATATATCGTCGAAGTAAAGGTAATAGGAATAGTGGTGATGCCATTGTTCGCTCCTAGTTTCTCTATGCTCAATCTAATTGCGTTATGGCGCAATTAGGTTTTACTCGCTGTTACCAGTGGCGAGTGGAATTGTAAACCAGAAGGTAGTACCATCCGTAACGGAACTTTCTACCTCTAATTGACCGCCGTGTAGCTCCACCAGCCGGCGGGCCAGCGGTAATCCGAGTCCATAACCTGATTTCTGGTGGCCTTCACACCCTCGATAGAACTTTACAAAAAGCTTCTCCTGCTCATCTGGCGGGATGAAAGAACCAAAGTTGGTAATTGAAACGAGCATCTGGCCGTT
>CAZRYD010000241.1:3269-10723 GCA_964604225.1 uncultured Caldilineaceae bacterium
ACTTTGGTCAGATAGCGCCCCGAGGCTTGTAGTTGAAAGGTTTCAAGGGCGTTGTCAAGCAATGTCGCCAGGTTCACCGGTTTAAAAGAAAGATTCATCGCCAAATTCGTCGTAACATCTAACTGAAGAGCACTATGTCCCAGATAGCGAAGCTGCCTGGCCACTGAATCCAAAGTGGATATTACCTGGGGAAGAATTGGGTCTGATGAAACAGATATACCACCCAGCAAATAGGCAATGAGCTGCAATTTAGCAGCACAGGATAAGATTTGGTGTGACAGTAAATCGGCCAGATCAGTACCACTTGAAACCTCGGCCTGCCCTTGAGAGGAGCAAGTAGTTGGCTCAATTGTGCCGTGCTCTTGTTCTGCCCGAGCAATTCTGATGTATGGCTTATGAAAAGCCGTAGTCATCAAAAACCTCCTGGTTTTTTATCACCTTCTCCAGCGTATCTCGCCATCCGGCCTGGACCGATGGTGAAAAATCAATTATCTCGGCCTCCTCTTCCCCATTGGCTTCCGGTTGATACAAGATCTCTTTCACTTCTAATCGACTTAATCCGCCCGGGACTTGCCATTCCACTAAATCGGCCACCTTATATCCTAACAGAGCCGTACCGATAGGAGCCAAGATTGAAATTCGATTCTGCTCGATATCCGCGTCATTTGGAAAGACCAGGGTATAGACCACCTCTTCTCCGGTTTCAAGGTCAACCAGACAGACGGTAGAATTCATAGTAACAACATCAGAGGGAACTTGAGCCGAAGCGATCACCTGGCTGCGGGCCAATTCTGCTGCTAACTTGGCCAAATCGGCCCGGTCGTGGTAATTACAACGCTTGGCTACTTCAAGCAGGTCGTTCAATCGTTTTATGTCCTGATCAGTAATGTAAATGTCTCTGTTTTTCATGATGTTTCCTTGTTTTAAGCTGTTTTGTAGCTCAAGCTTCACGCCCCCACAGCTTAAATGGCGGCGCAAGAATTGATGAAACCAGGCTGCCATAACCCTGGCGTTGTTCAACAGCCTCTTGAGTGAGAACAACTGCGTTTAAGAAAGACTTTCCCCTGGCCAACAGAGGTGAGGGTATTTCGTTCAGATGTCTGGTCAACCCGTGGTCGAGAGCTTCGACAAAAATATCCAAAGCGGCAGAGGAGTTGTTCACAACTATCAAAAGATGAATGGTTGCCTCTAGCGGCAGGTATTCGCCCGTTTCAGCATCGGGGTTGGTCGAGGGTTCGAATAAGTAGACAGCCTGCACCTGCCTGTCATTCATACCCAGTGTTTGGGCCACCCCTTTGGCCAAAGAATATTTGAAGCTCTCAAAGAAATCTTGGTTTTTTAGCAGATACTCCAACCCCAGAGTCTGTTGCGCCGGGACCATCTTTGCATACGTTTGGAACAGTGCCTCGTCCCGGATATTCCGGGCCAGGTCCCGCAGTTGAGTTACCTGTCTGATAGAAAGGGGTTCCTCTACCCCTGCAGCAGAAATTGCCAGCGTCATCGTAAACCTCCTTAGTTTTGTGTTGAGAGACATAGTCATTGGGTGCTCTCATCTGTCTGTTGATTATCCGGGTGGTGTAAGGGGCAAACATTTCGCCCAGCATCAGCGACGACAGGGAGCACCGTCCGCTGCATACGTTTCGTTGCTGGTTTTATTTGCGATCCTTCATTCCTTCTTTGTTCTCGCCACTATCATTCCGGCTTGGTATGTACCTGGTTCTGAGCGGAAGCTAATAGCCAGGCGGTTCCAGCTATTGATGGCTACTATAGCCAAGCTCAAATTCACCAGCTCCTGCTCACTGAAATGCTGACGAACCTCATTATAAACCTCATCCGGGACGTGGCTTTCCGACACTAAAATTAATGCTTCGGCCCACGCCAGAGCCGCACGCTCCCGCGCCGTATAAAAAGGGGCTTCGCGCCACGCGTTGAGCACATAAAGTCGTTGCTCCGTCTCGCCTGCGGCTCGCGCATCTTTCGAGTGCATATCAAGGCAATAGGCGCATCCGTTGATCTGCGAGGCGCGTATCCTAACGAGTTCGAGTAATGAGGTTTCTAAGCCGCAATCGTCAAGATAGTTTTCCAAGCTACGCATGGCTCGGTAGGCTCCCGGCGCGACCTTTTTGTAATTAATTCTTACCGACATTCAATTCCTCTTTTCCACTTTCAACTGCTGCAGTATCGTGTTAAGCGAAACAACCGAATAATTGTAGTTATGGAATTGGGCCGCATTCGTTACTTGCCAGCTACCATCCCCCTGGAAGAGGGAAATAAGCGATCCTCACACCGATGATTATATGACAAAGCCAATGAAAAACTCATAGAAAATGAGAGGTAATTCATGAAAAAAGCATGAAAAAAGACCGCAATACAATTGTTGCGGTCTTTTTCATCTCAGATATAAGCCGGTTTGTTCAGAGGAACTACTCCGACCGAATAAAATTAAGGCTACTCTTCTGGACACTCCAGCACGTAACCCACACCAGGTTGGGTGATGATCAGTCTGGGGGTATCCGGTTCAACTTCAATTTTACGGCGCAAGTAGCGAATATAAGCGCGTAGATAATCGACGTCATCCCGGTATTCAAAACCCCAAACCGCCGTCAAAAGTTGTTCATGGAGCAAAACGTGGTTAGTATTTGTCGCCAGTTCTTGCAGCAAGTTGTATTCCGTGCGGGTAAGACGGATTTCTTGCCCGGCTACCCTTACCCGCCGCCGGGCCAAATCAATTTGCAGTGGCCCGCACTCAATTTCTGTCTGGCCGGATTCAACCGCATCAAGTCTGGTCCGTTTAAGAAGAGCTCGCACTCGGGCCAATAACTCTTTGGAGCTAAAGGGTTTGGTCAGGTAGTCATCCGCCCCCGCATCAAAACCTCGCAGCAGGTCAGACTCCCGGGCTTTGGCGGTGAGCATAATAATTGGCACATTACTAAATTCACGTACTCGGCGAGCGACCTCAAAGCCATCAAGGTCGCCGGTAAGCACAATATCCAACACGATCAAATCAGGCTGTTCTACCGCAGTAAGCTCAATCGCTTTCTCGCCCTGGGTCGTTGTCAAAACCGTAAAGCCAGTGGCGATGAGTACCTCGGACACGAGTCGCACCAGTTTGGGTTCGTCATCAACAATCAAAATACGTCCTTCACTCATTGTTGCGCTCCAGATCAGAACTCAAACCCTGGCGAGGCAAAGAGAAATAGAGCGTCGTCCCTTTACCAACCTTACTTTCGGCCCAAATGTGTCCCTGGTGGGCTTCAATAATGGTTCTGGCTACGGGCAGCCCCAGCCCGGTACCCGGCACATGGTAACCAGCCGGCGTCTTGACCCGAAAATACTTTTCAAACAGCGGAATCAAATCTTCAGGCGATATACCTAGACCCTGATCGGCAATGCTGATGACCACATCAGTGGGGCGTATCTGGCCGCGAATCATCACCAGTCCACCCTCTGGTGAATATTTAATAGCATTGTAGACGATGTTTCGGAACACCTGCTTAAGTCGCAACAGGTCGACATCAATAATAGGAAAATCGCGAGGGAAATCAAGAACGATGGTATGCCGGTTGCTCTGGCGTTGCATTTCAGCAGCCACCTCACTGGCCAGACGCTCCAGGCGTACCGGCTGGTATTCGAGCGTTAATTGGCCTACGTCAATCAGTGAAGAATCAAGAATATCGCCAATCATTGTTTCAAGATTTTCACACTCATCCTCGATGAGATGTAGAAACTCGCGCCGTGTTGCTGTAGACCAGGCAACTTCATCCAGCAAGAGAGCGGTACTGTAGCCTTTAATGGCGCCTAAAGGCGTACGGAGTTCGTGAGAAAGGGTGGCCAACGCTTCGGCCCTGAGCCGGTCAGCCTGTTTGGCTTCACGGGTAGCCAGAGCATCAGCTTCCAGCCTGGCCCGGTCGATGGCCAGGGCAATTAAGTCGGCCAGGGTCTGAACAAAGGGGATATCGTTGGCCGAGAACAGTTTTTGGCGCTGGATTGTACCCAAGATGAGCACACCAAACTTGTAATCGCCGACCCATAACGGTCCGGCTAATATACTGCGCGGCAACATGTCTGAACCCAGTGCCTGGATCCACGTGGCCCGATTAGCCGGACGAAGATCACCCATAAACTCGGCAATAGCGGTCTCATCACTCAGAACGACAGCTTCGCCTTGAGCATGAACTTTTCCGGTAACCGACTCTCCCTCTTGCAGGCTCAGTTGGCGAAGCGCTTGCAGATTGGGAAAACTTGAACCGCAAACGGCTTGAGGGCGAAACATCCCTGCGGATGGGTCCCATAGCAGGACAACCCCAAACTCAGCGGGGGCCAGCACTTCGGCAATCCGTTCCATCACCGCTTCAAGTAACGCCGGTAGGGGCAGCGACGTTGTCAACGTCTTGGCAACCTCGGTCAGAACATATAACTCGCTTGTTTGACGGTTATCAGGGTTGGAAGCAGACATTAGCCGGACTCCCGGGGCGGGCCATCCATTAAATCTGCCGCCATCTGCTCAAGGATGGCGTTGATGTTCAGGCTGCGGATGGCGTCAATGGCACATTCCCAGGCCCCTTCGTGGCAAAGGCCGCGCATCCTGGCATCCTCATAACCATCAAGAGCGGCTTGAATACAGGCCGCCCGGATGGTTTCTGCCAATTTGTGTGGCTCAGTCGATTCTTCAAGTTTTTGATGATCGGCGGTTTGTTTCATAATTAGGTCTATTATTCCACTATCTGTCTGCCTAAATATTCTAACACAGGATAAGCGAGTCAAGAAAACAGATTGCAGCATCCCGGACTACACAATTTGCCCGGCTTCCACCGACTCGCGCAGGCCGGCTTTTTCCTTTTTGGGGAAGATAGTCTTGAAGGCTACTTTGAAGGTGCGCTGCCAGTTGAGCCAGAAATCTTTGCGGGTGAGCGTTTGAGCTACCCGGTGCGGGCGCAAGTAAAAACGGCGATAGGCTTCTTTCCACTTGCGTTCAACTACCTCGGCAGTCATCTCACCCAGTTCGTAGCGTGCTTTACCGTCAAAAAAGACATAATCCTCCCAGTCTTGCAGGAGAAGCGTGCCTTGCTGTTTCACAATTTCGTAGACTTTAGTGCCGGGATAAGGGGTCATCATGGAGAAGTTAGCTATGAGTGGGTCAACCTCGCAGGCAAACCGGATGGTGCGTTCCATCGATTCTTCATTTTCGCCGGGCAGGCCAATGATGAAAAAACCGATGGTTTCCACCCCGGCCAGTTTGGCGTTTTTAAATGCCTGGCGGATGGTGTCATGATCAATCTTTTTATCAATGGAGAGTAACACGTCGGGATCACCGCTTTCCACGCCAAAGGCCACCCGTTTCAACCCAGCCTGTTTCAGCCGGGCTAACAGCTGAACTGTGGCCAGGTTTGCCCGGATACCGTTGACAAATATCCAGGGTACGTGGTTTATTTTGTGTTCAATTAGCAAGTCGGCAATTTTTTCAAGCCGATTAACCTGAATATTGGCCGAGTCGTCAAGTACGCCAATCTCCTGCGCGCCCAGGTTATGCACCAGATGCTGCCACTCGGCCAGCACGCTCTCTGGGCTACGGGCGCGCCATTTAACAGGCATAATACTTTGCGAGCAAAACGTGCAGCGATAGGGGCAGCCCCGCGAGGTCATCACCGAAAATGATTTGGTCCCATCTATCGCATCGGTGGCAGGCTGCAGGTTGGTATAACGCTCCATTTTGAAAAAGTGGTAGGCCGGAAAAGGCAGGGTATCCAAATCGGCGATGGGAGGGTGGTCGGGGTTGTGATGCTCCCGACCATCGGGGGTGAAGTAGCTGATGCCCAAAAGTTTGTCCAGCAACCCAGCCTGTGGATCGAGTAAATCCCGGGTCGTAAAGTTGGAGGCATGTTGGCCGGCTTGCTCGATGATTTGACATAGTTTGATCCACACAGCCTCCCCCTCGCCACGTACCACCACATCAACCTGGGGCTTGGCCGCGCTTTCTGCGGGCAACACGGACACATGAGGACCGCCCAGCACCACCGGCACATCTTTAATGGATTTTACAGCCGTGGCCGTGCGCCAGGCCGATTTAACCTGAGGGGTGTTGGCGGTGATGCCTACAATATGGGGGTCAAATCTCTTGACAATTTCCGTAATCGGTTCATCCTCCACATCAGCATCGTACACCAGCACCTGATCGCCGCGCTGTTCGGAAACGGCGGCCAAATAGGCCAGGCCCAGATGCGGGCTGGTGCGGGTGTCGATGGGTAGATGAAACCGGGGGTTAACAATCATAACACGCATAAATCAGTTGTTCTCCTGAGATTTTTCTTCGCGGCAATACTTGCATTCTATTTCAATCCCAATAAAACTCCGGCGACCTGCCGGCGTGGTGACCCACGGGTGGTTTGTCCAGGGGGGATTGTGACGCACATGGCGCTGGTGACCACAGCCCATCTCGGCGACCCAATCCCCCTGCTCATCCTGATGAAAGCCAACAATTGGGCGTTTGAAATTAACCACTGTCAGAGCCTCACCTGGCCAACTCCACATGTCTTCGCTGATCATCTAAATCATAATCCCAGTAGCCGGGACCTTCAGTAAAGTAGTCAGCATTGCGAGTGATATCAGCCTCATGCTCGTCCGGTACGTCTTCTTCTGGGAAAATGGCTTCCGGTGGGCAAACCGGCACACAGGCGCCACAATCAATGCAGGTATCGGGATCAATAAAGAAAAGATCACCCCAGTTGGCATTGTCCTTAGGGCCGGGCACGATGCAGTCGACCGGACAGACTTCTACACAGTCTCCTTCGCGGGTGCATAAATCCGTAATTACGTGAGTCATAAGTTACGCTCCTATTTAACTATTTTGCATCCCCTGGTTGTCGGGACTAAACTTATTGAATAAACTGAGTCTAGCAACCCCTTTCCTTGAACAATGCGACTTTTGTCACAACCTTGCCGGAAGAGGGTTAAAGGTGAGTTTTTTGAGGAGACGGTATTGACGATACCAACCTTATTTGATGTCCAAACAAAATCATTAATAACCGGTGTTCCTTATTTTGAGGCGTTGGATGATGATGGATTAAAAACTGTAGCTCAGGAGATAATTGTTCGGCATTACAGCGCCGGCGAAGTTATCTTTTTAGAGGGGGACTCCGGCCGGGGGCTTCACTTAGTAGTTGAAGGGCTAGGCAAAATTTACCATATGTCCAGCGAGGGACGTGAACATATTCTACACCTGTTGGAACCGGGCGATTTTTGCAACGAGGTGTCGGCAATGGATGGCGGACCCAACCCGGCTAACCTGGCGGCCATCGGGGACTCAACGCTATGGGTGGTTACCAAGGACTCTATGGACCGTCTGCGCCGACAATACCCCCAACTCAATGATGTCATCATCAATAATTTGGCTCAACACTCGCGCCATCTGGTCAAACGAATTTACACTATTTCCTTTCTTTCGGTAACGGGCCGGT
>CAZRYD010000242.1:0-10719 GCA_964604225.1 uncultured Caldilineaceae bacterium
GCCGAATACCAGCTTGTCCAGCAGATGATCGCCTTCATGCAGCAGCGCATCGACGCGGGCGAGTTGCTGGTGCGCAAAGTCGGCTGGCTGAAAAATAAAGGTCTCCGCAATACCCGCGAGACCAGCCTGGCCAAGTGGTTCTGTACCGATGCGGCTTTTGCCACCGCCAGTGATGCAGTCCAGATCCACGGCGCTTACGGCTACTCTGACGAATACAACGTTGAACGCCACTTGCGCAACAGTAAAAGCGCCGTCATTTACGAAGGCACCAGCCAGATTCATCAATTGATGCAGGCTGGTTACGTCCTGGGCTTCCGCCAGGACAAGTCGCTCCGCTGTGAATTGCCGGCCTACGATCCCGAATATTGGCAAGCCGAACAGTAGCCGGTAGCCGGGGTATTTTTTCCTGTCTACCGTCTACTTTCTACCGTCTACCTATTCAAAAGCGAAGGAAAATACATGAACATCATAACATTAATCAAACAGGTTCCCGATACCGCCCAACTCTCCAGCACCGTTGATGGTCTCAGACTGATGAGTGAAGGCGGCGCTAGAATTGTCAATCCCTGGGATGAATACAACCTGGAAACAGGTATTCAACTCAAGGAAGCCCACGGCGGCAAAGTGACAGCGGTGTGCCTGGGCAAGCTGGAAGCCGTCGAAGCTTTGAAGCGGGGCATCGCTATGGGCGCAGATGAGGCCATTCTTATCTCCGATCCGGCCCTGGAAGACAGCGACAGCCTGGCTACCGCCCGCGCCCTGGTGGCGGCAATCGAAAAAATAGGCGAATTTGACCTGATTATCGCCGGCCGCTCGGCCATCGACGGCAACATGGCGGCTACAGCGGTGCAAGTGGCAGCCTTACTCAACATTCCGCAATTATCCTACATCGCCGCCCTCAAAGCGGTTGACCCGGCGGCCAAAACGATCACCGCTGTCCGGCTGATGGAAAATGGCCGGGAGACGATTAGCAGCAAACTGCCCGCACTTGTCAGCGTGGTCAAAGAGATCAACGAGCCGCGCTATCCCAGCTTTATGGGCATTCGCAAGGCGGCCAAAGCGACCATTCCTACTTGGAGTCTGGCCGACCTGGGCTTATCCGCCAATCAGGTCGGCGCAGCCGGTTCTAAAGTAAGCTGGCCGCAGGTCAGCCTGCCGCCGACGCGTGAGGGCGGGGCCCAAATCATCAGCGGCTCGCCTGCCCAAGCCGCCAAAATCCTGGCCGACAAACTGGCCGCCGAAAAGGTGATCTGATCATGTCAAATAACGTCTTTGTTTGGATTGAACAAGCTAACGGCCAGGCCGACTCGATTGCCTGGGAAACGTTGGGTGCAGCCCGCCAGGTGGTCCATGATCTGGGCGGCAAGTTGGGGGCGGTCGTTTTGGGGCAGAATGTGGGCGACCTGCCGCAGCAGGCGTTCCACTACGGTGCGGATACTGTTTTTGTAACCGACGATGCCACGCTGAAATATTTTCGGTTGGAACCCTACGCTGCCGTGCTGACCAAGCTGGCTCAAGAATATCAACCTGTTGCTATTTTGCTGGGAGCAAGTAATGCCGGGTTGGAACTGTCGGCCTATGTGGCCGCCAAATTGGACGCCGGCCTGGCTGCAGACGCCATTGACTTGCAGGTAACCAATGGCGCATTGGAGGTGACACGCCCGGTTTTGGCGGGTAACGTACTGGCCAAAGTGGTGTTTGGCCCGGCCCGCCCACAGTTTGTGACCCTGCGCCGCCGGGTTTTTCCCATGCCGAGCCAGGATACAAGCCGCTCCGGCGAGGTCATAAACGTGGCCCCCGTGCTGGCCGAAGCAGAGATTGCCACCAAGGTCGAAGGGATTGAAGCGGCGGCTAATGAGGTCAGCCTGACCGACGCCAAGATTATTGTCTCCGGCGGACGCGGCGTGGGCGGCCCCGAAGGTTTTGCCCCGGTTAAGGCCCTGGCTGAAGCCATGGGGGGCGCGATGGGGGCCAGCCGCGCCGCCGTCGATGCCGGTTGGGTTCCCTACGCCCACCAGGTGGGGCAAACCGGCAAAACCGTCCAGCCCGATCTTTACATTGCCTGCGGCATTTCCGGCGCGATCCAGCACCTGGCGGGTATGAAAACATCCAAGCTGATTGTCGCCATTAACAAAGACGCCGAAGCGCCCATCTTTAAATATGCCCATTATGGTATTGTGGGCGACCTGTTTCAATACGTGCCCGCGCTGGCCGAGGAGTTCAAAAAGCGTTTGGGCAAAAATTAACAAATTAAAGGAAAAGATCTCTATTAAAATATCTGGCGGGCCGAACTACTATCCTTACAACGGCTACTACGGCGATTATATCAACTATTTACGTGAGGAATGTGATGAATATAAAAACAGATTTTCCTCACCCCATCTGTGAAATTGAGAATATCTGGATTCCCCTCGCGGATGAAACTCGCCTGGCGGCGCGAGTCTGGTTACCGATAGACGCCGAAGCTAACCCCGTGCCGGCCTTGCTCGAATACCTACCCTATCGCAAAAGCGATGGCACGGCCTGGCGCGATGCCATTCGTCACCCTTACCTGGCCGGGCACGGTTACGCCTGCGTGCGAGTTGACATGCGCGGCAGTGGCGACTCGGATGGCATCCTCTATGACGAATATCTGCCCCAGGAACAGACTGACGCCCTGGAAGTGTTGGCCTGGATCGCCGCCCAGCCCTGGTGCAACGGCTCGATAGGCATGTTTGGCATCTCCTGGGGCGGCTTCAACAGCTTGCAGCTTGCCGCCCACCGCCCACCCGAACTTAAAGCCATCATCACCTTCTGCTCTACCGACGACCGCTACGCTGACGACGTTCATTACGTCGGCGGCTGCGTGCTGACCTATGATATGCTGCCCTGGGCCTCGATTATGCTGGCCTACAATGCCGCCCCGCCTGACCCTCGCTTTGTCGGCCAGCGCTGGCGGGAGATGTGGTTTGAACGGCTGGAAAAGACGCCGCCTTTTGTCGAAGCCTGGCTGGCCCACCAGCGCCGAGACGCTTATTGGAAACACGGCTCTGTCTGCGAAGATTTTGGGGCCATCACTATCCCGGTCTATGCCGTCGGCGGTTGGGCCGATGGTTACCCCAACGCTGTGCCTCGCTTGCTGGCCGGACTATCGGGGCCGCGCAAAGGGTTGATTGGTCCCTGGGCGCACACCTATCCCGAAAAGGGCAGCCCTGGCCCGGCCATTGGCTTTTTACAGGAAAGTTTGCGTTGGTGGGATTATTGGTTGAAGGGGGTTGACACCGGCATCATGGACGAGCCGATGCTGCGCTCGTGGCTCCAGGAGAGCCAGCCGCCGCGCACCCATTACGCCGAACGACCCGGCCGTTGGGTAGCCGACCCAGCCTGGCCGACGCCTAACGTTCAGCCGCAAACTTACTTTTTGAGGGACTTTGGGCTACTGCTACGGAATGATGAAGGCGGACGGATGAAGGGTGAAAAATCAACGTCATCCTTATCCCTAATGGGTTTGCAAACCACCGGTTTCGATGCCGGAGCTTGGTGTTCCTATGGCTTGCCGGGCGATTACCCGACTGACCAGCAGGCCGATAATGGCCGGTCGCTGGTTTTTACCTCAACGCCGGTGGATGCACCGGTAGACATATTGGGGTTCCCTGAAGTCAAGTTGACTGTGGCGGCGGATCGCCCCCTGGCCTTTGTGTCTGTCCGTCTCTCGGATGTGGCCCCCGATGGGGCGTCAACTCTGGTCAGTTGGGGTGTGCTCAACCTGACTCATCGTGATAGCCATGAATTCCCCACCCCACTAACGCCGGGCGAACCGGTCACAGTGACTGTCCCCTTGAAAGTGGTGGGTTACACCCTCCCTCCGGGCCATCGCTGGCGTATTGCCATCTCGCCCACCCATTGGCCCATGGTTTGGCCCTCACCCCGGCCGGTCACCCTAACCTTGTTCACGGGCGAGTCCAGCCGATTGAGCTTGCCGGTCCGACCAGCGCAGCCAGCGGATGAGCAGCTCCAGCCGTTTGGACCGGCCGAAGGAGCGCCCCCGTTGCCGGTCGAGGTCGTCCGAACCGCCAAAATTCAGCGCCACAAACATGTCGACATTGTGACCGGCCGGACCGAATTGCAAAATGTGTTCGATTTTGGCCGGATTCGCTTCAGTGCCAACGGCCTTGAAACCGAGGACATCACCACCGACACCTACACCATCGTGGAAGGTGATCCTCTCTCGGCCAGCGTGCGCTGTGATCGGCTTTTAGAATATCAGCGCGAGGCATGGCGCGTTCGCATCGAAACCACCAGTACGATGACCGCCGATGCAGCGAATTTTCATGTGACCAACATCCTGAATGCCTACGAGGGTGATACCCGCGTCTTTGCTAAAACCTGGACCTTTAGCGTACCGCGAGACCTCGTTTAACAAGCGGGAACTGTGCAGGTTAAGCCAATTCAGACCGCCGAGGTAGCGACAGCGCTGGCGGTCTTTTTACGTCGCAGCCGGTTGATTTTGCGTTGCAGCTCCGCTTTCAGATCGTCAAAGTAGTCGTCCCAATCGTCAATGTTGGCCAGTTTTTTATAGCTGTTGGATTGCTTGAGCGTCTCAATCTCCTGCTGGATGGCTTGAATCTTTTGGCTCAGATAACGTATTTCGGCCCGGAGATTGTCTTTGTTGTGACTTAGCGCCGGTTTGCGATTGAGCCGCTCGCCCCGCTCCAGCCCGTACAAAATTTCTTCGACTTGCGGCAGGTTGTGCTGCTCATAGGCAGTTTTTAATTCAATAAAAATGAGGCCCGCTTCGGCTTTAAATTCAGCGGCGACCAGATCAGGATGGCACATTTTGCTGGCCCGGCGAAACATCTCTTTGAGACTGCGCCGCTCAGCCGGGGTGAGCTTGGGTAACTTGTCGGGCTGCTTAGCTTCTGATATTTCAGGCTCACCTTCATTGAGCGTTTCCGGGTCTGGGATTTGTTCTTCGGACGGGGTCCGACCTGCCTGGGCGTGGCTGCGACGCAAGTGGAGCAATTCCATTATCAGATGCCTTAGTTCCTGGTGATGGCGCGTGTGCAGTACCTGGATTTGTTGCTCGATCTCGCTTTTGATCTGCTGCAACTCGGCCAGTTCCTGCATCAAAAGTTTGATTTGCCCTTGCAGGCGAACGATTTCAGGGTCTTCATAAACTTGAACTGCCCTGGCATGGTAAAGTTGAGGCCCTGGAAAGGGCAATGTTTTAGATAACATCAGTCTTAAGCCAATTGGTCGATCATGCCTTCAATCACTTTAAAGCCATTTCGCCAGAAATTGGGGTCGGCCATATCAATGCCGGCCTCGCTCAAGATATGCTGCGGGCTGGCCGCACCACCATAGGCCAGAATTTTGAGCAGCTTGGGCACAAAGCTTTGGCCTTGCTCTTTGTATTGCTGGTAGAGTGATAAGGCTAACAACTGTCCGAAGCTATAGGCGTAACAATAAAATGGCGTGTGGTAGATGTGAGGGATGCAAATCCACTCCTGCTGAAAATCATCGCTGACCTCCACGGCGTCGCCGAATTGCTGCTTGAGCTGGCCCAGATAATGCTGGCTCAGCTCGTCCATCGTTTTGCCCTCGGCTATTAAGCGATGCGCATCCCGTTCAAAAAGGACAAAATAAGCCTGGCGCAGCACCGTCGCGTAGGTATCATCAACAGCGTCGGCCAGCAGGTCACGGCGTACATTGGCATCCTTTTCTTCGGCCAGCAAACGGTCGGTGAGCAGCATCTCCGAGAAAACCGAAGCAGTTTCCGCTAGCGGCAGCGCCGAGTGAAAGGTGAGAACGGAGTGGTCAGCCGCCAGCATGGCATGAATAGCGTGGCCCAATTCGTGGGCCAGAGTGGCTACCTGGCGGGGTTCGCCGGTGTAATTGAGCAGCACCCAAGGCGTGAGCTGCGGCAGGATACTGGCACAAAAAGCGCCGCCGCGTTTGCCGGGGCGAATTTCGGCGTCAATGTGCCCGTCTTTAAAGATACGTTGGGCTTCTTTGGCTACAATTGGCGAGAATTCGTTGAAGCTGTCCAGAACCATATCCACGGCCTCGCCATAGGCGATTTTTTTGCTGGACTCTTTGTTGAGCGGTGCATACAGATCATAACGACGTAGTTTGGGCAGCGCCAACCAACCGGCCTTTAATTTGAAATAGCGATGAAAAACCGGAGCCTGCTCGGCGCAGACATCCAGCAACGTGTCGACGACGGTATCAGGTATATCATTGGCCAGGTTACGCACGGCGATGGGTGAGGCAAAGCGGCGTAGGTTGAGATTCTCCGTAGCCCAATCCCGCGCCCGGTGAGTGTAAATCTGGGCCAGCACCGTTGCTTCCTTGCCAAATACTCGAAATTGCTCCTGATAGGCCGCTGCCCGTACCTCCGGTGAGGGATTGCGGACATAGGTCATCAACTGGTCACGGGTCAGCTCTTTCTTTTCACCCTCAACCTCCAACTCAAACACAAATTTGCTGGTGATCATGTCGTACAGGGTCACCATAGCCCCGATACCGTTAATGTCTTTAAGATTGATGATTTGCTCTTCCGCCTCGGCTCGGGTGTGATCTTTAAAGAGGCGATCTTGCTCTAGATTGTAGCGAGCATCACCGGCAAAAGGTAGCAGCCGATCAGCCGTTTCATTGTCTAACCCTTTCCACCACAGGCTAAAAAAGAGGGTACGATTCTGGGCTTCGGTCAGCAGTTGCTCCATTCGGCCCATAAAAGCCAGAGCTGCCTGGTTCTGGGTATCTTCAGAGAACCATAGCGGACCATAACTACCCAAGCGATGGGCGATTTGCGCGAAAGCTTCAATTGCCTTGATCGCTTGAGCAAAATCCTCACCGCTTATGTCAGGCGAAAGCCTGGGGCGCAGGGCCTCAATGGCCTTGGTTGCGGCTTCTAAATCCGCAATTAATTGGTCAACCGCCGGCCCTTCGGCCGCAGGAAGAAGGTCATTTAGAGTCCAACGTGTTTGGGAATATTGTCCATTTACCTGACTCACTTTGAAATCGGTCTCCTTTTAGTGTATTTCGTATAGTTATAGATTTTTATTTCAAACTTACAAGATAGGGTAGGGGAGTGAGCAGCTATAGAATAAATTTTTTAATAGCTGCGGCGACTCCATCCTCTTCTACGGCGGGAGCTACCCAATCAGCCATTTGCTTCAGGCTAGCGGGGGCATGCCCCATGGCAATCTTGGTACCGGCAACTTCAAAGATGGCCAAGTCATTGAATGAGTCGCCAATTGCCAGTACTTGGTTAGGCTCAAGGCCCAGATATTCTATGGTATCGCGTAAGGCGCTACCTTTAGACACATGGCGGGAGATAGCATTGCCAAAATAAATATCATTGCTGGGGTCCAGACTCCACGATATTTTGCATAGTTTTTTCATTTCCTCAGTTATCAGGTCCGCGCGACGCTTTTGCTCTGCATCTACGGCCAAAAGCTGGCCCTTAACCATTTTGACCCGATTGACTAAACTCATTAGATCGGTCACCAGAGGATTAATCTGCAATTTTTGCCGTTGATGCTCGGCCAATTTGCCGTCTTTCTCGATAAAATAAAAATCGTGGGCGTAAATCTCCAAAAATAGATCGTGCTCACGTGAGAGCTCAATCAAGCGTTGGGCTGCTCGAGGGGGTAAAGCCTGCAAAAAAATAATTCCATTGCTAGGCCAATCTACCACTGCTGCGCCATCAAACAAAATATGCGGGCCATCGAGATCAAGGTGTCTTAAAAGATGATAGCACGCTTCCGTAGCTCGCCCCGTACCTAACGTTACTTGGACACCCTTAGCCTTGGCCGCCGCAATCGCCTTAGTTACGCCGGGGCTGGGATACGCCCCCTGGCCGATCAATGTCCCATCGACATCAAGCACGAGAAGTTTATAGTCAGTCGGCATGTTCAGGTCCTGAAAGTGGGTTATGGTATTCGTGTAGCCATTTGACTCCCCCCATCAACTACTCCACCAATAAGAATAGATAACAATTATAACTGAAAATTTACATTCTTACAATGGCTAAAAAACTTCATTTTTTATGAAGCGACGGGCGTAATAATAAGATTATCAACGAGGGCGATCACCAAAAACAAGGCTAATCAATGTGAGCCACAGGCTCCGGTATCGATTTTAGGTTGTTTATTGCAGGAGAGAGACTCGCCATTGATGCTTCATATTACAATTCTTATCAGAAGCATTTGTATACAAGCCAAAACTCAATTCCCTATCGACTATCACAGGATCTTTAACGCTTCGGCTAAGGTGGGTTGAGCCGCGGTGCCGCCGGCTGCTTGGGTAGAGAGTGCCCCACAGACACAGCCCAGCCTCAACGCCCTGGCCAATTCCCACTTGGCTAGATAGCCATAGACGAATCCTGCGTCGAAGGAGTCGCCAGCGCCGGTGGTGTCTACTACAGCAACAGGCAGCGAGTTAACTTGAACTATCTCCTCGCCGTGCCGGGCCATAGCCCCAGCAGGGCCGAGTTTGACGGCGACGAGCGGCGCTTGTCGAATGATAACGTCCAAAGCCGCCTCAATTGCGCTGATGCCGGTAATGGCCCGAAGTTCGGCGGCGTTGGGTAGAAAAATATCGGTCCGAGCCAGCGTTTCGGCCAGGCCGCCGTCCCAGCGCTCGCTGGGATCATAATTGGTATCAAGGGAGACGGTCAGGCCATAGGCGTGAGCCTGGTCAAACAAGCGAGGAATATCAGGTCGCAGGGCGTCAAGCAGAAAATAACTACCCAGGTGCAAATGGCGGGCTTGAGTCAGGAACGTTTGATCTATTTCTTCGTACCGCAGCGCGGCAATTGACCCCAGATGGGTCAGGATGGCCCGATCGTTGCCCCGCGAGAGAATAACACTCAAGCCCGTTTTGATGTGCTTATCAACTACCACCCCGCTTGTCTCAATACCCCGCCACTCAAGTTGTCCTTTGACATAGCGGCCAAACTCGTCGTCCCCAATTTTACCGATAAAGGCCACTCGCAGCCCCAGCCGAGCCGCACCGCAGGCAAAAATAGCGGAGGAACTACCCAAGGTGAGGGTCGCATCGTCAATCAGTTTTTCGGCTTGGCCAAATTGGGGTGTGACCTCGCCGGTGAGGATTAAGTCAGCATTGAGTTCGCCCACAACCACCAAGTCTAAATCTTTCATACCCCTTCACCGCAAAGCGTACCCACAGGCATAGGCATAATCGGCCAGCACTGCGGCAATTTTGTCGTTGATCAGCTCGGTGGGTGTGTTCGTCAAAACCCCGGCCTTGACTCGCTCATACTGAAGCGGCAAGAATTGGCTTAAAAGCGTCAGCGGGACGGGGTGCTGCTGCAAATTACCAATTAACCGGGCCAGGGCCTGCTGTACCTGTGGGTCGGGCCAGTAATAGCGGGAGCGATCACTAAAGCTGTATTTACGGGCGAATCGAAGATAAGGCTCAGGCCCGGCGTAATATTTTTGCCAATGAACTGGATTCGCCAGCATCGCCCGGTCAAGCACTTCAATCAGGTTTGACAGCTCGACCCCCGGACGGTGGGCCAGCCATTCCTGCTCCAGCATGGTCAGGGCAAAGACGGCTTCACGGAAGGCGAAGGTCAGGGCCGGGCCGACCTTCAAAACGGCAAAGTGGTCTTCCACCAGCTCGCGCAAAGCCTGGTGACTCTGGTAATCGGTCGAATGAGCCTCAAAGACAAGCTGCTCATCAGCCTCGATGAAACGAGCGAGTGGGGCCGCGGCGGCGCGTTGATAGACAAATAAAGAGTCGTCGCCAAACTCAACGCCCGGCTGGACCACCACGGCGATGACCCGTTCCCAGGCAGCTTCCAGGTTCCGCCGTTTGAAAGCCTGCCGGGTGAGTTCGATTGTCTCCTGAGTCGCTTCGACCGTGGTTACAGCCAGCTTAGTTTCGTGTTCCTGTGTCCCGCCCGGCAGCGGCACTTCTGTGCCGATCACATAGCACGGGGCCGGCTGATTTGAGTCAGCTTCCTTAAAAGCTGCTTCGGCGGCCGCGGCCAATTCGGCGGCGCGGGCAGCGGAAACGGCTTTGTCCAGAGGCAGGTGGGGAGCATCGTCGGCGCAACGCATGCTGGCGTCCAGGTGAATTTTGCTGTAACCCGCCCGCACGCAGGCTTGCAGCAGCACCCGCGCCTTGGCCATGGCCCCTGGCGCTGCTTCGTGCTGCCAGGGGTTGGGGCCAAGATGGTCACCTCCCAGGATCAGCCGTTCCAAAGGAAAGTTGAACCTAGCTGCCAGGTCCGCGACATAATCCCAAAAATCAGCCGGGGTCATGCCGGTGTAGCCGCCATACTGGTTGACCTGATTTGAGGTCGACTCGATCAGCAGCGGCGAGTCATCTTGTATCGCCTGCCGCAGGCTGGCTTCGAGCACGGCCGGGTGAGCCGAGCAAACGCTGTAAATTCCCTGGGGTTCGCCCCGCTTTTGCGCGGCGACGAGGCTAAGTAGACTGGTTTTGTTCATAACCTGAGTTCGACGTTTTGCCTAAAATAGACAGGATTTACAGGATTAACACAAGATTTTTGGCTATTTTTATCCTGTAAATCTTGTTAATCCTGTCGAGAAAAAACTCTAAATTGAGGTTCATAGGTTTTTAGCATTAAGGAACTCGGCAGAGAGTCAGGCTGGACCTGGGCCATTTCAGCGAACATAGCCCCAATTTCAGCCAGCGAGCAGATCGCCGCCGTTAGCGGGTCATTTTCTAACTGGCTCCAAAAGT
>CAZRYD010000243.1:0-2689 GCA_964604225.1 uncultured Caldilineaceae bacterium
AATAGATTTTAGGCGCATGAAAACGGCCACCCCCAACCAAAAAGGTCAAAGATGGCCGCGCAGTTTACAGAATCAGAAAGAGTCAGTAAAATAACCACAGCCGCCAGACTGACACACCAGTTTGGAGGTTAGCCGCCTTTAGGTGTTAGCTGCACCTGGGGGCGGCGCGTTTTCAATTGGTTAGCTCAATAATACACCACCTTGCGGAATCTTTGTCAAAAAATGGGTAGGGTCGTATGCCTTGCATCAGTCAATTTTTCGGCATTGCAATTTATATGTATTTCAACGACCACCCGCCGCCTCACTTTCACGCTGAATATGGCGGCAGTGAAGCCTTGTATGAAATCGAGACTCTACGCCTTCATAAAGGCAAACTCCCCCGCCGTGCTCACAATATGGTTATCGAGTGGGCCGACCTTCATCGGGCCGAATTGATGGAAAACTGGAATAGAATTCGACGGGGTGAGGGTCTGATTGACATTGAGTCACTCGAATAAAAAGGAGTTCAGTGATGGAATCTGAAAAAATGGTTCGTATTCGATCCGTTGAAGTATTAAATAATTATTGGGTACGCTTAGGGTTTACTGATGGTACACAAAAGGAAATTAACCTTGAGCCTTACTTGCGTGGCCCCATTTTTGAGCCAATACGAAACGACCCAGTTATATTCCGCTCAGTGAAGGTTGACCCGCGTATGGGTACGATTGTTTGGGACAATGGGGCAGATATTGACCCGGATGTACTTTATCTCGGTCTAAAACCGGCCTGGATGGAAGAAGAATTGGCTACTGTAGAGCAAAACGCCGCCTAACCTCCGCTTCCACTCTTGTTGTATTCCAAATTTTTATGCTACAATCTTAAAAAACCTCACCCCATTTTTATCTCATTGGAGCTTACGGTGTATGAACGCATTTTGAAACAAATGCGGGAAAAAATTCGGATTCGCCACTATGTGATGACCTTGCACGCCGAAGAAGAAATGGTTTGTGATATTTGTGGGAAAGCAGGGGCGCGTATACGCCGGGTGACGCGCAGTTATGGGAAAGGGCCTAATTTGTTGGTGATCGAGAATGTGCCGGTCATTAGTTGTCCCCACTGTGGCGAGAGTTATCTAACGGCGGAGACGTTGCACGAAATTGAACGGATAAAACTCCATCGTCAGAGTTTTGCGGTCGAGCGTCCGGTGGCAGTGGCCGCTTTTGGATAAAAAAGGGTCGTATGGCAGCGCAAGTTGTGTATTAGAAGTTAGCTTCAGTCCATAGCCGCCCAACAACAACGGCGTCAAGCTGACGTTCAGGACTTGGTTTTTATTCAGGGCAGCTTACGCGCCATGGCGTTACCTGTTCTTAAAAATCCTCACAAACTCCTTTGTCATCCCCAAATATTTATCCCCGTACTGCACGCTCGGCTCGATGTAGCTGCCTTCGACCCACTCGTTGAAGCTGCTGAGTAAGAGCCAATCAGGGTTGCTGGCCAGAGCGGCGTCGAAGGTGGCCTGGAAGAGCACACCGTCGGCCCGGTCGCGGCGGTGGAGGGTGTTGGGGACGCGCACATCGGCCCGGCAGCCGGCCCGCAGGTCGTCCCAGCCGGGGCTGATGGTGGCCAGCCAGAGCTTGGGCTGGCCGGTTTGCTGCGCCCACTGCCGCACCTGCTTGGCCCAGCGTGAGTCTTTGAGATAATCGTCAGGGTAAGCGGCGTGGGTAATCTTGAAGACGTACAAGCCATCGAACACAGCCAAATAGGAAGGGTCGAGCCCTTCGGCCATCCACCAGGCCTGGCGGTGGGGGTCAACCTCATCCCGAACGGCGGCCCAGAATTGTTGGGGGGTCTGTCCGGCGGCCGGCGTGCGATACACGTCAATGAAGAACAGCACCGGCTTGTCGTCCACCCGCAGAAAGTTGGGCTGGCCGCTGTAGCGGTCCATCAGGTAGCGGATAGCTTCGACGATATTTTGCTGGCTGGGGGCCGGCGCGCCGTTCCAGATGTGACGCGAAAAGACAAGCGTCGAGGTGAAGTCGCTCCACTGCGACTGGGTCAGCAGGCTGGCGAAATTGCGGTCGGTGCGGTCGCCGGGGGCAAACCAATGTAATAAAAACCCGTCCAGGCCAATGTCACGGGCTAGTCGGATGTGGCGAGTGATGGCGGCTGGATCGTCGCTGCTATAAGGTTCAAGCGGGCGGTCGCCGGCACTGATGTTGCAGTCGTTCCAACCGTCGCCATCGTACCAGGCAAAATATTGAGCCAGCACCAGCCGCGACTCGCGGGTATAAGAAGCTGCTCGCGGGGCTTTTGGGGTGGGGCGGGCGGCCAATAAGGTTTGTAATTGGGCTAAAGCTCTGGCCGACTCTTCGGCCTGGGCGCTTGCTTTCTGGGCGGCTTGAGCGGTGGCTGCCGGGTCAAGTTCCTGCTTGACGACGCGGGTGCTGGTGGGGGTGGGGCTGAAGGGCGTCGGCGTGGCGCTACGGGCCGTGGGTAAGGGAACGCGGGTAGGCGTTGTCGTGGGGGACAGGGTGGCCGTGGCTGTTGGAGTGAGCCTGGGAAAGAGTTGGGAGAGGGATGGGGGTCCCTGCCACCAGACTGCCAGCAAGGTGATAGCAGTGACGCTGGCCAGCAGCGTCAGGATAAGCAGTGATATCTGCCAGCCTCTTCTATCTTCCATCCCGTCGCTTCAATCTGTTCTGGCTACTTC
>CAZRYD010000243.1:2789-9272 GCA_964604225.1 uncultured Caldilineaceae bacterium
CTGTTCTGGCTACTTCTTTCCAAACAGCCGGGCCAGCGGTGAGGATTTTTTGTCTGCATTTCCGGTTGCTTTGGCTTTGGTGGCCGGGGTGTGCAGGTCAATGATAATTTCCTCAAAAGACAAGCCTGCCTCTTTTAAACTCTGCTCAATCCATTGGCTCACATTCTCCTGCATCTGAGCCTCAAATGGGACCGAATTGAGAAACTCTTGCACCGGCTGCGACTCGCCGGGTTTGGTTCTGATGAAGACGGTGACTTGCAGGGCGGTATATTCGGGTTGCTCCATGAGGCGATTCCTCTCCATTGATTATTCATGCCGATTTCAGGTATATTACAACATCAACTCACCGCGCACAATTGTGGCTGCCCCACCGCCGACTTTGACCGTTTCGATATTGTCGCGCGGGCCGACGATTTCGACCGTGGCTTGGCCTGGCCGCCCCAGCCAGTGGCCCTGCTCGGCGACAAAGGTAGGTTGGTCAATCAGCCCATAACGCCACAGATAGGCCGCCATGCCGCCGGTAGCCGAGCCGGTGAAGGGATCTTCCATCGTATCGGGGGGCGTGCCAAAGTGGCGGGCGAAAGTCTGCCCGGCCTCGGTTACGCCGCCCAGGCAAAAGAGGTGCGGGCTGAAAAAATCGGCGGCGGCGCGAAGCTCGGCGTAGGCGACTATATCCAGCCGGGTGCGACGCAGGGCGCTGTGGTCGCGCAAAGGGATCATCAGTTGCGGCGTGCCGGTGCTCACGGTCTGAATCGGCACACCGGGCAGCGTATCTTCTGCCGCCAGGCCAAAGAGCGGCAAGATGTCGGCGGCGGGGTAGGTCGCCAGAAAAACTGGCTTTTTCTGGGTCATGACAATGCGCTCGATTACCCGTCCAGCGGTGTCAGACCTGACAAGTTTGGAAAACCTGTCAGGTCTGGAAGCGTAAATGTCCACGGGAATTGGCCCGACTTTGAGTTCCAGGGTCAGACGGGTCTGTTCGCCGGTGAGGGCCAACCGGCCTGAATCCACCAGGGCAAAGGTGGTGGCGATGGTTGGGTGGCCGGCCATGGGAATCTCTTCGGCGGGGGTAAAATAGCGCACCCCAAAATCGGCCACTTCGGAACGGCGCACAAAGGCCGTTTCCGAGAGGTTCATCTCTTTGGCAACGGCCAGCATGGTCGCCTCGTCGAGGTCGTCCGTGTCAAACAGAATGGCGCAGGGGTTGCCGCCGAGCGGCCGGTCGGTGAAGGCGTCAACTTGCATAAAAGGGTAAGTTGGCATGAAAGTCTCCTTGTTAGTCTCAATACTTCAATAACAAACTCACCCTATTAAAACACAAATCGGCCAAGCCGCGTATGACCAATTGAGCCGATTTTTTGAGTCCAATAGATGGGCTTGCTGGCCCTCCTATGACCAAAATTATTTCTAGCCATGCCGAGGGGAAGCAGGCAAATCCTTAGCCGGCATAACTCCAGCCCAAATCCACCAGGGTCAGGCTATCGCCGGGTTTGCCGGGTTTGCGAACGTCTCCGCCCACCACTTCGCCGACCACAATATCGTGGTCGCCGTCCACATCCAGCTTGCCGACCACCCGGCACTCCAAATAGGCCGCCGCTGTGTCCAGGATGGGGCAGCCGGTTTCCGGGCCTTCGGCATAGTTCACATTCTCCATTTTATCAGGTTTTTTATAACGGCTCTTGGTAAAAGGTTTGATGGCTTCGGCGTCGGCCTTGTTGAAGATGTTGACCGCAAAAACCTGGCCGGCTTCGATCAGTCCATGCGAATAGGAAGTTTTCTGCAAGCCCAGGGCAATCAGGCGCGGCTCAAAGGAAGCCTGCATCACCCAGTTGGCGACCATTGTATTCACGTCGTCGTCATAGCGCGAAGTGATGGCGTAAAAGCCGTAGGGCATCATGTGTAAAGCATCTTTGATGGGATCGTGGGCCATTGTCAGCTCCTTCTATTAGACCCTGATTATAGTAGGCTGGATAGGTTTGTCAAAACCGGCCGATTCCTAACTTTTGATAGGGAACATTCCTAACCTAAGAGTGTAGAACACTGCCGGTTTTAACCTTATAATTGCCTTACAATGAACAGGATAATTTGACCAAAGAAAGGAAAAGAACCATGACTCAAGAAATGCTAAGTCGAAAAGATGCGGAAGCAAAGCTCATTGCCAAAGCGCAAGCGGATCAGTTGTTCCGGCAGGCGCTGCTCAACAACTCAAAAGCGGCCATTGAAAAGGAGCTGGGCACTATCATCGAAGGTTTTCAGGTGAAGGTCGTTGAGGAAACCGCCGATACCCTCTACCTGGTGCTGCCCGCCGTCGAGGATGAACTCTCTGACACCGAACTGGATGACGTAGCTGGGGGGGCGCTTAATGCCTATTCATCCTCCGGGAAAAAGGCGGATTATTATTAAAATAAGAAGGGGTTTAGATGCTTGACTTCAAGCCTTTCGCCTGTGACGGCGATGCCCTCATCATTGTGCCTCCCTTTGCCCGGCTGAACGCCCCCGCTTTAGGCGTCCATATACTCCAAGCCTGCGCCAGAGCCGCCGGCTTTCAAGTCAACGTGCTGTACGCCAATCTCATGTTGGGCGCGGTCATCGGTCCGGAGATTTACACCGGCATCTGCCAGACCCCCGCCTCAGTGGTGTTGGGGGAGCGACTTTTTGCCGCCAGCGCCTATGACCTGCCCCCGTTGGGCCGCCAACCGGAGCAATTGTTCGATTATGGCAGCCACTTCGGCCTGCTCCCGGCAGAGGTGAAGCATCGCCTGGTCCCCCTGTTTGAACGGGTTCAGCCGTACGACCCGCCAGAGCTGCCGGTCCTCTTGGAGTTGGAGGCCCGGATTCAAGCCTGGGCTGACGAGGTCGCCGGGCAGGTGGCCGCGCTCAACTGCCGCATTGTGGGCTGCACCACCATGTTCGAGCAGACCGCTGCCAGCATTGCCCTGCTCAGGCGGGTCAAAGCGCTGTCGCCGCAGACGGTGACGATTATCGGCGGCTCCAATTGCGAAGGCGAGGTAGCCCAAGCGGTCGCCAAGCTCAGCCCTGCTATAGATTACGTTTTTTCAGGCGAAAGTGAAACCACCTTCGTTGACTTTCTGGGCCAGGTCAAAGCCAATCAACCGCCTGTCGAGCGTGTTATCTACGGCCAACCCTGTCACCGGCTCGATGCGCTGCCCCGGCCAGATTTCAGCGAGTTTTTTGAGCAGGGCCAGCATTACCTACCGGCGCTGGCGGCCCGGCCTCAACGCCTGGCGCTCCTGTACGAAACCAGCCGGGGCTGCTGGTGGGGTCAGAAACACCACTGCACCTTCTGCGGTCTTAACGGCCACGGCATGGCTTTCCGAGCCAAGTCGCCCGATACTGTCATCAATGACTTAAAGGAGCTGCTGGCCAGGCACCCCGCGCACCCGGTGAGGATGAGCGATAATATCATGCCCTTCACCTACTTCAAAACCTTACTGCCTCGCCTGCAGGCCGAACTACCCGGTCTACAGTTGTTCTATGAACAAAAGGCCAATCTCTCGCTGGCCCAAGTGATGGCTTTGAAACAGGCTGGCGTTGGCGAGATTCAGCCTGGTATCGAGGCTCTCTCCTCCTCTTTGCTCAAGCGAATGGATAAGGGCGTCTCGGCCCGCCAGAACATCACTTTGCTGCGCTATGCTCGCGCCGCTAATCTACGTCTCATCTGGAATCTGCTGTGGGGTTTCCCCGGCGACCAGCGCCAGGAATATGAAGAAACCCTGGCCTTGCTGCCTTTGCTGCGTCATCTCCAGCCCCCCAGCGGTTTTTTTCATCTTTTGATTGACCGTTTCAGTCCCTATTTCGACCGAGCGGCGGATTATGGTATCCGCCAGATCGAGCCGTTTGGCGGCTATGCTCAACTGCTGCCGGATGAAGTTGAGCCGGATCAACTTGCTTATCATTTTGTGGCTGACTACGACTGTGACTCCCACCACCAGCCTGAGCTGATGCTGGCCATCAAGAGCGAGCTGGAAACCTGGCAAACTGCCTGGCAAGCCGCTATAAAACTGTCGCCTACCCTTAAAATGCCCAGACCACCCCTGCTGCGGGTCACCCGCGAGGCTGGCAGCCGCTGGCTGCTGCGCGATACCCGCGGCCTGCCCGGCACGGAAGAAAGCTGTTGGCTCACCCAGTCGCAGGCGGCGGCAGCCCTGGTCGCCCGGCCCTTTGCACCAACGCCTGAAATCACTTGGGCATTGGAGCGCAAAGTCGGCGTTGTCCTCGACGGCTGGTATGTGCCCCTGGCTACGGCTGAGCCGGAATTGCTCCAACAATTCGAAGCCGAACAGGAGCGAAGTAGGCCAACGGTCGAAGCGATAAAAATGGAGATACCAAGCTCGATGCCGGTGCAACTCGTGACCTTTGCCTGACGAAAGTCAGGTATCCTTTCCTCTCTAAAGGGTGTTGACGGTAGCGAGCTTTTCGGCAAGGCTCTGATTAAGTGAGACCCCCTGTTGGGTATTCTCTTCATCGAATTTTCGGTGAAGCTCTCAATAAAATTGTTAGGTAACAAAGAAAGGAAAAGAACGATGTCTCAACAAACTATAAGCAGAAAAGACCTGGAAGCGCAACTTATTGCCAAAGCGCAGGCTGACCAGGCCTTCCGGCAAGCGTTGTTAAGCGACCCCAAGGCGACCATCGAAAAAGAGTTGGGCGGATCACTGTCGGAGAGTGTAAGCATCAAGGTCGTGGAGGAAACTGCCGACACCCTCTATCTGGTGCTGCCCGCCGCTGAAGGTGAACTCTCCGAGGACGCCTTAGATGCCGTAGCCGGTGGCATATCAATGCCAACCATCCAACGACGTATAGGGTGACAAGCTCCGAGGACGCCTTGGATGCCGTAGCCGGTGGCCTGACTGTTATCGAATTTGGGAAAATAGCCACGAAAAGGTAGTCCGGGAGAAATAATATTTTTAGTTCAAATGAGGATTGGCCGGTTAAAAGGTTGGTCAATTTACCAATTGGCCAGTCCCAGTGGATCCAAATTCTTAGCTCTGAGGGGGTCTGCGACCCCCGAAGGCCGGTCACAGACCGGCTTCGAGCGAAATTTACCAATTGGCCAGTCCTCTAAATGTAGTGGAGCTTGAATAGTGGATTTCAACCCATACGAGCGCAACAGCGATGCGCTCATCATCGTGCCGCCCTTTGCCCGACTGAACGCCCCCGCGTTGGGCGTCCATCTCCTCCAGGCCTGCGCCAGAGAAGCCGGTTTTCGGGTCGGCTTGGTGTATGCCAACCTCCACCTGGCTTCGGTCATAGGCGTGTCGAATTACATCGCCATGCATGCGCCCCTGGCTGCTCTTGTGGGGGAACGTTTTTTTGCCGCCAGCGCCTTTGATCTGCTGCCGCTGGGCCACGCGCCGGAGCGAATGTTTGAACGAGAGCGCAAGACCATCCCGTTTGACCTTGATCTGGCCACCCTGCGCCGGCTGGAAGCCTTGGCCGCCCCGTGGGCTGATATGATGGCGGCCGCCATCGTCGAGCGCCAGGCCCAGGTGGTTGGCTGCACTACCCTGTTTGAGCAGACGGCAGCCAGCATTGCTTTGCTCAGGCGGATCAAACGCCTGTTACCACCGGTAGTGACCATTATCGGCGGGCCGAACTGTGAAGGGGAGATGGCCCAGGGCATAGCCAGCCTCAGCCCGGCCATAGATTACATATTTTCGGGCGAAAGTGAGACTACCTTTCCCCATTTTCTGAGCCAAATCAGAGCCGGTCAGCCGCCCCATGAGCGGATCATTTACGGCCAACCCTGTCGCCAGCTCGACGCGCTGCCGCTGCCTGACTTTACCGAATATTACGAGCAACTGGAGCGCTATCTGCCGGAATTGGCGGCCCAGCCTGACTACCTGGGCTTGCCCTACGAGAGCAGCCGCGGCTGTTGGTGGGGTCAGAAACACCACTGTACCTTTTGCGGTCTCAACGGTCTGGGCATGGCTTTCCGGGCCAAGTCGCCTGATAAAGTCATTAGCGACCTGAAACAGTTGGCGGCCCAATATCCCGCGGGGCGAATCGTTATGGCCGATAACATTATGCCCCACGCCTACTTCAAGACTCTTTTGCCCCGGCTTGAGGCTGAAATTCCCGGCCTGCGGCTATTCTACGAACAAAAAGCCAATCTTTCCCTGGAACAGGTGGTCCTGTTGAAGCGAGCCGGAGTAACCGACATTCAGCCCGGCATCGAGGCCCTCTCCTCGTCCTTGCTCAAACGCATGAAGAAGGGCGTCCCGGCCCGCCAGAATATTGCCCTGCTGCGCTACGCTCGCGCCGCCAACCTTCGCCTCATCTGGAATATCCTGTGGGGCTTCCCCGGCGATCAGCGCCAGGAATACCAGGAAACCCTGGCCCTGCTGCCCCTGTTGCGGCACCTGCAGCCACCCAACCGGGTGTTGCATCTATTAATTGATCGCTTTAGCCCCTACTTTGACCATCCGGCCGACTACGGCATCACAGCCATCCAACCTTTTA
>CAZRYD010000243.1:9372-10715 GCA_964604225.1 uncultured Caldilineaceae bacterium
CATGCAACGCCAAGAATTTGAAACAATGTTGATTACCAAAGCCAAAGCCGACCCGGCCTTCCGCCAGGCGCTGTTGAGCCAGCCGATGGCGACGATTGAACAGGAGTTAGGCTTCGCCCTGCCGGAATGGCTGGAAGTGAAGGTCGTCGAGGAAACGGCCACGACCCTTTATCTGGTGCTGCCCCCTCCGGCTGAAGCTGAACTTTCCGACGAGAGTCTGGAGCAAGTCAGCGGCGGGGCGACTTCAAGGCCATTGAAGTTTGGACTCTCGCATATTGACCCCATTTGTCCGCCGATTTGGGAGTAAACCAACCGTATCAGTTCATCGCCAGGCGAGCGCCGGAAAAAGGCAAGTCAAGACCTTGCCTGACGAAAGTTAGGTATCCTTTCCTTACTAAAGGGTATTGAGGGCGGCAAACTTTTCGGTTATGCTGATTAATATTTTAAGCGAGACCGCTGACGGCGATCGTATTTTAAGGAGAACCAAACCATGACGACAGAAGTAGAAAAGACAACTATCACTGGGGTCCGGTTAGTGCGGCCAAGCGAGCGCATCCTCGCCGCAGCGCAAACAGCCGGGATGATCCGCGAGGAAGCGGTCCAGACCGACCATCTCTGGGCGGGGATTGCCCGGACCAAGCCAGGGAACATGTCCAATTGGCACCACCACGGCGAGTGGGAGACTATTGCCTATGTCATCGCCGGGGCCTGCCGCCTGGAATTTGGCCCTGGCGGCCAGGAGGTGGTCGTGGCTAAACCCGGCGATTACATCTTTATTCCCAAGGGGGAGATCCATCGCGAGTCCAACCCAACGGAAGGGGAGCAAGAGTTGGTCATTGTTCGCTTTGGCACGGGTCCGGTGGTTATTAACGTTGATAAACCTGCCGCCACCGAAGAGCAATTATCCGAGGGAACTCTAGACCAGGTGGCCGGCGGCGCTTTGAACGCATACCTGAAAAAAGGGTCTGGAGCAAGCTCTGTGGTTGAAGATTTACAAATTGCCTGATCTCAAAAAATAGGGAATGGAAAAGGACCATGACTCAACAAACTCAAAACAGAAAAGAAATAGAAGCGCAGCTTATTGCCAGAGCGCAGTCAGACGAGAGCTTCCGGCAGCAGCTCATTCAGCAGCCTAAGGAAACTCTGGAACAAGAATTAGGCTTCACCCTGCCGGAGCAGGTGCAGGTCAAAGTCATCGAAGAAACGCCTAACACAATTTACATTTTCCTGCCCCGGCAGATGGCCGAAACCGAGGCTTCGGTGGAATTATCAGAAGAAACACTCGACGAAGTGGCAGGCGGCATACAATTTGGGGGTGGCTTCAACTTTGGCGGCGGCGGCAT
>CAZRYD010000244.1:0-4415 GCA_964604225.1 uncultured Caldilineaceae bacterium
TGGCGATCCCGTCAGGCTGCGTGGCAGCCGCTTCGGCAAACTGGGTCACCATCTGCTCCGGGTTCCAATCAGACCAGACGTACTCTACGTTGGCCCCCAGGTCTTCCGCCGCCTGGAGGGCGCCATTGTAAACCACCGTTTCAAAGGGGCCGCCCGGCGCTCCACCGGGGAAGAAGACAATATTGGTGTTGCTGCACCATTTGGGCGCTTCGGCCTCAGTGGTTGCTTCGGGTTCAGTGGTGGGAGTTTGGGCGGCCGCCGGAGCAGGAGCAGCCACAATGTACGGGGCTAACAGCAGCGCCAGAATCACCAACTCCATCGTTAATATAAACAGCTTGTTCTTTCTCATCTTTTACTCCTTTGCATAGGTATGTTTTATATAACTCTGTATGCGGAAACCATACAACACCGACAACCCAATCACCTTGTTGATTAGAATCGCACCACCTCCTCCCAAGACATGTCTCTACATCGAAAGCCGGTGCTTTGAGCCAAGATAGGGCTGCTGGTTCCAGGTATCAGGTGAGAATTATGGATTTAGTTTAACTGGAACGCATCCCCGGCAAACGCAGCCACTTAATCTCGCCCCGCCGGATAACATCCAGGGCCACCGCCAGCACAATAATCACCCCGATAACAATTTCTTTAGCGTTGGAGGGCACATCCAGGTAAACCAGACCGGCATCGACCACCCGGATAATAAAAACGCCCACCAGCGTACCCCAGATGCCACCAATACCACCTGACAAAGCTGTGCCGCCAATAACCACCGCAGCGACCGAGATGAGAGTCATATTGGTCCCATTTTGGTACGCGCCTGATTGCAGCCGGCCCATCACCAGGATACCGCCAATCGCCGCCAGCAGGCCGCTGATGCCGTAAATGACCACCAGCACCAGGTCAACGTTGATGCCGGAGAGACGCGCCGCAGCTGAGCAGTGCGCGTGAGACATCCACGAGGTTCGTGCCGCTATTCAGTTGTTTTTCTTGCAGACTGATATTTCCGCGAACCTGGCTAACTCCCCGTCAGCCATCGACAATACGGCAATGATACGCGCACAGGTTACAGCGCACACGGTTTTCTGGCAATCACGTATAAAGCGCCGCTTCGTTCAGGATAACCATTCTCTCCACTCCACAGGACAAAGTTCGCAGTTCCTTTTCACCTCACAACAAGCCCCTCCCGGCAAAACGAGGAGGGGCTAACGTCAGACCATCAATAGACCGAAGTCCGTGGTGAAGATGATTTTTAATCTACTATCGAACTAACGAAGTCCCTGTTCGATGAGTGGCGCGATCATATCGACGTTTTTGGTGTTCACCGTGCCGACCCCAGTATCGAGGTGCAGACCCGGATAGAAATAGTTCTTCGTCAACCAGCACTGTTGCACCGGGTAGAAACCTTGCAGATATAGGGCCTGATCGAAGCTGGCGCTGATCCAGCCCTCCTGGATAGCCGCCACTATCTCAGGTCCCAGGTCAATGCCGCCCACGATGATGTCACCGGGCTTTTTCCCGGCCTGTTCCAGCACCGTCGGCAGAATCCCGGTTATCTGACCGTGCTGGGTGCCGATGGCCTTCAGGTTGGGATGCGCCTCAATGTACGCCGTCAAGATGGGGATCGCCAGCGACGCTTCGCTGTCCACCTCCTGGGAAACGTCGAGTTTATCGACCTTGAGTCCGGCTTCGGTAAGTGCATCATAGACGCCCTGGGAGCTTCTGCTGCGCAGTTCCTGGTGCCAGATGTCGTAGACCAGCGCCTCATCGCCGGCTTTCAGGCCTGCCGCGACCATCCCCTGGCCGGCCAGATAGCCCCCGGCATGAAGATCAGCGCCGGCATACCCAAAGCCCTTGTCCTTGTATTTAGCCTCAATGTTGGGCATCGGATTGTTACCACTGGTGACAACGATGCCTGCTGCTACGGCCTCATCAACCAGCGGCATCATAGCCTCTTCGCCTGGATGCCCCATGATTGCGATGCAATCCGGCTGAGCCGCAATCGCTTCCTTGAAGGCGTCAATCATCTTCTGCTGATCCCAGCTTGAGTACTGTTCGTGCAGCTCGATCCCCAACGCTGCCGCCGCAGCCTTGGCGCCGTTTGTCCGCGCCAGCACCGAGGCAATGCCCGGATCGCCCCCCATCTGCATATACATCACCAAGGTGGGGGTAACAACTGCCTGGGTGGCGGGAACAACTGACTGCTGAACAACCTTGTTCTCAGGGAGGATTGGCAACCTATCAGTCAATATGGAACCACTATCATTCGTCACAATCGGTTTCTGCTCTGCTTGGGCCATTGGCACATAGAGTGCGACGACCACTGCGATCACCAAAACCGCCATTAAAGATAAGCGCTTCATTTCTATCTCCTTATTCCTCAGTGAATTTACGATTTGTATGTAAAATTGGACTATCTATTATCTTTTACTAGTTTCAATATCATGCCTCCTTTATCGGGGCGCCTATGCCGCAACCCCATGAAACAGAATCATTTCATAACCTCGTCCGGTTGTCTCAAACTCTCTCTAGTTGTGTCGGCCCGGGCAGGAAAGCTCCACCGGCGCAGTTGCTCTGAGATCGCCGCCATGCGTCCCTCGCTAATAACGGCATTGAGTACCACGACGGCAGCCATTACCACTCCTTCCACCGCCCGCACCCAATAGCCGCTGAGGGTGGTCGCGACGACCCCGGCTTCCAGCGAACCGATGACATACATGCCGAAAAACGTGCCAACGATGGAGCCAGCACCACCGGCAATCGAAGTCCCGCCAACAAACACACCCGCCATCACCGGCAAGAGGAAATTCCCCTGAGTCGGATAAAAGACCCCGATGTCGAGCGTCAGGATGATCCCGGCGAAGGCCGCCATCACCCCTTGAAAGGTGAACAACTGGATGCGCGTCTTCTCGACATTGATGCCCATGACCCGCGCGACGTTGGCGTTGTCGCCGACGAACGACACCGCTTCGCCGAATGTGTGCCGGTTCAGGATGAACCACATCAGGACGGCCAGCCCCAGTGCCCACAGAAATTGAACGGGCAGCCCGGAGAAATTTTGCCCCCCCACAATTTGGCCCCTAAAAAGCCTACCTACCAGAAGTTCATGAACCAAGGTATCCTGAATCCCGACCAGGGCCACCTGCAGGCCGCCTGCCAGCAGGGTGGTAGTCCCATACCAGAAGAACTGCGTGGCCAGCGTTGCCATGATCGAAGGCACGCCGACCCAGGCGACCAGCAAACCGTTGATGTACCCCGCCAGGGCGCCAGCAAGCAGCGCCAGGACCAAGCCCGCCCACAGCGCCCAGCCCGGATCCAGCGTCCGATAGGCCCACGCCAGAACAAAGCCGGAGAGGGCAATCACCGCGGGGAAGCTCAGATCAATCTCCCCTGCGGTGATAACAAAGGTAAGACCCAAACCGCAGATCAGCAGCGGTGTGACCGTCTCCAGGAACGACATGTAGATTCCGGTCTTCAGGAAGACGCTTGGCGCCGAGGTGATATACGCGGCGAACAGGGCGACCAATACCAGCGCGATGGGCAGACCTTCGATCCGACCCAGAACCGCCAAAAATGAGCGCGTTTGATTCATGATTACTCTGTGCCTTTCATACCATGGGCGTACTGGAGCAGGAACTCATCCAACGCTTTCAGGCTGATGTCTTTCTTTTCGATACTCGCCACAATCTCGCCGCGATCCATGACCACGAAGCGATCCGATATCTCGTACACGTCCGAAATGTTGTGGGAGATGTAGATACAGCCTTTGCCGGCTTCTTTGATCTTATGGACGAAGTTTAGCACCTTGTGCACTTCCTTCAGTGAGAGCGCCACCGTCGGTTCGTCCAGGATGATGAGTTCCGCCTCGAAGTGCATGGCCCTTCCGATGGCAACTCCCTGGCGTTCGCCACCAGATAGCTTGCTCACCGTCGAATCTACCGTGATTCCTCTGCCGCGAAATCCGATGGTGTTGACCATGATTTCCTGGGCGATTTCCTTCTCCTTCTTGACGTTGATAAAACCGAAGCGGTGGGTGATCTGGCGGCCGATAAAAAAATTCCGCCAGAGGACCTGCTTCTCGGCCAGCGATCTGTCCTGGTACACGGTTTCGATGCCGAGTTCGTGCGCCCGCCGGACATTGTAACTCCCGAAATCCACGCGATGTCCGGCAATGTACAGCTCGCCGCTGGTTGGCGGAAACACGCCCGTGAGGATTTTCACCATAGTGGATTTGCCGGCGCCGTTGTCGCCGATGAGTCCCACCACCTCATTGCGACCTACGTCCAGACGGATGCTTTTGAGGGCACAGACCAGGCCGAAGTATTTCTCGATGTTGATCATCTGTAGGGCAAACGGCTGGGCAGGATTCTCAATCACGATAGCAACTCCTTTTGAGATTGCGTTACTGACCCGGACAG
>CAZRYD010000244.1:4515-5956 GCA_964604225.1 uncultured Caldilineaceae bacterium
GCGATTTCGCTGCCGAGGAAAATATTTTCGGTAATTGAAAGTTGGGGAACTTGATTTAGCTCTTGATAAATTGTGGCGATTCCGGCATCTTGGGCCTGGCGGGGGGTGGTAAAATTGACCGGCTTGCCTTTGTAGATGATCTCCCCAGAGTCACTCTGATAAACTCCGGAGATGATTTTCATCAAAGTGGACTTGCCGGCGCCGTTTTCACCCACCAGGGCTACTACTTCCCCCTGGCGGATGTTAAAGTTAACGTCGAAGAGGGCTAAAACACCTGGAAAGCGCTTGGTAATCGAGCGCATTTCCAGTAGGAAAGGGCTTTCTTCATTCTGCGGCGTAGCAGTGTTTGCGATCATACTTTGATCCGGCGGATGAAATTGATAGCTTTATGTTATCGTTCCCGTTATCGATAACAGAACGGCTTTCATCATAATACAGCCTGTCATCGTTGTCAAATCCAACGGCTATGTCTGAAGCTGACTACTTTACGTGAAAGATAAGCGCCGCCCACGGCTGGTGGGTTTCAGAAGTTTGGGGGTGGGTCAGGGTCAAACCGAGGAGGGTTGGGGCCGCTAAAAATTCCAGGATGAGGCGTTCCAAATTTTCAAAATCGCGGCGAAGCTGCCAACTCAACTCCGGCTGAGTCCGGTCGTGCAAAATGAGGAACAGGCGGTTATCGGCGTGATACCGCCCCTGCTTGGACTGATGCTCATATTGCCACAAGGCCAGGTCATGCCGGTGCTGCCAAGCGTATCTGAGGGTTTTAGGGTAAGCTTTGGGAAAGGTACTGATTTTGAGGTCAAAGGGGATGTCGCGCAGATAAAAATCAATGGTGTGGTGTTTGCGGTTTTCTTCCGCTTTTACGTCGGGGTGGGCGCAAAATATTTGCAGAATCTGGTCATGGGTATGGTGGTTGAACCAGCGTCGCAGCGCGTAGGCAGCAAAGGCTTCGTCAGCCAGCTTGTGCGCCTGGGCCACTGCCCGCGCCTGGCGCTGCACACCCCGCAGCGTTTTAACCTGGTAGACAAAACTGCTCAGGCGGTCCCACTGATCGCCCTGCGCTCGTCCCCAGGGAGGCAGGGTTTCGAGTTTGTTGAGTTCGTGGCGGATCAGGTTAAAGTCGGCTGGTTTCATGTCTTCGGCTTAAAGAAGACAATAATATACTCATGCTTAAAAATATAATATCCCCCTGCCAAGGCCCGATAGCGCCAGAGATTGGCGCTTTTGCCTTTACCTTTTTCATTACCCTCAATATTCTTGACAATAATCGCCTTGGTTTTGAAGCCAACCCGGTTCATCCGCTCCATGCACCAGAAGCCGAGCGGCGCCAGCTCCCCATTGGCATATTTGTCGCCGATGATGAGCGCCGCGAAGCGACCCGGAGCCAGCAGCTCATAGCCGTTTCGAGCGACGGCCTCAAAACCATCGAGAAAAGTCTCGC
>CAZRYD010000244.1:6056-10692 GCA_964604225.1 uncultured Caldilineaceae bacterium
CCGACACAGCGGCGGTCCAACCGCGCAGCTTCGATGGCGGTGGTGCCGGAGCCGAGAAACAAATCCAGCACAATTTCATCTTTTTTGCTGTAGCGCGTCAAAAGCTGCGTGGCAATTTGGGGAATATAGTTGCCGTGGTAGTCGAGCTTGTGTCCATCGCCGCTGGCTCGATTGGGATAATTCCAAAGCGTGTCGGTTTCAATATCCTTGTACTCGCGCCAGCGGTTGAGGTCAAGATCACTCCAGGGGGTGTGTTTGGGTGGTTTTGAACTTTGGGTCATGGTGTGCAAATTATAGCCCAAGAGAGGTTGCTCAGAAAGTTTAAATCCCAAAAATTTGTAAAAATGGGGACAAATTAATGACTGTTATCCTATTTATCAATTTGGCTAAAATCAGGTAAAATAATAATAAATGTTTTTCAAAAGAGAAGATATGGATTCACCTGCACAACCCCCTCTCACCCCCAAACTGTCTTTTGCAGGCCACCTGCAACGTTTGCAGCAGCGTCTGAGTTTTCTGCTAGTTGCGCTACTCATTATTACCCTGCTATTCATTGGAATTATTACCTATTACTTTCTGCTCAAACCGGCCGGGAACGGATTACTTTTGGGCGGAGGAATATTTTTATTGGCAATTGCCGTGGCAGGGTTGGTGGCGCGCAACCTGAAACATGATTTTATCCAACCGCTGGAAGAATTTAAAGCGGAGTTGGCCCGGGTTGAGCAAATTCCTCTCACCCCCCCAACTAAAAGTGCTGAGCTGTACAGCCACAGACCAAATCGATTTAACGAGCCAGAAGTCAAGCAGAGCTTAACCCCACTTAGTGACTCCTCTGAGTCCCAGCCAACTCAATTCGGCCCACCTCAGCCGGCCAGCGAAAGTGAGGCAACCTACCATCGCCTGGCCAACGCCTCGCCCACCGGCCTTATTATCCATAGCCAGGGTAAAATCCGCTTTATTAACGTAGCCGGGGCTAAACTCCTGGGGACAGCCAACCCGACCCAACTCATCGGCCAACCGATAGCAAAATTTTTACAGCCTAATTTTCAAGGGAGTCTCAATAAGCAAAGCCAACCCCGCCCAAAAAATTTTCTAATTGAACAGAAACTCAGCCGGCTTGATGGGACAACACTTGAGGCGGAACTCCTGGAAACTCCCTTTGCTTATCAAGGTGAACCGGCCATGCAACTGGTAGTGCGCGACATTACCACGCGCAGACAGGCTGAAGCCGAAATGCTTCAGCGCAATCACCAATTCACCACACTGCAAGCCGCCGGCATTGCCATTACCTCCAGCCTGGACCTGCGTCACGTGCTGGACACGGTAACCCATGAAATGACCAAACTCCTGGCGGTTGAAAGTTGCACCCTCTCCCAATGGAATCGGGCCGAAAATACGATTTCCAGCATAGCCAGGTATAGTTCCGCCGGTTGGTGGGACTCGAAATCACCCCCCAAAATTTTACACCTGACGGGCTATCCGGTGACGCGAGAGGTTTTAGAAGAGCAAATCTCTGAACAGATGACCGTCCATCAAACCAATATTGACCCCGCCGAATTTGCTTACATGCACCAGGCCAATCTAAAAACCAGAATGGTGTTGCCCATGATTTTTAAGGGTCAAGTTTTAGGCTTGGTTGAGCTGGAAGATAGTCAGGTTGAACGAATTTTTACCCCCCAAGAAATTTCATTGGCTCAATTACTGGCTAACCAGGCCGCCAGCGCCATCGAGAACGCCCGCCTGTTTGAACGCCTGGAAGAAGAACGCAACCTGTTAGTTCAACGCGTTCAGGAACGAACCGCCGAATTAAGCCGAGCCAACTCAGAGCTGGCCAAAACAGCCCGGCTTAAAGACGAATTTCTGGCTGGGATGAGTCACGAACTGCGCACCCCCCTAAATGCCATTCTGGGCTCAGCCGAGATACTTGCAACCGGCGTTTTTGGATCTCTCAACGAGAAACAACTCAAGTTCTCTAAAAACATTGAAGAAAGCGGCATTCATTTGCTTACGCTGATTAATGATATTCTGGACCTGTCTAAAATTGAAGCGGGCAAAATGGAGATAGAAATTGGGCCGGTTTCTATTGAGGGGCTTTGCGAGGCCAGCCTGCGGATGGTTAAACAACTGGCTCATAAAAAACAACTCAAAGTTTCCTACATCCTTAATGGTCAAGACGTGGGCATGCAGGCCGATGAGCGTCGCCTTAAGCAGATGTTGGTCAACCTGCTAAGTAATGCGGTTAAGTTTACCCCTGAGGGCGGTAAGATTGGTTTAGAGGTGACAACAGATGAAACAGAGCATATAGTTCATTTTACCGTTTGGGATACCGGTATCGGCATTGCCCAGGAAGATATGCACCATCTCTTCCAGCCTTTTATTCAATTAGATAGTCGCCTGGCCCGGCAGTATAGCGGCACCGGGCTGGGGTTATCGCTGGTATCCCGTATGGCTGAACTCCATGGCGGGGGTATTTCCGTAGCAAGCCAGGTGGGCCAGGGCAGCCGTTTTACGATTTCGCTGCCGTGGGTTAGACCCGCCAGGACGGCCAGCCTGGCCGAGGAATCCAATCCAGAGGCAACTTTGCCGGTGACGGCTCCCACTAAAAACGGTAGACCCTACCGAATTTTGTTAGCTGATGATAATGAAGAAAATATTAACTCGTTTCAAGATTATCTACAGGCCACCGGTTATCAAGTTATTGTGGCTCGAAACGGGAAAGAGGCTATTGAAAGAACCCAGGAAGATAAACCTGATCTCATTCTAATGGACATTCAGATGCCGGAGATGGACGGCCTGGAAGCAACCCGCCACCTGCGAGCAGACGTTGCTCTACCACCAATTCCCATAATTACGGTTACGGCTCTGGCTATGCCAGGCGACCGGGAACGCTGCCTGGCCGCAGGGGCCAATGATTATCTGAGCAAACCGGTTCGGTTAGAAAAACTACTACAAACTATTAAAGCTCATCTTCGGTAACGTAGGGAGACTCCCTATAATAAGCAAATTTACCAACAGAGCATAAGGAGATTTCCTGTGAGTCAAAAGGGCACTATACTAATCGTCGATGATGAATCCTTTGCTCGCGATGTAATGGAAGGGTTTTTACATCCAGAAGGCTATAATTTACTCTTTGCTACCAGCGGCATAGAGGCATTGACCAACATTGAAACCACCAAACCCGATGTCATTCTGCTTGACGTGATGATGCCTATTGTCGATGGTTTTGAAGTCTGCCGGCGTCTCAAAGCAGATGAGCGGTGGCAGCATATTCCCATCATCCTGGTAACAGCACTGGTTAACAAAGAGGATTTGATAACCGGCTTTGAGGCCGGGGCCAATGATTTTTTACGCAAACCGGTCAGTGAACTTGAGTTGCGGGCCCGGGTGCGGTCAATGATACGCATCAAACAGCAATACGACCAACTTGAAGCAACTCTGCGTTTGCGGGAAGACCTGGCCGGCATGATTGTGCATGACATCAGAGTTCCCCTGTCGGTCATCTTAGGCTATAGCGAACTCTTGTTGTTAAGAACGAGTGACCCTCCTGAAAAACTGGTCGAACTCCGTGAAATCCAGACTCAGTCCCGCTATTTAGACTCATTTTTGAATGATCTACTAATGCTGGCCAAAATTGAAGCGGGACAACCGATTTTGAAGCGGTCGCATGTGGAAGTAAAGCAACTTATTCAGCAAGTAGAACGGACCCACCGGATTATCGCCCAGTCCAGAAAAATCAAACTTACCTACGAGTTACCTACTAAGTCACGCCAGGTCTGGATTGATGTTAACATGTTTCAAAGATTGTTAGACAATCTGATTTCTAATGCGCTTAAATTCTCGCCGGCTCAGAGTAAAGTTACGGTGCGAGTAGAATACCCAGAGCTGGAACCTGAACCCGCTTCAGAGCCGCATCTTCGTATCCAGATCTTGGACCAAGGCCCCGGTATCGCCCCAGAACATCGGGCTAATATTTTTGATAAGTTTGAAATTGTCACCTTGAAACATCGTGGCGTTCCTCAAGTGGGCCTGGGACTGGCTTTTTGCAAGATGGTCGCCGAAGCGCACGGCGGACGTATCTTTGTTGAGCCCAACCAACCGGCTGGCTCTATTTTTACCGTAGAGATATAAACGGGTTAAACTAAAGCATGTAAATAGGCGTTGGGAATAAGGTGCCGACAAAACTATTAATTATTGACGATGATATCCGTTTTACCCAGATGCTCCAGGCTGCTCTGGCCAGGGACTTGTTTGAGATATCCGTGGTTCATTCAGGCACAGCCGGAATCGAGACAGCCCGCCAACTCGAGCCTGATGTAATCATTCTCGATTTGATGATGCCCGGCACAAGCGGTTGGGAAGCCTGCCAGATTATCCGCACCTTTAGCCAGGTTCCCATTTTGATCGTCTCGGCCGTGATTGACCCAAATGGAGTGATGCAAGCGCTGGAGGCCGGGGCCGACGATTACCTGCTTAAACCAGTGCCTATGGGGGTGTTGATTTCTCACTTAAAAAGGCTGGCTCAACCTCCTGCCGCCCCTAGCAACGAGGTTACCTGATTACCCAATTCCTCTTAAAATGTTTTCCACTCAAACCGGGTTCAAACCCTACTGTGTTATAGTGGTAGGGATATAGAGCC
>CAZRYD010000245.1:0-10677 GCA_964604225.1 uncultured Caldilineaceae bacterium
CAGATGAGTTCGTTGAGCCAGGTTTCGGCGCCTTGGCGAGCTTGAGCGTTGGCCGCTTGTGCCATGGCTTCAACGGCCTGAGCAGCAGCCTGGCGGGCCGAGAGCAGGCCAAAGCGCAGATAGGGTGATAACTGAGATGTACCCTCCAGGTCGAGTTGATTGCGCGTGTCGGCGTAATCAGCTATGGTTTGCTGGATAAAGCGCTGCAACCGGCGCTGAGCTTCTGCTTCGCCGGGGGGAAAGGGGCTGGCCTGGGGCAGAGCTGGTTCGGTCGGGAGCAGATCGCTGGCAAACTCCGGCGGCGTTGGGATGCGCGAGGGAGCCGGGATGACAGTGTTAAGACTGGGTAACGGCAGGGCCTTCCAGGCTTTGCTGAACGGTGTGAAAACGGTGTAGGGCGAGCCGTCGGCTTTGGAGATGGCGGCAGGTGGGTGGACCGTCAGCCCACCGACCAGCCGTAGCGGAAGCTGCCTGGCAATGGCGGCGTCGCGGCGGCGGGCGTAGGGTGAAAAATCTTCTTCAGCCAAGATGGCCGTGGCTTGACTTTCGGCCAGGAGGGCGGCCAGTTGTTCCTGGGGCTGACCCTGGCGGAAAATGAGCCGGCCTCCACGCCGGTTGATCTCGGCGGCGAGTTGGCGCAAGCTGCCGAGCAGAAAAGCCAGCCGTTTGGTGTTGGTATAGGGTGAAGCCAGTAAATTTGGGTCCAAAATGAAGACCGGGATGACCTGGTCGGCCTGGGCCAGGGCGGCATGCAGAGCTTGGTTGTCAGTTAAGCGCAAATCACGGCGGATCCACCAGATGGCAGTGGTCATGGGTATTGCTCTCGCAACTCTTCCGGCGACAGCGGCTGCGGCACCAAAGCGGGGTAGCTCTGATGCAGAATCCGATTAATCTGGTAGGCTACATCTGGCTCAAAGGTATAGAAGCCTTCGTAGTAGCGATCCTCGCCGGTGAGTGAGGGGACTTCTTCCGCCAGTAGCGACATCCCAATGCCAGGGCCATAAGCCACCACAAACCAATAGCGAACCAGCAATGAGTCCGTGGTGTCTATGAGGGTAGTGCGCGGCCACGCGGCCAGATCAGGGTTGGGGCGGTCATTTATACCGTAGAGCCACACCCCCAGCGCCGCGTCGGCTATGCGGCGGTAGCGAGCTTTTTGGGGCGTCAGCCGTGATAAATATTGGAAGGAGGCGTGCAGTCCGGCAGTCCGCGGTGTATTGATGACCGCATCTTCGATGATGTGGCTGATGTGCGTCATGGCCGCTACGGAAAAGGTATAGCGGAATGAAACCCGGTTGAAAGCCTCCGGGTTTGTGCGGGTGACGAACTTTTCGACTTGCGGCGTGTACAGGGGCAGCATGCGGTGGTAAAAGGTTTGTAAGATTTGGTTGGTCATAAGTCAGTCCTTGTAACGGTAAGCATTTTTAGATAGTGAGTACACTTGAAGGTTGCTGGCTATCAATGGTCTGAGGCAATTTGGAGTAAGGCCCGGTCTGCAGGCCCAGTTCACCCAGGATGGTTCGGGCCACCCGCAGGCCGCCCAACGCCACCGCCGCAGTAGACTGGCCCGGAAAAATACTGTCGCCGACCAACCACAGGCCCGGAGCCAGCCGAGGCGCCCAGGCGCGGAACAGGCTGGTCTGGGGAAAGCCGCCCACCCAACCCCAAGCCCGGCGGGTGAAGCGTTGAAAGGTGACCGGCGTGCCGGGCAGGGTTAAGTTGGCAGCGTCGCGCAGGCCGGGGAGGGCAGTTTCGGCGACGGCCAGCATGCGTTCGGCGTAGGCGGCTTTGCGGGCTTCGTAGGCCGGCCGCTCGTGTTCAAAAAGGCGCCACCAATCGCCTGGTCTCGTATGGGTGCTGATGGTCAATGCCCGCGTACCGTCCGGCCCGCGTTGTTTATCCCAGCCTGGGCTGAGCGAAAGAAAAATCGTGTTACCCTCGGCCAGTGGTTCCCGCGCAATCACTTGATGATGGCAAGGGAACTCTGCGGGCACGGCGGCGCCGTCCAGCCCGACGTAAACCATAAAAGCGCCCCAGCCATCTTGGGGGTGGGGCGGAAGCTGCTGCAAGCGGTGCGGCGCTTTATCGCCCAACAAGGCAGCCACATTCCAGGGGGGCAGATTGGCAATCACCAGGTCGGCGGGGAAGGCGTGGCCGCGTTTGGTTTCAACGGCGACCGGCCGGCCTCGCTCGCTGACAATTCGGCCCACTTCCTGGCGATAGTGCACCTGTCCGCCGTGATGGCGCACGGCCTGGGCCAGGGTTGTGGCAATGGTGCCCATGCCTCCTTCCAGGTGAACCACGCCCCGCCGGGGCAGGTCCAACGCCGATGCGCCATAAAGGGCATTGGCAGAGCGGCTGGTGGTCTGAGCGGCGATGAGCAATTGGCCGTCTATGAAGAGGCGCAATCGCTCCGAGGCATGGCGCAGGTGGGCAGCCACCGGACGCAAGGCGTCGGCGGCCAATTGGGGCAAGGAGGGGTAGGTTTCAAACCCGCCCCTACCCAGCCAGGCCAGGCCCTTTTGACCTAATTGGAGGGCATCCGTAAGGGTTTGTGGCGGCCAGGGCGGCGTCCGTAGGGCCAGGTCCCACAGAGCATCGGCGGTGCGTTCTTGCCAGCGCCAGAAGCGCTCGGCTTGAGGGCCAAAGGCACGGCCATACGCTTCCCAGCGCCGTTCATCGGCCCAACGCGCCACCGTACTGCCATCCGGCAGATGAACGACCAGGGCCGGATTGGCGGCGTAGGCGGGCCACTGGGGCACCCCGGCGACCTGCGCCACCAGGTCCATCGGCCCGCCGGGATAAAAACCGCCGGCCAATGTAGCCCCGGCGTCGAAACGATAGCCTTGATGATAAAAGGTGCCGGCGCAGCCGCCGGGGTAGACATGCGCCTCTAGCACAGTCACATCCAGGCCGGCCCGCGCCAAAATAGCCGCCGCCGTCAACCCGCCGACACCAGCTCCAATCACAACGATCTTGCTCATGGGCTGTCGTCCAGGTTGATCCAGATGTTATCTGTGTCGATGTGGGAGGAAAAATCGGGAAGGTTTTTTCTCGCAGGCGGACGCCCACCAGGCGACCAGGGACGCCTGGCTTTATGGCGCGCAACTTTGCGAGCGCCGGCTGGTAGCTCAGGTTGGGGCAGAACTTTGGTCCAGCTCATGGGGTCTCTCCAGCAAACTTTTGGTTTTCCAGCCCCGATAAGCAAACAGAATAGGCAAATTCAGCCACATGCCTAAGCCTACCAGGCTCCAAAAAGGATGCTTTTTAAATTCTAGCTCTATCTCATCGATTACATCCGTCGTTTTTGGGTCCACCGGTCTAAATTGGTGACGATGCTCCCAGCGGCGAAAAGGGCCGCGCAGTTGCCGGTCGGTAAAGCCATGGTAGCCAACATTTTCAATCCGAGCGACCCAGCGAATGGGCAGCGGCCCCAGCCACAGGCTGAAATCCATCTCATCCCCCTCTTGCAAGCGGGCCGGAGCCTGGTGAATTTGGGCGATCACCGGCGGGGGGGTAATCGCGCCCATGCTGGCTGATTGGGCGTGAAAGTCGGCTACTACCGACAGCGGAGCGCGAACCTGGAAGGTATGCTGATACTTTATCATTTTTACTCTTTCACTTCTTCCAGAACCAGTTGGGCCAACCAGTCACGGACAACTTTGCCCCGTTCGTCTAGATGAGCCTGAACCGATAGCCGATAGGCATTTAAATATCGATAAAATTGCGCGGTGGGCATTTGATGATTGAGGAATAAACCTTCGACCCAGGTAATGCTGGTGCCCATAAACTCGATATCGCCTAGCTTCAGCGAGGCAATAATATTGCGGGCAAATTTTATGTTGGCGTTGGCCAGCCGGCTGTGCGGAATAGCCTCGTCTTTCATCAGTTGCCAGACGTTGGCTTCGATGAGAGCTTGATGTTCGCGATAGTGAGTCAGGGCTTGCTGATACGCTTCGGTGGGCCTGACAGCCGCCGGTGGTGGCCAACCCAGCCGGGGCGACATGAGAAATTGCTCGACCACTTGCGGGGCGGTATCTAAACGCTCACCCATAAAATGGCCTGGAATTCGGCTGCGCAGGGCCGGAAGATGGTTAAAAATGGCTCCCCCGTAGGCGCAGGGGACGCGTTCCTGGTCCAGTAAATGAGCCATCTCCAGCAGCGAAGCCGCGGTGTGCAACTGTTGGGCGGCCACAATGACCAACTGGGGCCGGGCCGTGGCGATGGTGAATTCTAAACGAGTCAGGGGGACATCCGCGCCCAGATAGACCACATCCCAGCCATGCCGCCGGAGCAATAGTGTAATCAGGAGAGGGCTAAAGGTGTGCTCTTCCTCTGCCGGACAAGCCAGCAAAATTCGGCCCGGCCGGGTGGGGGGAGGTGTTGCGGCTACCAGGGCGTCCAGACGACGCATGGCCAGGGCCGAGGCAAAATGTTCCTGTTGGACGGTCACTTCGCCTTTGTACCAGCCTTCGCCCATGTAGGTGAGACCCTTTTGCAGAAGTTCAAAACAAACCGTCTCCAGCGGGTAAAGCGCCGATGCCTGAGCCAGGATGTTTTCAGCCGTGCGCTCGTCAAAAGCCAGGCAGGCGGCAATCCAGGCCCGCCGTAGTTCGGTGACAGCACTGCCGACGGCCAAGGGCGGTTGAGGCGTTATGGCTGTGGGTAGCTGGTGAGAGTTGGCCTGGAGCGGGTCTTTCCCTTCCTGCTGCAGACTGTGCCATAGGTCCACGGCCCGGCTGATGCTCAGCCCTTCCTCTTGCCGGGCCGCCAGCCATTTGAGCATATCAATATCGTGTTGCGAATAGAGGCGATGACCTCCTGCTGTACGGTGCGGTTGGGGCAAACCGTACCGCCGCTCCCACGCCCGCAGGGTGTCGGGTTTGAGGCCGGTCTCTTGAACCACAGCCTTTAAATTATAAGTCGGGGTCTGGTTGGATGCAGACATGGCTCGCCTTTGCTAAACTTTAGCTAAATTCCCATAATATGGTTTAATCATTCTGGTCGATATATTATCATAAATCTGGAAGATTGTCAACTATTTGTCTAGAAAAAAACCGGTAAATATATAGATAAATAATAGACAATTGTGGTAATCTATAGTTAGATTAGGTCAGGATTGACGAATACTGACTCACCGATAATCGTCGCTGAATCTGTCCCTTTTCTTCAGGCCAAGGTCAATAGGCAAGCCCTGCTCAAAGCAGCGAGTGAGTAATCAAATCATCCGCAATCTTGGCCGACGACAATACGCCCGGCAGTCCCGCCCCCGGATGCGTGCCCGCGCCGACGAAGTAGAGGTTATCGAAATCCTCGGAACGGTTGTGGGGCCGGAACCAGGCCGATTGGGTCAGGATCGGTTCGACGGAGAAGGCAGAGCCAAGGTAGCTGTTGAGGGTGTTTTGGAAGTGCAAAGGGTCTATATAATGTTCAGCCACGATGTTGGCCTGCAAATCCGGCAGGTAGTTGTCTTCCAAAAACTGCATGATCCGGTCACGGTACGGCTTGGCAGCGGTGGTCCAGTCAATGCCGGAACCGAGATGCGGCACCGGCGAGAGCACATAGAAACTCTCGCAGCCTTCCGGAGCCATGGACGGGTCGGTCAAGGTGGGCATATGCAGATACAAGGAGAAGTCATTAGGCAGTTGTTTTTTGGTAAAGATGTCGTCCAGCAGCCCCTTGTAGCGCTCGCCCAGGATAATGTTGTGGTGGGCCAGTTTGGTATCGGTGTAGCGGCGCTTGGTGCCAAAATAGATTACAAACAGCGACATGCTGTAGCGCATCTTTTCGATTTTGCGGTTGGTATATTTGCGGCGATACTGCTCCGGGATGAGGTTGCGATAGGTGAAGGCCACGTCGGCGTTGGAGATGATGATGTCTGCCTTATGCACCGTGCCGTCGGCCAGGCGGATGCCAGTGGCCCGCCGGCCTTCCACCAGAATTTCCTGGGCTTCGGTATTGGTGCAGATTTGTCCGCCCAGTTCCTCAAATAAGCGGCCCAACCCCTGGACAATGGCTCCAGTGCCGCCCATGGCGTAATGTACGCCCCACTCCCGCTCCAGGTAGTGGATCAGGGCATAAATGGAAGTCGTTTCAAAGGGATTGCCGCCCACCAACAGCGGGTGGAAGGAGAAACAGCGCCGCAGAAAGTCGTCCTGCACAAATTGAGAGACGTACTTGTAGACGCTCTGGTGCGATTGCAACTTGATGAGGTCGGGGGCGATGCGAACCATATCCATAAAGTTGAGGAAGGGTTTGTCGGCCAATTCTACAAAACCTTTCTCAAAAATGGCTTGGGTGGACTGGATGAATTTGAGATAGCCCGCTTTGTCGCCCGGATGCCACTGCTCAATTTGGCTTAAGGTAAAGTCGGCGTTATCATTATAATCAAAACAGCGGCCTTCGTGGTTAAAGATACGATAGAAAGGGTGGCAGGGAACCAATTCAAAATAATCTTCCCGACGTTTACCCGCCGCCTTGAAAATGTCATCGAGCATAAAGGGCGCGGTGACAATCGTCGGCCCGCCGTCAAACTTAAAGCCGTTGATCTCATACACGTAAGCTCGTCCCCCCAACTTGTCCCGCTTCTCAAAAATTTGCACCTCGTGACCCCTGGCCGCCAGCCGCACCGCTGCTCCCAATCCGCCAAAACCGCTGCCAATAACGATAATTTTTTTGCTCATTTTTGCTCCATTGTTGTTGTCAAGACAAAATTGATATTGTCTAGAAATTGAAAAAGTTTTGTCTATATTTTTACTAGAAATAATACAGGAAAAATATCTGTTTGTCAAGATACTTTGATTATATCAGACTCTCCGGGGGTGCACTGTCACGCTTTCGCCCCTGTTCATCCGGGCAGGGGAGCAGTACAGCGAGTCTAAAAACCGATTCATTTGACGCTGGTAGGAATGCCGGTAAACTAGACTTTTATGAATCCACTCATTGAAACCGACCCGCCCCCCTTGCGAATTCAGACCCTGGGCGGCTTTCGACTTTGGCGTGATGGCGTCGAAATCGAGCCGGCCGCCTGGGGGCGTGAAAAAGCGCTCCACCTGTTTCAGTTTTTTGTCACTATACGCCGTTCTCCTGCCCCTTTGCACAAAGAACAAATCATTGACCGCCTCTGGCCTGAGCTTGACCCCGAAGAGGGCGACCGGGATTTTAAGGTCGCCCTCAACGCCGTCTACAAAGTGCTGGAGCCGGAACGGCCACCCCGCTCGGAGTGCCGCTTTATCGCGCGCCAGGGTCTGGTCTACAGCCTCAATCTGGCCGAGTGCTGGGTTGACGCCGATGCCTTTGAAATGTTGGTAGCGGCAGGCAACCAGGCTCTACCCGACCAGCCTGCGGCTGCCATCACCCATTACCGGCGAGGCTTGGCCTTCTACCCCGGCGATTACCTGCCCGAGCGACGCTACGAGGATTGGAGCAGCGCCGAACGGGAGCGGCTGCAACTGCTGGCCCTGGGCGCTATGACCACGCTGGCCGACCTGCTGGTCGAGCAAAGCCCCCTCGAAAGCATCCGTCTCACCCAGCATGTGCTGGTCGTCGACCCGGTCTGGGAGGCGGCCTATCGGGTTCAGATACAAGCCTATCTGGCCCAGGGCAACCGGCCGCTGGCGCTGCGAACCTACCAGCAGTGTGTCCAGATGTTGGAGCACGAGTTGGGGGTTGAGCCATTACCGGAAACCCAACAATTGCTGAAACAATTAAAAGGTGAAACGTGAAGCCTGGCAGATAAAATTTTTACGCCTCACCAACCGCGTCCTATGCTGTAACTCACTTGTAACTCTATTTTGGTATGATATAGTTGTCTGAAAGAAGGTGATGGTCATGATCAAGACTCAAAATAACATTGCCTCGTTTGTGCTGCGGTTCACCCAAGAACTATGGCGGGACGCACAGGGCGAGCCGCACGTGCAGTGGCGCGGGCACATCCGCCACGTGCAGGGGGATGAGGAAGACCGCTTTACCGACTTTGCCGAGGCAGTCGCCTTTATTCAACGCTATTTGACCCAACTAACGTTGGAAGCTCTGACAGGAGGTCAACCGATGAATCAAGAGAAGGTGCTGCAGGAAAGTTTCAAGGTGTGGGAACAGTTTGCCTCAAGCTACACCGATATGATGTTCGAAGCGATGCAGCATACCGTCAAACAGTCGGAAACTTTTCGAGAGCAGCTAGACCAGGCCGCCGAAAGGGCGCTCAAAGCCTGGCAGTTACCAACCCGGCCGGATCAGGGCCAGTTGGTTGAGGCGATCAAATCGCTTCAGGCTCAAGTGCAAGCCCTGACCAGCAAAGTAGAGAGCCTGGAGAAAGCTATGCAGGCTAAAGCCAGTCAGGAATAATCAAGGTAAATTCATTGATACAAGGAGAAAATTATGCCAAGCAAAACTAACAATGGGAAAGACTCCATGCCCCATGCGGCCGATGTAGCGGCCATGATGACCGAAGAGACTAAAGCTGCGGTCGACTCGATGACCAATATGGCCGCCACAGCCGCCGAAGAGGCCAAAACCTTACTTGCCGCCAATCAGGAAGCTTTACAAAAAGGGTTTGCGCTGTGGCAAGAGTACACCCAGACCTATACCAAATTTGTGCTTGAGGCCACCGAGCAGACCCTGGCGCAAACGCTGGCGTTCCGCCAGGACATGGACAAGATTGTGATCGATGGCTTCAAAAAAGCCCATGAATTAAGCGTTGAGGAGCGTAAGTTTGGCGTCGAAGCGGCTGAACTTTTCCAGACACAAGCACAATCTGCGGCTGAGTACGCGGCTAAGATGTTCACCACCACTTCCAAGGTGATGACCACCACCGCGCTTTTTTCAGATTGGGCGGCTGAGCGCGCTGCCAAGATGTTTACGACTATTTCCACTAATTAAGTATTGCCGGGGAGAAAGAGAGTGGCTCTTTCTCCCCTTTTTTACCTCAAAATCCCTACAAAGGAGTAGCTTATGCGCCTTAAAGATAAGGTAGCCATTATTACCGGCGCCGGACGCGGCATTGGCCGGGCTACAGCTCTGCGCTTTGCCGAGGAAGGCGCTCAAGTTGTTGTGGCCGATATCGAGTTTGAGATGGCTCAGCTTGTCGCCGCTGAAATCATGAGCGACCAGACCCAGTTGGAAAAAACAACTTCAGCCAATGGCGACAGCCATGCCGTGGCGGAAAAGGTGGCGACTAAAATCGGTATCGCGATGCCGATCCAAGTTGATGTGACCAACCGGGCTTCGGTGGAAGCCATGGTTCAAGCCACCCTGAAACGCTTTGACCGGATTGACGTTTTGGTCAACAATGCCGGCATCGTGCGCGATGCTCAATTGGCCAAGATGAACGAAGAAAACTTCGATCTGGTGATCGATGTCAATCTAAAAGGCGTGTTCAATTGCTCCCAGGCCGTAGTTTCTACCATGATTAGCCAGGGGAGCGGTGTTATTCTCAGTACCGCCTCGGTGGTGGCTCCATACGGCAATTTTGGTCAGACCAACTATGTAGCCAGCAAGGCCGGCGTGGTAGGGATGACCAAAGTGTGGGCACGCGAGTTGGGCCGCAAAGGGATTCGGGCCAATGCGGTGGCCCCTGGTTTTACCGAAACGCGCATGACCGCCGGCATTCCGGACAAGGTGATGGAGAAATTGATGGAGCGGATTGCCCTGGGCCGCCTGGGCAAGCCGGAGGACGTGGCCAATGCCTTTGTCTGGCTGGCCTCGGATGAGGCTGCTTATGTGACCGGGCATGTGTTGGCTGTCGATGGCGGAACAGTCATTTAGAGCTACCCACTTTTTCTCAACGACGAGGAACTAAACCATGTTAAAAGCAAAAGAGATTATGACCACCGAGGTCATTACGATTCAAGAGTCAGCTTGGGCCGCCGAAGCTATAGAATTGATGAAGCGGCACAATGTCCATGCTCTGGTGGTGCCACCCCACGACGAGGATGATGCCTACGGGATTGTTAGCGAAGCCGACATCGCCTACAAGGTGATTGCGCTGGCCAAGGACCCTAAAGCCATTCTGGTCCGCGAGATTATGACCAAGCCCTGCGTTGTAGTTAACCCTGATCTGGGGGTGGAATATGTGGCCCGCTTATTTGCTCATACCCACATTCATAAAGCTCCTGTTATTCAAGAGAAATTGTTGGGTATTGTTTCGATTACTGACATTCTGCGCCGGGCCATGTAAGCAGCAAACCGCTCCTATCCCTCATAATTTTTGAACCAAAAATCAGGTCAAAGGAGACAGAACAACCATGTTGAAAGCCAAAGATATTATGACCACCGAGGTCACCACGATCGAGGGTTCGGCTACCGTGGCCGAGGCGGTGGCTGTGATGAAGGAGAAAAAGCTGCGTGATCTGGTTGTAGTGCCGCGCAGTTCTGAGGATGCCTACGGTATTGTGACCGAGGCGGATATTGTTTATAAAGTCGCCGCCTATGGCAAAGACCCGCAAACCGTACATGTCCATGAGATTATGACCAAGCCTTGCATTGTGGTTAACCCCGACCTGAGTGTTGAGCACGTGGCCCGCTTGTTTGCGCAATACCATATCCGCCGCGCCCCGGTTATCAAGGAAAAATTATTGGGCATCGTCTCGGTTACCGATATTATGCGCCAGGCCATGTGGTGGCAGGGGTAATTAGGGCAGGGGTGGATCTCAGACCCGCCCTGACGGCGGCCCCTTCAAA
>CAZRYD010000246.1:0-10644 GCA_964604225.1 uncultured Caldilineaceae bacterium
CGAGGCCACCCTGAAAAATACCATCATTCTGACCAATAATTACGTGGCCCACACGCACTACCGGGCCAGCATGTTCGCTTCGCTGTTTTTGGGCTTGCTCAACCCGGCTACCGGCACGCTGATTTACGTTAATGGAGGGCATGAAGCCCCCCTGATTCTTGGCCCGACGGGAATTCGGACTGCTTTAGCACCTACCGGCCCGGTGGTCGGCATATTTGCCAATATCGATTTCAAAATTCAGCAGACCTGTTTGGAACCCGGCGACACCCTCTTGGCCTATACCGATGGGGTGACAGACGCGCTCAATCCGGCCGGGGAAATGTTTTCCAGAGAAAGGTTGGCATCATTGTTGGCCCAACAGCCCGATTCAACCGCGCCGGCCCTGCTCGACCACATAGAAACCTGCCTGCATGCGCATGTGGCCGGGGCGGACCAGTATGACGATATTACCCTGTTAGCGGTGCGGCGGGTGCCTGGAACCGTCGCCTAATTTTAATTACATTTTTTTGAGGAGGGTTCAATTATGGATTCTGGGTTTCAAATTACGGTGTCGCAGCAGCAGGGACGTGTGCCAGTTACCGTGTTTCAACTTGAAGGCGATGTAATTGACGTCAACTCCTATGGGCAACTGGAAGCCCAGGTTCGGGCCGCCGTTGAGACTGGTACGCAGAATTTATTGCTGGATATGACCAAGGTCAAATATATCAGCAGCGCCGGACTGCGCGCGCTCCATTCCATTTTTATGCTGCTGCGCGCCGACACCGCCGCTGAAAGCAGTGAGACAATGAAAAAAGGGTTGATGGATGGTACCTTCAAATCACCCCATCTCAAACTGCTCAACCCCTCTCCGACGGTTATGGAAACGCTCCGGGTCATGGGGTTTGATATGTTTCTGGAGGTTCACCACAATCTCAAAGATGCGATTGCCTCGTTTTGAGCTGCGTTTAGTATGACCAGCAGCTATTCACTCCACACCACGGCCAAACTAGAGAATTTGAGCCAAATTCGTCATTTTGTGGAAGAGACGGCTATAGCCCTGGGCTTTGAACCGGCTATCATCCCCAATGTCCAACTCGCGGTAGACGAAGCGGCGACCAATGTGATCCTGCACGGCTATCACGGTCAGGGCGGCAGCCTGGAGATCGAGCTCGAACGGGTGGAGTATGATCTGATTGTCCGCCTGCGAGATGAAGCCAAGCCTTTTGACCCCACGAGCGTTCCGCCGCCCGATTTGACGCTGCCGTTGGCTAAGAGACCCATCGGGGGTCTCGGCGTGCACCTGGTGCGGCGAGCCATGGACGAGGTTCTTCACCGGGTCACCGCCAGCGGCGGCAACGAGCTAACCCTGATCAAGCATGGCGCGGCTGGAAAATAGCAAATTCGGCTCCCCCAGAGTATTAGAGTCGGGTTTGCCAACCCAATTAAACCAGACACACCTTGTCAAAAGGGGCTGACAAAACAGGGTGGGCGTGCTATAATACCTTGCCGGAGGAGATAGCCTTAAGGTGTGCCCCAACCAGACAAGCACCGAATACACGCCCTCATCAGTTCCCTTAGGACTTTACCTCCACATCCCCTGGTGTCCGACCCGCTGCATTTACTGTGATTTCAATACCTATGTTGACGGCGAGGCATCGCTTAAAACGCGCTACCAGGCCGCCTTGCGCCGCGAGATTAGCGAAGCCGGCGCGGCTCTGGGCCGGCCCAGGCTCGATACCATCTTTTTCGGCGGCGGGACACCCACCACGCTGCCGCCGGACCCATTGATTGAACTGGTCGAGGCGGTCAAAACAGCCTTTGATCTGCGCCCCGAAGCTGAAATCACGATTGAGGCCAACCCCGGCACGCTTTCAACCGATTATCTCACAGAACTACGCCTGGGAGGGATCAATCGCCTCTCGCTGGGGGTGCAGAGTTTTAATAACGACGAACTGCGCTTTCTCAGCCGCCTACACGATGCCGAGGCAGCTCGCCGTGCTGTTGAACAGGTCCGCGCGGCCGGGTTTGATAACCTCAGCCTGGATTTGATTTTTAACCTGCCGCAGCAGCGTCTGGACCAATGGCAGCGAAATTTGCAGGCTGCGCTTGAGCTTAACCCGGATCACCTCTCGTTGTACGCCTTGATTGTCGAACCGGGTACACCCCTGCACCGGCAGGTCAGCCAGGGTGACCTGCCCCTGCCGGATGACGACCTGGCCGCCGATATGTATGTTTATGCTGTGGAGGCGCTGGATGCAGCCGGTTACAGCCACTACGAAATTTCTAATTGGGCCAGAGCCAACGGTGAAGCCGACTGGCAAACGCCGCGCCTGGCCTCGGCCCACAACCTGATTTATTGGCGCAACCAGCCCTACCTGGGCCTGGGTGCAGGGGCTTACGGAACGATCCCTTTATTACCGGAAATGACTGCTCAATTCTTAACCGCCGGGGTCGCTGAGCACGCTGAGAAGAAAATAAAAAATAAAATCTCTGCGACCTCTGCGGTTCAATCCGACAGTGGAGCAGAGGTAGAAGTCTGGCGTTGGATGAATGTCAAGCGCCCGCAGACCTATATCGAACGCATCGAAGCCGGGGTTGGGTTGGGTGCGGCGCGGGAGGAAAAAAGTCTGGAACAGATTGACCTCCAAACTGCTATGGCTGAACACATGCTGCTCGGCCTGCGGCTGGTGCGCGAAGGCGTCAGCGCGGCAGAATTTGAGGCTCGTTTTTGTCTCTCGCTGACAGACCGTTACCCTCAAGCCATTCGCCACGGCCTGGAGTGCGGCCTGACCGAGTGGCTTGAAACGCCGGCTGGCCCGCATCTGCGACTGACCAGGGAAGGGCGGTTTTTGGCCAATCAAGCAGTCGTTCCGTTTATGGAGTAACCCAAACTGCCCAATGACCAACTCAAAGACCTTCACCCCTCTCCTTGCTCGTGGCGCGATTTTGGGCGCGCTGACCGGCCTGGGCGTGTCGGCTGCTTATGCCGGACTGTTGATCGCCTTTTTCCTGGCGATGATACTCTGGGGAGCCATCACTAGCGCCCCGACTCAACCAAGGGATGCGGCTATGCTGCTGCTGGTCGGACCCGCCTCGGCGGGGTTTATGTTCATCTGTGCTGCCTTCATTGGCCTGCTGCCGGGGACGGTGTTGGGGCTGCTCATTGGGGTGTTGATTAGTCTGCCGCTCGGCTTGCTGCGCTCCCGTCTCAGTTCTGGAGGCGCGGTGGGGCTCGGTGTGCTGGTGTCCGCCGGCGTGGTGATCATTATTCATGTTTTGCTGCTGGGGGCAGATCCCGACCCGACGCTGCGCGAGTACCTGCTTTTGACCATTATACCCGGTCTACTTTGTATCGCCGCCGGCGGCTGGGTCGGCTGGAAACTGCATACCAGCAGCCAATAGAATTTACCAGAAAACAGAAAGACAGTACAGGATAACAAATTGACAGACACCGCTTGGCAATCGTTGAATAATGAGATCATCACCTGCCGGGCCTGCCCTCGCCTGGTGGCCTGGCGCGAGGAAGTGGCCCACGAAAAGCGGCGAGCCTATCGCGAGTGGGAGTATTGGGGTAAACCTGTGCCCGGTTTTGGCGACCCGGCGGCCCGGCTGTTGGTGGTGGGGTTGGCGCCCGGCGCGCACGGTTCCAACCGCACCGGGCGGATGTTCACCGGCGACAGCTCCGGCGACACGCTCTACACGGCCCTCCATCACGCCGGTTTTGCCAGCCAGCCCATCTCCCGCCACCGTGGCGACGACCTGACCCTGACCGATGCTTTTATCACTGCCGTGGGGCGCTGCGCCCCGCCGGGCAATCGACCCACACCAGAGGAGTTGGCCGCCTGCCGTCCATTTTTGGTGCGTGAGCTTGGGTTGATGCCCCAGGTGCAGGTGCTCTTGGCCCTGGGACAAATTGCTTTTGAGGGGTGTCTGCGCTTGCTACGAGAGCATGAGTATCAATACGAGGCTGAGGCTGAGAATAATTCCGGCCCCGAGTTCCCGGTCTCCGGTCGCCCGTCTTCAGTTTCCCGCCTGCCCAAATTTGGGCACGGACTGAGCTATCGTTTCAGCAACACGTCTCCGGCGGAGCGCAAGTATCTCGTCGCTGCTTATCACCCCAGCCGCCAAAATACCCAAACCGGGCGGTTAACTCAGGCGATGCTGGACGAAGTTTTTGTGCTGGCCCGGTCGCTGCTCATCTAATAACAAACTGTCTTATCAAGTACCATATTTCTCACCACAGAGAGCGCAGAGGACGCTGAGATTTTAACAAGAAAACCTCGGCGATCTCTGTGTGCTCTGCGGTAAATTATGGCCTTTGGAACGGCAATTGGTATAAGTTAGGAGTCACGAAGCTGGTTTTGTGGGCAAGACAAGCCTTGTCACTCCTGCGAATCTCCGGCTACGCGCGCAGTTTTAGCCCCACCGGACAATGATCGCTGCCCATTACCTCGGGCAGAATGAAAGCGTCTGCCACGCGATTTAATCCCTCGGCCGCAATAAAAAAATAATCAAGCCGCCAGCCGATGTTACGCTCCCTGGCCCGGGTCACCATTGACCACCAGGTGTACTGCCCGGCCAGGTCGGGATAGAGCTGGCGGAAGGTGTCAACATAACCGGCGGCAACAAACCGATCCAGCCAGGCTCGTTCTTCGGGCAAAAAGCCGGTATTTTTTTGATTGGCCTTGGGGTGAGCCAGGTCAATTTCCCGGTGGGAGGTGTTGATATCGCCACAAAATAAAACGGTCTGGCTCCGCGCCCGTAGGGCCTCACATTTTTCCAGAAACGCTTCATAGAATGCCAATTTAAAAGGCACGCGGCTGTGATCGCGGCTGCCGTTGGGAAAGTAGCAGTTGAGCAGGCTAAAGGTGGGATATTCGGCGATGATGGTCCGCCCTTCCTGGTCAAACTCTGGCCGGCCCAAACCAAATTGGACGGAGAGCGGCGCTTCCCGGCTGAGCAGAGCGGTGCCGCTGTAGCCCTTTTTGGCGGCGGGGCTGTGCCAGAAGGCATGGTAGCCCGCCGGCCGGGCCACTTCAGCCGGCAATTGCGCGGCCTCAGCCTTGGTTTCTTGCAGGCAGACAATGTCGGGCTTGGTTTCGGCCAACCAGGGCAGAAAACCTTTTTTGTGAACGGCGCGGATGCCGTTGACGTTCCAGGAGAGGAGGGTGAGTAGGGTCATTGTTGGGCCATGTTGGAATATTTTGTCGATGTTGTCAATTAAGAAAAGTTGAGCAAATTTTAACAGAGGGTTTACAGAGCCTTAACTGTGACTTAACTCAGAAGGAGCACAATTTAGCTAAATGCGCTAATCAATAGTACAGGTCACAACTGCGTTGATGGTTGATCGGCACAGAATTACTAAAGGCACAATCTATTTGCAGGGCACTCAGAGTCGTTTCCACGATACGATCACCAAGGCCCTAAATTTAGGCCCAGGTGACGGTCAACTGACTTACGAGATCACCACCGACCTGATTCAGTCTATCAGGAATAAAGATCTGATTTTCCGGGTCGATTACATCTTTCACCCGCTGAGGCAGGTGGTCAAAATTGGAACTATGGCTCAAACTCAACCACAAGAGTTTGACCGGCAAAGGTAACCGTGTCGCCGGCTGTTAACTTCTTTTTGCGGCGGGTCTCGACCACACCGTTTAGTTGCACCTCGCCGGCCTGAATGACCAGTTTGGCCTGACCACCGGTGCTGACCAGGCCCCGCCATTTCAAAAATTGGTCAAGTTGAATAGTTCGTTCGCTTTGATCTGTCATTAATGCCCCCAATCTGGAGACGCCTATGAAAAAATTAGGTCCGTTGAACCTGGTCCACAACGCCCACGACCGGCTATTCAAGAGTATCCATCGCAACCACCTGATTTACAACACCTGTTGGGAGGACCCCCGGATTGACCGGCAACTTCTCAAATTGGAGGACAACAGCAAGGTGGTTATGATTACCAGCGCCGGTTGCAATGCCCTTGATTACCTGCTCGACTCGCCGGCGGAGATTCACGCGATTGACATAAACCCTCGCCAAAACGCGCTGCTTCAACTCAAGCTAAAGCTCATCGAGCACACCAGCTTCGCCGATTTGTTCGCCACGTTCGGCCTTGGGGCTCATCGGGATTTCAAAACATTATACAACAGTTCTCTCAGAAAGCATCTACCGGATTATGCTCAAGAGTTTTGGGACAATAATCTGCACTACTTTAACGTGACCGGTTTAAAGAAATCATTTTATTATTACGGCACATCCGGTAACGTAGCCTGGATTATCAGCCAATATTTTAGATCCAACAAAAAGCTCAAAATTTACATGCATCAACTCCTTGAGGCTCAAAATTTGGCCGAGCAAAAACAGATTTACTCGAAAATAGAGCCGGAATTATGGAACGCTTTCAGCCAGTGGTTGATGAAGCACCCGGTGGTGATGGCCATGCTGGGTGTACCCAGACCGCAGATACAACTGATTGACAAACACTATCCGGGCGGCCTGTGCGGCTACATCCGGGATAATCTACGCCGGGTGACCACCGAAATTCTGATTAGCGACAACTATTTCTGGCGGGTTTACCTGACCGGCTCTTATACCTCGACCTGCTGCCCCAGCTATCTCAAACCGGAACATTTTGACCAACTTCGCGCCAGCACATCTAAAATACACAGTTACAACTGCACTATCGCCGAGTTCCTCAAGCGACAACCCGGCCCCTACAGCCATTTTGTTTTGTTGGACCACCAGGACTGGATGGCCCGCCACGACCCGCAGGCCTTGCAAGAAGAGTGGCGGCTCATTTTGAAGAACAGCCAGCGCGGAAGTAAAATTTTAATGTGCTCCGCTAGCGCAGAGATCAACTATTTTCCGTCGCCGGTCAAATCGGCTGTTCGCTTTTTCCCCGAACTAACCACAAAACTGCATCAAACTGACCGGGTCGGCACGTATGGCAGCCTCTATTTGGCCGAGGTTTTATAAGTGGAACAGGAGACTAAAGACCGGATTGAGCTGAGGGTTTATGAATAAAACGATGTTTGTTGCCGCCGCGGCAGATCAAGCTAGCCGGATGGAGCACTATTATCGGCTCCACTCTAAAATTTACGATGCCACCCGCTGGAGCTTCCTGTTTGGTCGCAAAACGATCATTCACCAAGTTGCCGCCATCAGCCAGCCGGCCAATATTCTGGAAGTCGGCTGCGGCACGGGCAAAAATTTGCTGACTCTGGCCCGCACTTTTCCCCAGGCCAACTTAGCCGGTCTCGATATTTCCGCGTCGATGCTCAAGATGGCCCAGAAAAATCTCGACTCCTTGGCCGGTCGGGTTAATTTGTGGCACACCGCCTACGACCGGCCCCTGCATACCAAACCGGCTTACGACCTGATTTTATTCTCCTACAGCCTGTCTATGATGAACCCGGATTGGCAGCGGGTCATCCAGTACGCCCAAGCCGATTTGGTTGAGGACGGCCTCATGGCCGTGGTTGATTTTCACAACTCGGCCTGGCCGTTTTTCAAGCGGTGGATGGAGGTCAATCACGTGCGGATGGATGGGCACCTTTTACCCGAACTGGCCGCTACCTTTCAGCCCCAGCGGTTTGAGATTCCTCAAGCTTATGGCGGCGTGTGGGAATATTTTTTATTTATCGGCAAAAATAAAGACCCTAAAGGTTTTTGAGACCTTTAGGGTCTGGAACGACTGGCACTTACTTACCGTTCAGAGGTCGCTCGATTTCGAGCACCCGCTCCTCCGTATCTACCGGTTTAATAACGGGGAGTTCGGTGGGGAGGTCAATGGGCGTGGGTTTGGCTCCGTTGCTCTTGGAGGGCTGGCTGGTTTCTTCTTTGGGCTTTTCTTTAACCGGGGCAGGGGCTGAAACCTGTTCACTTTCTACCGGCAGCAAGTTTTCCAGCCAGCGCGACAGGCGGATGCTGGCGGAGCGTACCCTGGCCCAGCGATAAACCAACCAGCGCAGCGCCTTGTACCACCACTCGCGTTGTTTGAAGGGCATCGGCACGCCCCATTGGACTACGGTTGCGCCCCAGGTTAACCCTCCGCCAAAGCCAACCATCACCAGCTTGTCTTTGTTTTGCACCCGCCCCGATTCAATGGCTTCACATAGGGCAATAGGGATCGAAGCGGAAGAGGTGTTACCATACTTGTCGAGGTTAGTAAAAACTTTATCCTCGTTAATCTTTAAATATTTGCTGGCGCTTTCGATAATACGGATATTGGCCTGATGAGGAATAAACAGGTCAATTTCATTCAGGGGCACGCCGGCTTTTTCGCAGGCCTGCTTGGCGGCTTTGCCCATGACCCGGGTGGCAAAGCGATAAACCTCCCGGCCATTCATACGGATGTAATGAAGGCGTTGATCAATCGTTTCGCGGCTGGCCGGTATTTTGCTGCCACCGGCGGGGATGCACAGATGTTCGGCCCCGGAGCCATCAGAGCCAAGCACCGTCGACAAAACGCCGCCCGGTGTTTCATCGGCTTGCAGCACAATGGCCCCGGCCCCATCGCCAAACAAAGGATAAGTTGTCCGGTCTTGAATATCCAAAACCCGCGAGACCGTCTCAGAGCCGATAACCAATACAATTTTGGCCATGCCCGCTTGAATCGCGGACGCTCCCATCGAGAGAGCATAGACAAAACCGGCGCAGGCGGCGCTTAAATCAAAAGCCCCGGCGTTGGGCGCGCCGATGGCATCTTGAACTAAGCATGCAGTTGAAGGAAAAATATGCTCCGGGCAGAGCGAGGCCACGATAATCAGATCAACGGCCGAAGGGGCAATCCGCGCCCGGTCTAAAGCCACTTGCGCGGCCGTAATGGCCATGCTGGCCGTCGTCTCATCTTTTTCGGCAAAGCGTCGCTGCGAAATACCCGTCCGAGATTTGATCCACTCGTCGGAGGTGTCCATGATTTTGGCCAGGTCGTCGTTGGTGACAACCTTTTCAGGCACATATTTCCCCCAGCCAACAATGTGGGCGTAAGTAGTCACACCATAGCTCCTTGTATAAAGCGTGATGCGTGATCCGTGAAACGCAAAAATCATCTTTTCACGCCTCACGTTTCACGCATCAGGCTATTTCAGTCACCCGTATATTTTTTCAAAATGATGGTAGCATTGTGACCACCCAACCCGAAGGAATTAGACATAGCTACCGACACATCGGCTCGGCGGGCTTCATTAGGGGTATAATCTAAATCACACTCAGGATCGGGTGTTTCATAGTTGATGGTGGGAGAGATCATACCATCGGTTAGGGTTTTGACGCAAACCAATGCTTCCAATGCCCCGGCTGCCCCAAAAAGATGGCCGGTCATCGATTTGGAAGAGGTAATGTTGATCTCGTAGGCGTGTTCGCCTAAAACCTCTTTGATCGCCTTGGTCTCGGCTTTGTCATTCAGGTCGGTGCCGGTGCCGTGGGTGTTGATGTAATCAATCTCGCTAGGGTCAATCCCGGCCCGTTTGATGGCCTTGCGGATGGCCAGGATGGCCCCGGCGGCGTCTTCCAGCGGCGAAGCCATATGGTTGGCGTCCACCGACGTGCCGTAGCCGATAAACTCGGCCAGAATCTTGGCATGGCGCTGTTTGGCGTGTTCCAGCTCCTCTAAAACCAGCACCACCGAGCCTTCACTCATTACAAAGCCATCTCGGTGTAAATCAAAGGGGCGACAGGCCCCGGCCGGGTTGTCGTTATTAACCGACAAGGCGCCCATCACGTTAAAACCGGCAATGATCAAAGGGTTGGTGGCGGCCTCAGCGCCGCCGGCAATAATCGCATCGGCGTCTCCCCGGGCGATCATTTCAAAAGCTTCCCCCAGCGAATTGGAACCGGTGGCGCAGGCAGAAACCACAGCCATATTCGGCCCGCGCAGGCCATAATCAATGGCAATACGAGCCGGAGCGGTATCGGGCAAAATCATCGGAATGCCAAACGGATTGACTTTGCTGGGTCCGCGCTGTTTCAACACGTCGTATTGGCTGAAGGCAGTATCCATCCCGCCAACACAGGAACCAATCACCAGTCCCACCCGTTCGCGATCGGTGCCGTTCTCCAGCAGCTTGGAGTCGGCAATGGCCTGCCGCGAAGCCTCAAAAGCGTAATGGGTGTAGCGGTCCATCCGCCGGGCTTCTTTGCGCCCAAACAAGGCGTCCGCATCAAAATTTTGGATTTCACCGGCAAATTTGGTGCCCAAATCCGACACATCAAAGCGGGTGATGGTGGTAATCCCGCTCTGACCGGCCTTCAAGTTTGCCCAGGCTTCGTCAACACTATTACCCACCGGCGTGACTGCGCCCATGCCTGTAACCACAACTCTGCGATTCATGCGAATTCTCCATAATATATAGGTTGATAATGGCAATGTCGGCAGTCCATAACTGCCCCCCACAATTATAACACCCTCCCTTTTGAATAGTGGCGGAGCTTCATTCCAAAAATCAGGGATTTTTTGGGGTTTTGGCCGCTAGGGGACAAATTTGGGGCTTTTTGGAGTTAATATTTAGGAATTTTGGGATATTGAGGTTTTTGGACCCTCTGCAGAGGTGGTTATCCTTTGCAGGAATTTAGTTTGCCTTGACCTCTGGCTTGCGCTATACTTATCGTTTCAGAACTAGGACTTTCGCTTGTCACTGCTTCGCGTGAACGGAGCGGAGCGAAGTGAAGAA
>CAZRYD010000247.1:0-10625 GCA_964604225.1 uncultured Caldilineaceae bacterium
GATAAGCGAAAAATGACTCGAGGATTGAATAAAGTAATGATCATTGGCAATATTGGGCGGGATCCTGAATTGCGTTATACGCCCTCTGGTAAACCGGTTACTTCATTTAGTTTGGCCTCTAGCCGTTCCTGGATTGCACCTGACGGCGAGCGCCGCGAGGAAACGGAGTGGTTTAATGTGGTCGCCTGGGGCAACTTGGCTGAAATTTGCAATCAAAAGCTGGCCAAAAGCCAACAGGTTTACGTTGAAGGCCGGTTACAAACACGCAGTTGGGACGATGAACGCGGCCAGCGTCATTTTCGGACCGAGATTGTAGCCAACGAAATGATCATCTTGGGGCCAAGAGACAAGTATAACGCTAAATCTGACTACAATAACCATCATGATGAAACGCTTCCACTTGACTTGGTAGACCCCGTCGATGTCGAAGAGCACAATCCATTTTGAGTAGATGTAAAAAGTATTTGTAATTTTGGAGATAATTATGGCCGACAAGCCTGCAAAAAACAGAGAAATTGACAACGAGATTGATAATGTTGAAGGAGTGGAAGAGATAGCAGCTCCGGTTGAGGAAAAAAGACCTCCCAAGAAATTCACCCCACGGAGTGCCGGACCGCAGTCAAGAGGCGGTTATCGCTCCGGTGGTGACGGTGATGCCGGTCGTGGCGGGCCGGGTGGCGGTAGACGGGGAGGGTATTTCCAGGGACGCCGACGAGTCTGCCCGATCAAATATGAAGAGGTAGACTGGAAAAACATGGACAGCCTACGCTATTTTGTGAGTGATGATGGCAGTATTCGACCGCGCCGCAAAACAGGGGCCAACGCCAAACTACAACGCAAGGTGGCGGTTATGGTCAAGCGGGCCCGTCACATGGCTTTGCTGCCTTACACCGGTGAGCATATCAGACTTGCTAATAAAAGGTAGGAACAAGTCATCGACTTGCCCCAGGTTAGGCTTTTCTGCTGGTATGGGCGACCCTCTGGGGTCGCCCCTTTGTTGTAGGGGGCCTTACTTGGTTTAAAATTATCGTGCAAGATTGAGGAATTCTATGGCTAAACCACAAACCCAACCGGGTCGAGCGCCAACACGCAAACAAATTGCCCTCTCCCGCCGTGAAAAGGAGCAGCTACGCCTCATTTACATCGGTTTAGGCGCAGTAGCGGCTTTGATTGTGATTGTGCTGGCGATTGGCCTGTACCAAACCTATGTGCTTGAACCCAATTCACCCGTGGCCAGTGTGGATGGGGGCAATATTTCGACCCGCGAGTATCAAAATCGGGTTCGTTACGAACGTTTCTTGTTGGATAATCAATTGGAGCAGGTTTTACAACAGCAAGCGGCCCTAGCTCAACCGGGCAACGAACAACTAGCGCAAATTCTGGGACCTCAATTTCAGCAAATGGCCCAACAGATACAGTTGCAGCGTTCAACGGTGGACCGCCAGGCGCTTGAAGATATCATTGAGGATAGGTTAGTTGAAGCTGAGACGCAAAAAAGAGGGCTTACGGCTTCGTCCGAAGAGGTGACGGAAGCGATCAACCGGATTCTGGCCCAACAAGCCGGCGGTTACACGGCTCAGGAAGTCACCGAAACAGCCACGGCTCGGGCTGTGGCCTCGGCTACGGCGGCGCTGTGGACGCCCACCCCTACCTTTACCCCGTCGCCAACGCTTACGCCCACGGCGGTTATTACTCCTTCGGATGTTATCACCCCCACAGCCACTCCGGCTGATACACCCACACCCGCGCCCACGCCGACTCCGGTGGTAATTGCTGAGGATACCTTGAAAACGGATTACACCAATTGGCTCAAAACGCTGGCCGATAATACCGGTCTCGATGAAACGCAGTATCGGCAGATTATCCAGGCCAATGTTTTGAAAGATAAGTTGCAGCAAGCCATCGGTGATGAAGTATCTCAAATGGCTGAGCAGGCTCATGCCCGGCACATTCTGGTCGAGACCGAAGATGAGGCCAAGAAAGTGATCGAGCGGCTGAACAAAGGTGAAGATTTTGAGGCGCTGGCTGAAGAGTTATCAAAAGATTCCGGTAGCGCCTCGCAAGGAGGGGACCTGGGTTTTGTGCCGCGCGGTCGTTTTGTTAAGCCGGTAGATGACGCCGTCTTTAGCCTATCCATCGGCCAGGTGAGCGAACCAATTGAAACTGATTTTGGTTGGCACGTGATTGAGGTTTTGGAGCGGGGAGAGCGGGAACTATCGCCGACAGATTATCGCCAAAATCAGCGTCAAGCTTACAACGATTGGCTGACCGAGGCTCGGGCTGCGGCCAATGTTCAAGATTTCTGGACCGTTCAAAAAGTGCCCAAGGATAACGCGCCGGCCTTTGCTACGCCGCCGGCGCAATAGTGAGCAGCAAACAAGACCAGAAAATTCCACTTTTGCTTTAGGGGAATTTATGGTATAATTGGCTAACTACGTCTGCTTCTGAAGGAGGGCACACCGCGGATGCATCCGCAAGGCAACAGGGTTGTTGAACTTAGAATTCCGAGCGAGCTTGGTTATGAAAAAATAGCCAGAGAAGCTGTAGCCACTGTTGCGCGTCGCCTCAATTTTGGTGAGGAAAAAATTGAGGATATTAAAACTGCAATCAGCGAAGCCTGCACCAATGCCATTCGTTATGGCAGTGGTTCGGATGCCCGGATGAAAGTTGTGGTTGTGCTCACCGCGGATGAAGACAAACTCGACATTTTGATTAAAGACCCCGGCGCCGGTGGTGCGCCTCCGCTCGATGTAGCTATTCCAGACATCAACGGTATGATTGAAGGCAAAGCCCGGTTTGGTGGAATGGGCCTGTATATCATTCGAGAATTGGTGGATGAAGCGGGGTTTGTTGAGGGGGATGACGAAGATGAAGGCAATCAATTTCGCATGGTAATCTACCGGGTGGAAGATGGAGAAAATAAATCCGATAAATCAGGTTCGGATAAAAAGGGAGGCACGGCCCAATGAGTGACGAGATCCAGGTCTCAGTCCGGACGGAGAATAGCGCTACAGTGATAGACCTGATTGGCGATGTGACAACCTTTGCCGAGGAAGCCATCAACCAAGCCTATCAAAGCGCCTCGTCTGACGGAGCGACCAATATCATCTTTAACTTTCGAGAGAATGATTACATCAATAGTGCGGGTATAGCCATTCTTATTGGTGTAGTGACCGAAGCCCGCAAGCGTGATCAGAAGTTGCTAATGACCGGCTTAAGCGCCCACTTTCAAAAAATTTTCCGGATGGTTGGGCTAACCCAGTACGCTGATCTTTACCCTTCTGTAGAAGAAGCCCTAGCTTCGCTCAATGGAGCCTAGTTATTCTGCTTGATCGTTTTGCTGGTTCTACTACAAAAGGCCACACGTTTAGTGTGGCCTTTTTTGTTTTATAACTTTCTCATCTGGCAATGATGACTCTGTCATCCCTTTTTCAACCGGGTAAAGCGTCGGCCAAAAAACGCAAGGCATTGCCGCCCATAATCAAAGCTGCTTCTTCGGTGGAAAAGCCGTGCGATAGCAGCGCTTGATAAAACTCAGGCAAGATTTTGACATCGGGTAAGATTGATATTGCCGTTGGACTGATATTTAAGGTGGCCAACTCTTGGGCGCTCATCTGCAGATGAGGCAGGTAATTGCTAAAGTCTGGCCCCAGGGCGATATGTTCCAGCCCAACCAGATTAGCAATATGATCCACGTGCTTGAGTAAGCCCGGAATTAAATCAGCACCAGTCGGGGTGACAAATTCAGGATAGAAATTAAGGCCGATTAGCCCGCCCCGTTCGGCTAAAGCCTTGATTTGAGCGTCGGCGAGATTACGGTGATGAGGACAGATAGCCGCGCAATTGGAGTGACTGGCTAACACCCGGCCCTGGCCATATTCTAGGGCCGACCAAAACCCCGCTTCATTTAGATGGGAAACATCCAGTATCACCGGATAATCTGGCAGGCTGGCGACCAGTTGCCGCCCCAAAAAGGTCAGGCCAGCCCCGGTGTCTTCGCCGCTGCCTTCGGCCAGAGCGTTGGCCCGGTTCCAGGTCAGACCAATCAGCCGCAGACCCACTTCAAAAAAGAGACGTATCAAGCCAATATCCCGGCCCAATCCTTCTGCCCCTTCCATAGCCAGCAGAACCCCAATTTTATCGCTGCGCATCACCGTGGCTAAATCCGCCTTTGTTTTGATCACGGCAAAATGAGCGCCAGTCTCATCCAACTCCTCCAGAAAAGCATTGACGATCAGAAGAGTCTGGCGCAGAGCCGCTTCGGGCAGATTGAGGGAGTCGAAATAGATGGGCAGCACCTGGACTTTGACGCCATTCTGACGCAGTGGCTCCAGATGAATCTTTTCCAGGGTATGTCGCTCCCCGTTAAACACGCGGCGATGGGTCACGTCATATAAGATGTCGCCATGTAAATCAACAATCGGAGGAATGGTCATACTTTGGTCCGTTCCTCGTTCTGCGTCTTCATGATTTCGGCCATGACCATAGTGGCATAGGCGCCGGGCTGCAGTTCAAACGACACCCAAAGACCGTCATCCCACCAGGCTTTGGCCCGTTTTAAGCTAATGCGATAGGGGCGTCTGGCTCCCTGGAGTTTCAACCCTGGCACCTTAAAGTCCTCAGTGGTTAAGCCCTTGGCCGCCAGAATGGCCCGTTCCCGTCGGCCTGGCTCTAATTCGGCCATAAGGGTTTTGGGACCAAAGAGCGGTCCGGAAGGACTGATTTCAAAACGGTCAGCGCGAGGCTGCTCTAGCGCGGCATCCTGGACAATAAAAGCAGCCCCTTTGCCGTGGATGTAAGCCACGTCGCCATTTTCAAGGCGATCCAAGGCGTCAAGCCGATTGACCAGCAACTCGTTGAACAGTTGAGATTGAAAAGCTGACACGAAAAAGCTTTTTAGTTTTACATCCAGAGCGGTAAAGGCGACTTCAGGTTGTCCCTCTGCCTTGACAATGGCTGCCAGGACGCGCCGCTCGTCGGGAAGGTTGCCCGGCCATTGGGCCAGGGCTTCGCTCCAGCGACCTTCGTCGATCAATTGGCGGGCGGCTCGAATGTGCAGGGCTTCGTGGGGTTGGGGGCGGCCCAGGTACTCCGCTACAAACTCCGCCGCATCTCGGCGCACCAACATTTCGCCTAAAAGGTGGGTGTTCTCGCGATGGCCGAAGCGCTGCTCGCCAAAAAAATTGGGTACTCCTTTTTGGATCAGCGTAGCCATGACTGCCTCGGCCATAGGCAGCGCTTCCGGCGTAACCTGGCGAACTCTGATCACGAAACGATTGCCGGCCAGATGGCCGATCTTTAATTTATTGTGGTGGCGGCTCACTTGCAATATTTTGATATTAGGTATATTGAGTGCCGTAACAGCTTCGGGGGTGACTCGATCAATCGATAGAGTCTGGCGGGTTACCGCCTGGGCGTCTTTTAGCCCGGCATGCCCAATCTGCCCCGGCGAGATATTCAGGGCACGGGCGATGAGTTTGATGGCTACGTAAGTAGACAGGCCGCGTTTTTCAATTTCAACATAAATGTGTTGCCCCTGGCCGGTAGGGGCATAGAGGGGGATTTCTTCAACAAAAAAATCTTCCGGCTCGGCTTTGAGTTGACCCCCAATGCCCGGTAAGTTAGCAGTGAGATAAGGTAAATTCATGAAAGGCTGTTCAAAGGGGGGTGTATTTAGAGGTATTGGCCTTCATATCGGCCATAAGGTTGGTTGTGTATTTCTCACACTCAGCAAAACGAGGCCAATTGTTGTCGCTGACTTCCAGAGCTTGGGCAAACTTTTTGGCTGCTTTTTTGATGAGTTCTTGCACTTTGGGATGGCTGGCAGGAATGCCAGACTGGATTTGCGCCTGGATGCTGGCAACATCGCCTAACGCCTCGTAATAAAGGCGATCCGCCTTTTTGTAATCCGGCCCTGCTGGCTCAAGGTCATCCAAATCAACCGACTCGCGAATAAAATTTGCCGGTTCTTCATCTAATACAGCCTGGCTAAAGACTGTTCCGTCCGGCAGGATCGTTGCCTCCATTTTAGCATCGGCCAGCCTGGCTTTCCACCACCATTTGCCGGGGTCTGTATCTTTGAGGTTGGCATTTTTTAAGTTTGCGCCGTCGAAGTTGGCCGCGCTAATAATCGAGCCGGTTAAATCAACGCCCTCTAAATTGGCCCAACGCAAATCAGCCCCGTTTAAATCTACTCCACGCATAACCGCGCCTCTAAAATCAGCTCCTTTCAAATCCGCTTTAGCCAGATTAGCGCCTTTAAAGTTAGCTCCCCGCAGGTTAGCGGCGCTAAAACTGGCTCGCTGCAAGACGGCTCGTTCAAAATTAGCCCCCATGAGGTTGGTGCCTTCAAAGATGATGCCAACCAATTTGGTTTTGGCGAAATTACCCGGCGGATCGACGGTAAATCCTTTAAATTCGCGATAGCCGCTTTTATACTGTCTAATAATATCTTCGGCGGTCTTCTTTTTCATCAGATTTGTTTCTCCGTGCCCTGGTCGTTTTTTAGCAAAAAGAGTTTAATTCGATTATAACATTCCTGCATCGATGTGCAAGTCATTCAAGACCAAAAGCCCATTTTTGCAAGGAGAATAGTTGTGAAATCCTCTTTAGCTTTTAAAACAGTCAATACAATTCTGTATTGCCAACAGTGGCCTGAAACGGTGGCCTTCTATCAGCATCAATTGCAGTTGCCGATTACCTTTGCCTCGGATTGGTTTGTGGAATTTGAGTTGGGAGTAACAGCCCGGTTAAGTGTGGCCGATGAGCGGCGGGCGAAAATAAAAAGCAGCCGGGGGGCGGGCCTTACTCTGGCGCTGCAAGTTGGAAACGCCGACGAGGCCTGGCTTGATTTAGCTGCACGCGGGTTGGATTTAGAACCGGTCAAGGATCATACCTGGGGAGCGCGGGTCTTTTATTTTTATGATCCCGAAGGACATCGCTTGGAGATTTGGTCGCCAAAGTAGAGAAAAAAGGAACCGGCAGGTAAGGGGGGGTACCTGCCGGTTAAGGAGGAGAGTCAAAAGGTGTCGCCCTCTTGTCTCTGTCCGATGCTGCAAACACAGTGTAACACGGATTCTAAAGTTGATGTAGTGATGAATGTCATCCTTGGCTAGTGACATTTGTCACATACACAGTACCCAGGAAAATTTTGAAAGAAAAATCCATTGCTTAAAGACAGGGGCTGGAGTATACTTACCTGATAGGCTCAGGAACTGGCTGATTTAAGCAAAAGTAGAGGTAACATTGATGGTTGCCGTTAAAACTGAAATTACTGCTCAAGACGCTGTAGAGTTTGAAAGTTGGCTCAAATCTATTGAGCCCGGCCGCTCGAAAGCGGATATGGAGTTGATTCGGCGGGCCTGTATGCTGGCGCAGCAGGCCCACTATGGACAAACCCGGGCTTCGGGTGAGCCTTATTTTCAACATTCGCTGGCGGTGGCCAATATTTTGGCCGACTTGCACCTGGACTCAGAAACTATTGCCGCCGCGGTTTTGCACGATGTGCTGGAAGATTCGCCGGTTACCCTGGAAGAATTAGAAACAGAATTCGGCTCGACGATTGCCAGGCTGGTGGACGGGGTAACCAAAATGGGCCAGATTCAGGAGTATCGGGGGCAAAACAAAAAAACAAAAAAAGAGCGGGCGCAGGCCGAAAGTCTGCGCAAAATGTTATTAGCCATGGTTGACGATGTCCGGGTTGTGCTGATCAAATTAGCCGACCGCACTCATAACATGCGCACACTGGCGCACTTGCGTGAGGATAAACGGAAACGGATTGCTAAAGAAACCCTGGATATTTTTGCTCCCCTGGCTAATCGGCTGGGGATCTGGCAAATCAAGTGGGAATTGGAAGACTTATCTTTTCGTTATCTGGAGCCGGAACTTTACAAGCAAATTGCTGGTCTGGTGGATGAGCGCCGGATCAATCGCGAGCAGTATATTTCGCGGGTGGCCGATAAACTAAAGGCAGAATTGCAAGCCAAAGGGATTGTGGCCGACGTTACAGGTCGGCCTAAACACATTTACAGCATTTGGCGTAAAATGAAGCGCAAAGGGGTCAATTTTGACCAAATCTATGACGTGCAAGCAGTCCGGGTATTAGTGGATCAAATTGCCGATTGTTACGCTGCCCTGGGAATCGTCCACACTCTCTGGCGGCCTATCCCAGGGGAGTTTGATGATTATATTGCCACCCCCAAAGATAATTTGTACCGCTCGCTGCATACCGCCGTCTTTGGGCCAGAGGGTAAAACCATTGAGATTCAAATTCGCACCCACGAAATGCACCAGGATGCCGAATTAGGGGTAGCGGCCCACTGGCGCTACAAGGAAGGGGCCAGGTCCGATATTAATTTTGATCGCAAGGTGGCCTGGCTGCGCCAGTTGATGGAGTGGAAAGATGATGTGGCCGATGCCAGTGAGTTTATTGACCAGGTTAAGGCTGAAGTCTTTCAAGATCGAGTTCACGTGTTGACCCCGCAAGGGGATGCTATCGATTTGCCGGCCGGAGCTACGCCTATTGATTTTGCCTATCACATCCATACCGAAATCGGCCATCGCTGCCGAGGGGCTAAAGTGAATGGCCGGATTGTGCCTCTGACCTACAAATTAAAGAATGGTGAACAGGTAGAAATACTAACGGCCAAACGGGGTGGACCCAGCCGTGATTGGATCAATACCCAGTTGGGTTTTCTCAAAACCGCCCGGGCCAGATCCAAAGTCAGACAGTGGTTTAAGCGCCTGAATTATGAAGAAAATGTAACCCAGGGGCGCACCGTTCTAGATCGGGAACTACATCGTCTGGGTGTGGCTGAGGTTAATCACGAAAAGCTGGCCCGCGAATTCAATTACAATAAAGTTGACGATTTTCTGGCTGCTATTGGCAGGGGCGATATTAACCCTACCCAGATTGTCGGCGCAATTAATGACATTATCGAGGCGGTCCAACCCAAAGAAGAGGATGACCAGCCGACACCCACTTCGCCCTCAACCGCCACCAGTACTCCAACCGGCATTAGAATTCAAGGGGTAGGCAACCTTTTGACCAACCTGGCTCAATGCTGCCGCCCGGTACCCGGCGATGATGCGATTATTGGGTTTATTACCCGTGGCCGGGGGGTGACGATTCATCGCCGGGATTGTCCCAATGTGCTACGCTTTAATGAGGAAGGGCGTGAGCGCCTGATTGAAGTGGATTGGGATATGAAAGGCAATGATACCTACCCGGTTGACATTGAGATTGACGCCTTTGATCGTCCCGGTTTACTGCGCGACATCACCGCCGTGCTGGCTAATGAAAAAATCAACATCAGTACGGTCAGCGTCATCACTCGTAAAAAGGAGCTCAAAGCCAAAGTATTTGCTACCTTGGATATTGCCAATATCGACCAACTGAGCCGGATGCTGGCTTTGATTGCCCAACTACCTAATGTTATCGAGGTTAAGCGAAGGAGAAAATAAAGCCAAATGGAATCTGTTAGATACGATGTCGCGATTATCGGGGGGGGGATTGTCGGCCTGGCAACAGCTATGGCCCTGACCTCGCGCGGGTCGCTGGATTTGATTGTTTTAGAAGCAGAAGACGGACTGGCCGCGCATCAAACCGGCCATAACAGCGGGGTGATTCATTCGGGGCTGTATTATAAGCCCGGCTCCTTAAAAGCCCGCAATTGTGTGGCTGGACGGGAAGCGCTGTATCACTTTTGCCAGGAGCATGATATTGCTCACGAACGGTGTGGCAAAGTCGTGGTGGCGACTCAGGCGCATGAATTACCCCGGCTGGACAAATTAGAGGAGCGCGGCCGGGCCAATGGCCTGAAGGGCCTGCGCCGGCTCACCCCGGCTGAGCTTAAGGAGTATGAACCTCACGTTGCCGGTCTGGCTGGGCTGTTGGTGTCAGAGACCGGCATCGTCGATTATCGGCAAGTAGCCCAAACCTATGCCCGATTGGTGCAGCAAGCAGGCGGGGTCATCCAAACCAAGTCACGTTTGCTTGGCTGTCAACGCCAGCTTAATGAATTATACCTGCAGACGACCCAGGGCGATATTCGCTGCCGTCACTTAATTAATTGCAGCGGGCTGCAAGCAGATCGAGTTGCCCGGTTATGTGGGGTTGACCCAGGTTTGCGGATTGTGCCCTTTCGCGGTGAATATTACGAGCTGGTTCCGGAGCGGCAATTTTTGGTTAAAAATCTTATTTATCCCGTGCCTGACCCACAATTCCCCTTTCTGGGCGTCCATTTTACCCGGATGATCCATGGCGGCGTCGAGGCTGGCCCGAATGCGGTGCTGGCCTTCAAACGGGAGGGCTACCACCGTTCCAGTTTCTCCCTGGTCGATACCTGGGATATGGCTAGTTATGGCGGTTTCTGGCGTCTGGCTGGTCAGCACTGGCGGATGAGCCTGGGCGAGTTTCATCGTTCGTTCAGCAAACAAGCTTTTGTCAAAGCCTTGCAGCGATTGCTGCCGGAGCTAACTATGGCCGACGTGCATCCCGCCGGAGCCGGGGTGCGGGCCCAGGCTTTAAGCCCAGACGGTTTGCTGGTAGACGATTTCCGCATCATCGAAGCGGAGCGGATGCTCCACGTCTTGAATGCACCCTCGCCGGCAGCCACCGCCTCGAT
>CAZRYD010000248.1:0-10623 GCA_964604225.1 uncultured Caldilineaceae bacterium
CGCCGACCTACGCCTTACCAAGGCGTTGCTCTACCTACTGAGCTACGTAGGCAAAATTAAGGATGAAGGCGGAAGGATGAAGGATGAAAATTCTTTCTGCCTTCATCCTTCATCCCTCATCCTTCAAAGAGTCGGGGCGGACGGATTTGAACCGTCGACCTCTTGAACCCCATTCAAGCACGCTACCGGACTGCGCCACGCCCCGCTGGATTGAATTGTCAATACCTAATTTTCAATAGTCAATTGTTAATTTTAGAGTCGGGATGGGCAGATTCGAACTGCCGACCTCTTCGTCCCGAACGAAGCGCGCTACCGGGCTGCGCTACATCCCGCGACTTGATTTTGCCTTGATTTTTAAGTGTGAGGCGTCTGCTGACGCGTCACAACTCAAAAAGTATAGCACAAGCTGAAATAGCTGTCAAAAAGGGCTATGATTGAGCATAAAGGGTTTTCATTTCATCATAGACCCGGCTCACTCCGGCTCGGATGCGCTTCTCGATGATGGACTTCTCACCCTGGCGATAGGGAAAGAAATCGAGCATCTGGCTGATGACCACCGCCGCTTCGGCTTTGCTGCGACCCGCTTTAAATTGACTGCGCACCCGAGAACGCATGGCCCGGATGTATTCGGAGACCGGCTCACTGGCCTCTACATTGCAGAGGGGGCCGTGCCCCGGCACAATTTGGGCATATTTTTGTTTGCGCAGCCAGCGTAATTTGCTCAGCCACTCTTCGCTGTTGCATTGGCCCAGGGCCGGGTGTTCGTCCACTACCACCAAATCGCCGGTAAAGAGGATCCGCTCTTTGGGCAGATAGAGGCCGCTCGTGGCCGGGGTGTGCCCACCGAGATAAGTGAAATGCAACTCGCGCCCACCCTTTTGCATAACCAACTTGCCGGTAAAGCAAACCTCTGGCCGGATGATTTTTACCTGATCCAACTGTTTTTGAATATCGGGCCGTTTCTTAAACAGGTTTTTGGTCCGCTCGATAAAGGTGTCCTTATAATTGGTCATCTCTTTCCAGGCGGCTTCGTGCGCCAGTACCGGAGCATCGAAAAATTGGTTGCCCATGATGTGGGCCCGGTGATGATCGGTATTGAAAACGTATAACACCTTATCGGTTAATTTTGAGACGGCATTGGCCCAATGCCGGGCTTCATCCGGGATAATGGGGGTGTCAATCACAATCGCACCCACATCTGTTAAAACGCAGCCAACGTTGGCCCCTTCATAATCTAGCTCAACAAAAACGCGGTCGGCAATCTCTTGGATCATAGGCTACTTTTGGTGGTCCTCCTGACAATAGTGCGTAGTTTAGCACAAGTGACCCAGAGAATCAAGCCCAAATTTGATCTCCTTTCAACTCGATTCCAAAACTCAGGCTTGGAACCAGGCAGAAAGGTAATGACCTGTACATAAATAGCCCAAAGTAGCCTTTTAGGGTATAATATTCATACACACATTGTCAAATTCGATTGCTTGACAGCATAAAAGGTGGCTTCCGTCTGAGAATTAATGATCCCGTTCTTTTTGTTTTTGCTCTTACCGGAAGCCGTTTTTTATTGTCAATTTTGTTTTTTGGAGCACCTGCATGGATATTGGAATTGTAAAACCCGTTGATATTGAAGATGAAATGAGAGTGGCCTATCTCGATTACGCCATGAGCGTCATCGTGTCGCGAGCGCTGCCCGATGCCCGCGATGGCCTCAAGCCGGTTCACCGGCGGATTCTTTATGCGATGCACGATATGGGGATTCGCCACAACACCCCCTATCGCAAAAGCGCCCGCGTGGTCGGCGACGTGTTAGGTAAATATCACCCCCACGGCGACGCGGCCGTGTATGATGCCATGGTTCGCATGGCTCAAGACTTTTCGATGCGTTACCCGATGATCGATGGTCAGGGTAACTTTGGCAGCGTTGACGGCGACAGCCCGGCGGCGATGCGCTATACCGAAGCTCGCCTGGCCAAAATTGCCCAGGAAATGCTGGCCGATATTGATAAAAGTACCATTGATTGGACCGAAAACTTTGACGGCAGCCTGCAAGAGCCGGAAGTGATGCCGGCCCGCTTGCCCAATTTGCTGCTCAACGGCACCTCCGGTATTGCCGTCGGTATGGCCACAAACATCCCTCCGCATAATCTGAACGAAGTTTGCGATGCCACTATCTACCTGATCGATCACTACGATACCAGCGATGATGTCACCGTAGAAGATTTGATGCAATTTATCAAAGGGCCCGATTTTCCTACGGGAGCCGCGCTGATGGGGCAAGAGGGCCTGATCAATGCCTATGCTACCGGCCGAGGCCGGGTGACGATGCGGGCCATCGCCCGCATTGAGGAAATGAAGGGTAATCGCCACCGGATTGTGGTCAGCGAGATTCCTTTCCAGGTTAACAAAGCGGCCCTCATCGAGCGGATTGCCGAATTGGCCCGGGAAGAAAAACTCAAAGATATTTCCGATCTGCGCGACGAGTCGGATCGGAACGGTCTCTCGATTGTGATCGAGTTGAAGCGCGGCGCTCAGCCCAAAAAAGTGCTCAATCAACTGTACAAATACACCACCCTGCAATCAACCTTTGGCATTAACATGTTGGCCCTGCTGGATGGCGAACCGCGCGTGCTGCCGCTCAAACGGGCGCTGCTGGCCTATGTTGAGCATCGCCGCGAGGTGATTACCCGCCGCACCGAGTTTGATCTGGACAAGGCCCGCCAGCGAGCCCACATTTTGGAGGGACTGCGCATTGCCCTGGGCAACATGGATAAGATCATCCAAACCATCCGCCAGAGCAAGGATGCCGAAACCGCCCGCGAACAGTTGATGCAAAACTTTGCGCTTAGCCAGGCCCAAGCCCAGGCCATTTTGGATATGCAGTTGCGCCGTTTAGCTGCGTTGGAGCGTCAAAAAATTGAGGATGAATACCAGGAGGTGATGAAAACTATTGCCTACCTGGAAGACTTGCTGGCCAATCCGCACAAAATTTTGAGCGTGATTAAGGATGACCTCAACGAAATTAAAGCAGAATATGGCGATGAACGTCGCACCCGGATTCTGGTTGATGCCAAAGAGGAATTTCATGAAGAGGATTTGGTCAAAGAGGAAGAGGTACTCATCTCCATCACCGAGCGGGGTTATATCAAGCGGGTGCCTAGCAAAACCTATCGCACCCAGGGGCGCGGTGGGCGCGGCGTTACCGGCATGACCACCCGCGACGAGGACGTGGTGGAATTTCTCTTTGCCGCCAGTACCCAAGATACCATTCTCTATTTTACCGACAAGGGCTATGTTTATTCGGAAAAAGCCTATCAGGTGCCCGACGCCAACCGGACGGCTAAGGGCGTTTCGGTGGCTAATTTGATTAACATGGCTCCGGGTGAAAAGATTACGGCTACTGTTACTGTGCCCGATTTCGACCAGGCCGAATATTTGATCATGTTGACCCGCAAGGGCCGGATCAAGCGGACTGATCTCAGCGAGTTTGCCTCGGTCCGCCCCAGTGGCTTGATTGCTTTGACCCTTGACGACGACGATGAGTTGGGCTGGGTCAAACTCACCAACGGGCAAGATGAAATCGTGATAGTTTCGTATAGCGGTCAGGCTATTCGTTTTGCTGAAAGCGATGTGCGGTCCATGGGCCGGACCGCCGCCGGGGTGGGCGCGATGCGTTTACGGGCGAATGACGAAATCCGGGGCATGGATGTGGTTGACCCTGAGGCCGACCTGTTGGTTGTGACCGAAAAGGGATATGCCAAGCGCACCCCCTTAAGTGAGTATGCCGTGCAAGGCCGCAATGGTAGTGGCGTGCGTACCCTGGCCAGAGATATGCAAAAGACCGGCAATATCAGGGCGGCTCGGGTGGTATCTAATGGAGGCGACCTGACCCTGATTTCCCGCGACGGGATCATGATCCGAATTGCCATCAAAGATATTTCTCAACAAGGCCGCGCTACCCTGGGGGTCCGGGTGATGTCGCTGAAAAAAGATGATGTGGTGGCTTCGGTGGCAGTGTTAGCACCCAAAGCCAAAGAGGTTGAGGTGGAGGAGGAACAGGACACAGTACAAGCGCCAGTCCCTCCGCCGCTGACCTTGCCGGAGACCACGCCAAAACCCCCGGTTAATGGTCATTAACTAAACCGGACTTGCCAGCCCTAAACCAGAGAGTTCAAACCGCAAAGACGCCAGGAGCGCCATTAAAACTGGGTGTTCCTGGGGACTTTGCGGTTAATTTTATAACCCGACGAGTGAATATACCCATGCTACGGACACGTGTCATTACTGCGTTCATTGCTATCCCGGTTGTTGTTGCGGGTGTTTTTGCCGGCGGGCTCTGGTTTTTAGCCGGGGTAACTTTGTTTGCGCTGGTGGCGGGTTGGGAATTTGGTCAAATGATGCGGGTTGGCGGTTATGCGACCACCCCCTTTTTTACCCTGGGCTTGATTGCGTTGTTGCTGTTCAACAGTTATCGCTCTGACCTCAGCCTGGAATGTATTCTGAGTGTCGTGCTGCTCGCCTCGTTAACCTGGCAGCTTTTCCAGGCCGACAGTCGTTCGCCGACCGCCGACTGGGCTTTGACCGTCGTGGGCGGGCTATATATTGGCTGGGGCATGGCCCATCTGATAGCCTTGCGGCAACTGGCTGATGGCCTGGCCTGGGTCTGGCTAGTGCTGCTGTGCACCTGGGGAGCCGACACTTTTGCTTATCTGGTTGGCAGCCGGTGGGGTCGGCACAAACTCTGGCCTCGCCTCAGCCCCAAAAAATCGTGGGAGGGACTCTTGGGCGGTATCGGGGGGAGTCTGTTGGGTGCGGTTGGAGTGGCCATTTTATTCAACCTGGGCTGGGGAACCTGTCTGCTGATTGGGTTGGTCATTCCCGTCGTTGATTTATTTGGCGACGTGTCCATCTCCATGATGAAGCGAAATGTTGGGGTTAAGGACTCCTCCAACCTCCTGCCCGGCCATGGTGGTTTTTTAGACCGAATTGACAGCTTGCTTTTTGTCAGTATAGTGGTCTATTATTACGCCGTGTGGCATGGGGTGTTGGGGATGGTGACTAACTTGTTTTGAGGAGGTTGACTATCAATATCGTATGGTCTGCATTCAAGTTTTGTCACTCAGTGCAAAAATATTCGGGCAGGAGTTGAAGACCAAATAAAGTATAGGCTTGATTGCTTGAAGTTGTAGATAAGGAGGTTGTCATGTTGGAGATAACAATCCAGGTTCCCAATGACCTTGCTCAGAAATTGCAGCCATTTCAAGATCGTTTGCCGGAGGTGCTAGAACGAGGTTTGCAGGAATTGTTGGTAGAAAGTTTAACTGATTTTCAAGATGAGAATCAGATTATCGAATTGTTAATCAGCCAACCTACACCTGAACAAGTTTTGGCGATTCGCCCCTCACCAGAGTTTCAGGTACGGACCAGTGAACTTTTGGCCAAAAGTAAGAGTGGCGATCTATTACCCCAGGAAGAAAATGAACTTGAGCGCTATTTGACGTTGGAACACTTAGTACGCCTGGCTAAGGCTCATGCCTACAAACAACTGGCTACCTCAACATGACCTTTGTTTCAGCGACTCTGCGCCAAACAGTGCTCGAACGGGCTAAAGCACGATGTGAATACTGTTTGTACTCGCAGGAAGCATCGTTTTTGGCTTTTGAAGTGGAGCATATCATTGCGGAAAAACATGGCGGTAGGACTACTCTTGATAATCTAGCTTTAGCCTGTCCTTACTGTAATCGTTTCAAAGGTACAGATATAGGCTCGCTTGACCCCGATACGGCTCAGCTTACCCCATTCTTTAATCCTCGAACTCAACAATGGACTGACCACTTTCGGCTTGAGGGCGCTCAAATTGTGCCGCTCACGCCCGTAGGACGGGTCACGATTATTATCCTGCAATTTAATCGGTCCGACCGCTTGCAGGAACGTCTGCGGCTGATCGAAGCCGGAAGGTATCCATAAATGTAACTTGGGGAGAATCACTGATGTCTGCTAAAAAACCAACCCTTATCCTTATTGACGGCCACGCCCTGGCCTACCGGGCCTATTTCGGCATGCCGCAAACCTTCAAAACCCACGCCGGTGAGCCAACCCACGCGGTCTACGGCTTCATCAATATGCTGCTGGCCGTCTGGAAAGAGGTTGAGCCGGATTATTTCATCATCACCTTTGACGCGGGCGACACCTTTCGCCACGAACTTTACCACGATTACAAAGCCACCCGCGAGAAGATGCCCGACGACCTGCGCAGCCAGATCGAGCGCATCGAGCAGTTGGTCAAAGCTTTTAACATGCCGGTTTTTACTAAAGAAGGTTACGAGGCCGACGACCTGCTCGGCACGCTGGCTACCCAGGCCGCGGCTCATGGCATCGAAACCCTCATCGTCACCGGCGACCGGGACGCCTTTCAACTGGTGGGACCACACATCAAGGTGGTCTACCCCGGCGGGCAGAATCGCTTCAACGAGCGCAAACTGTACGACGAAGCCGCCGTCGAAGAGCGTTTTGGCGTGCCGCCCAGTAAATTGGTTGATTTGAAGGCCATGGTCGGCGACACCAGCGACAACATTCCCGGTATCAAGGGCATTGGCGACAAGACGGCAGCCAAATTATTACAACAGTATGGCTCGCTCGACAATATCTATGCCCATCTCGACGAGATGCCTCCGGCCCAGCGAGCCAAATTTGAAGCCGACCGTGACAACGCCTATCTCTCGCAACGATTGGGCCGCATCATCACTGATGTGCCTGAGGTGACGTTGAACGTCGAGGCGGGAAAAACAATGGATTTCGATCTTGTTGACGTGGCCAACCTGTTTGTCGAGCTGGAATTTAACACCATCTTCAATCGCATTCCCGGCGCACCTCCCGACAAATCGCCCCAGGAATATGCCACCATCAAGCCCAAATACGCTGCTCAAATAACCGCCTCCGATGGTCAGTATTACACCGTTGACACCCCGGCTAAGCTGGCTGAACTGGTCGCCAAATTGAAACAGAGCCAGATTCTGGCGGTCGATGTTGAAACTGATAGCACTGATGAAGTGCAAACGAACCTGGTGGGGATTGCCATTACCCCGGTTGCCGGTGAGGGTTACTACATTCCAGTGGGGCATGGGAAGAAGGTTGAGGTTAAGGCTGAGGCTGAGGTACAACCCTCTCTGTTTGACTTGTCGCCGGTTGATGATAATCTCCCCCCTGCTCCCCTGCTCCCCCGCCCCCCTGCCCAACTTGAATTAACTCTCATCCAGACCGCCCTGGCTCCCATTCTGGCCGACTCCGGCGTAACCAAATACATGCACAACGCCAAATTTGATATGACGGTGCTGGAACGGCACGGCCTGCCGGTCGAACCGCCCATTTTTGATACGATGGTTGCCTCCTGGATCGGTAATAATGCTGCCGATGCCCGGCATGGGCTTAAGGATTTGACCCGCGAGCAACTCAATATCCAGATGACAGAAATCAAGGAATTAATCGGCAGCGGCAAAAACCAATTGACTATGGATCAGATTTCCATAGAAAAAGTGACCCCCTACGCCGCCGCCGACGTGGATATGACCCTGCGCCTGGCTCCTTTGGTCGAAGCGCCGCTCCACACGGAGGGCGGGGCAGGCTGGGAAATTTTTCAGCAGTTGGAACTGCCGTTGATTTATGTGTTGAAGGACATGGAACTGGCTGGCATCAAGCTCGATGCGGCCGCCTTGGGCGAGATGTCAACCCAAATGACTCAGCGCCTGGGCCAATTGGAGCAAGAGATTTATAGCGCGGCGGGTCTAACCTTTAACATCAACTCCACCCAGCAGCTCTCTGATGTGTTGTTTGGCAAGTTGGGGCTGCCTACCGAGGGGCTGAGCAAAACCAAAAGCGGCCACTATTCTACCGCTGCCGGCGTACTGGAAAACTTGAAAGGTCAGCACGAAGTTCTGGACCTGATTCTGGAACATCGCACTTTGACCAAGCTCAAGAGCACCTATGTTGATGCCCTGCCGAAAATGGTCAACCCGGCCACCGGGCGGGTCCACACCAACTACAACCAAATTGGCATCTCCACCGGGCGGCTCTCTAGCAGCGAGCCAAACTTGCAGAACATCCCTATCCGTACCGAGCAAGGCCGCGAAATCCGGCGAGCCTTTGTGGCCGAACCGGGTTGGCGGTTGATTTCCGCCGATTACTCCCAGGTGGAGCTGCGTATCCTGGCCCACGTGGCCGAAGACCCCGGCCTGCTGCAAGCCTTTGCCCATGATGAGGACATCCACGCGGCGACCGCTGCCACTGTGCTAAACATCCCCATCGAACAGGTGGATAAATACCAGCGCCGCATCGCCAAAACGGTCAACTTTGGCCTGATCTACGGCCAGACGGCTTTTGGCTTGGCCCAGGGCACCGGCATGAGCCGCGACGAGGCCCGCGCCTTCATTGACAAATATTTTGAGAAGTATCCGGGTATCAAACGCTACATCGAGGAGACCAAACAAAAGGCTCTGAACGAGGGCTACCTGACCACCCTGCTGGGCCGCCGCCGCGACTTTTCCAACCTGGCCAAATTAACCGGAGCGCAGCGCGCTGCCGTAGAGCGTGAAGCCATCAACATGCCCATCCAGGGTACGGCAGCCGACATCATGAAGATTGCCATGATTCGCCTGCACGCCGCCCTGCGGGAACAAAAACTGCGCAGCCGGATGCTGCTGCAAGTCCACGACGAGCTGGTGCTGGAAGCCCCGGAAGCTGAGCTAGAGACGGCAGCCCGCCTCACCCGTGAGGTAATGAGCCAGGCTTATGAACTCAAAGCCGGCCTCAAGGTTGAAGTCGAAGCCGGGCGGAATTGGCTGGATATGGAACCGCTGACAGAGTAGTCAGTAGTCACTACTTTTTTTATTTTCCGGCGGCTCTCCGGCCTCCGCTGCGACCATCCCCGGCGGAGTACGTGGGTTTTCGATTTTGGCGATGGGCCGGTTTTTTGGGGGATTGTATGGGGGTAGAAGGTGTGATAAGATGGAAGGGTGATTATCAGGTCTTCCTGCCACAAGCCCGGAGACGGGAAGATGAGGCATTCTTTCCCATAATGACCGTTCGGGTAGGATTATTGAGAAGAGTTCTTGTTACTCACATGGTTGGGCGGTTACGAATTTTGCCAAGGATTCCTGTTACCCCATTGACATCTACCCCCTTTCTAAGTAGTATTTGGTTATGAGCCAAACATTTCAACAGATTTTAGAGCTGATCGAACGTGGCGAGGTCAGAATATCCGCGCATGGGTATGATGAGTTGGCTGAGGATGATATTCTTGTGCGAGATATAATAGCCGGGGGCAGGGAGGCGGTAGTCGTGGAAGATTATCCCCAGTATCCAAAGGGGCCGTGTGTCCTCGTACTTCAATATGATTTTCAAGATAAACCAATTCATGCGGTCTGGGGTATTCCTAAAAATGCTTCTTCCCCTGCCGTTTTAGTTACAGCGTATAGGCCAGACCTAACTCAATGGTCAAACGATTTTATGAGGAGAAAATGATGACAAAAAAGCGTCAGTTAAAGTTTGTTCATGTAGGCGAATATGTGGCCGAGGTTGAGGTCGAGTTGATTTATACCGATGAAGGATGGTCGCCTTATTTATCATTGAGTGATGCGCTCAAATTGGATGAAGTCCGAGAATTACTTCGCCAAGGAGAGGTTGAGATTGCGGCTCGTCTGGCTCGGGTTTTCAAGCTCATTCCTGTAGCAGCGTGATTTTGGAGATGATAACCTGGACTGAATGAGAAAATGTATGGCAAGGTCGGTGGTGCAATGGGTAGTGCATCCATCGAGTGTTGCCGCCCAACCACCGATTGGTGTGTCCGGCATAATCATCGTCTGCTTGCCAATCCCAGGGGAGTCCGCTTGGGCTCCCGACGATGAACTATCTGGTCAGCCGGAGGCAAAGAGCTAACAAGCCTGACACCGGTTTAGAAAGATGAGGTTATGCCATCCCTTGTTTATATGCCAAGTGTTCCTTGAGGTTTCCGGTTAGTGAAGTAGCGCGGGTGCGGCTTATGCCATCGCCTTGGGCGGATAAACGGAGGAAAGATTGTGCCTAAATGCTGGCAATACTTTTTATTCTTGGGTGTCTTTCTAACGATCAGTGCTTGCAGCGCCGCCGCCGGTAAGGTCGAGCAAAAGACTGCGGGCGGCAGCATTGCCGTACTGCTGCCGGACAGCTCATCGTCAATGAGATGGGAGGCAGACGACGAGCGATTTTTTAAGCAGACATTTGCCTCTGCCGGAGTGGACTATACCATCTTCAATGCCGAGGGTAATGCCCGCACCCAACAAATCCAGGCCGAACAGGCCATCATCAGTGGCGCAAAAGTTTTGGTGCTGACCAATCTTGACAACGGCAGCGCCGCCGCGATCATTGCCCAGGCCCACGAAGCCGGGGTCAAAGTAATTGATTACGACCGGCTGACCATCGAAGGCCCCGGAGCGGATTTGCACGTTAGCTTCGACAATGTTGAAGTGGGTCGTCTGATGGGTGTAACGTTGCAACCCTTGATTGATGCTTTACCGGTGGAGACGCCCCACGTCATTCTGCTTAACGGCTCATCCGATGATTATATCGCCTCTCTCTTTGCCGGCGGGTATAAATCTA
>CAZRYD010000249.1:0-2984 GCA_964604225.1 uncultured Caldilineaceae bacterium
TGTTTGTCATGGGTGGTGAGATTGAACCGCGAAGACGCAAAGAACGCTAAGAAGATATAGGGTAAAAAAGAAGAAAAAGAAACTTTGCGCCCTTTGCGCCTTAGCGGTGAATAATAAACCGCCAAGGCGCGAAGGTCGCCAAGAAAAATAGGGTGAAGAAAAAAGAACTTAAAAAACTTCGCGCCTTCACGATTAGCCTTCTCCAGGGATTACATCGGCGGCGTTGAAGCCGCGATAGAACAACTGAAAGTGGGCCTGGGCATAGTCGGCCGGTTTGGACAGAATGGCCTCCACGGCAGCTTCACGGCTGGCGGGGGGTTCCTGGGGAGAGTCCACCTTGGCCAATTCGGCCCGCAGCGCCTCACGTCCAAGCCGATGCCCGATGCTCAACAAGGCCATCATCAGGTCCATTCGCTGCTCATCGGGCTGACGCTGTAGTTCCTGGAGCAGGGGGATAACCGCCCGCGTGTCACCGGCCAAAGATAGGAAACCGAACAATTCGTAAAAGTAGCGCCGTTGGCGCAGTAAATCGGCCAGGGCTTCACCGGCCCGCTCGTCGTGCAGATCAATGAGGCCCCACAACGCGCCCACAAAGTAGGATTCACCCCGGCTGCGGAGGGCCTTGTGGTAAAAGCTCCAGATCGTGTCGGCACTTGATGGCATCCTCAACAAGCCCAGCACCACACAAGCCAGACTTCGGCCATAAAGATTGAGGCCGTCGAAGCGTTCCAGCAACACCTGGCCGCCGGCCTCTCCGCGCCAGCGCAACGCGGCAATGAGCTTCTCCACGGCCATCTCCTGCTTCTCGTGGTTTTGCGCCGGCCTGAGCACTTTCAACCGCTCTGAAACAAGGGGCACAACTTCCGGGCCAAATTTCTGCATCTGCTCATGCCAGGCGGAATCGGCCAGGCCGGTGGCCAGGGGTAACAACTCGAGCAATTCTTCAGCCGTTCTGGCTTTTTTTATGCGCCTGACGTTTCCCCCATCCCGCAGCCACAGCAAGGGTTTGAATTTTTTCAAGCCTTGCTGGACCAAATTTTCCGCTTCGGTATCCACTACCATAAAACGAAAAATTGTTGGGGCGCTGGGAAATCGTGGTTGAGGCGGAGCCGCTTCAGCGCGTGGCGGACGCTTATCTCGTGGCCTATCTCGCCGTTTCGTCATTCGGCTCACACTTCTCCTTAATTAACCGCAAAGCCGCAAAGAGCGCAAAGTTTTTGTTATTGTTACTCTTGGCGTTCTTCGCGTCTTGGCGGTTTTTAGTATAAATCAAAAAACCGGTCAGTACCTAATTTAGGGATTAGCTCGCGGGCCAACCGCTCCAGCGGCCCCCCTACACTGAGATCGATCCAGTCATCGACGCTGCCCAGGTAACACATCCGCTGCACCCCAAAAGTGCGTTTTTCGGCGTCGGCTAAGAGAAACCGCAGTACCGCCGTGAACTGCCCGTAACGTTCCTCTTCAGCCTTAATTCGGCCCACCAGCCCTGGATTGAGCAAGCCTTCGTGCGACAAAGCCGCCACCAGGGTTTCGGTATCCGGCCCCGCCCGTTCATAAACCTCAATGCGGTTGTGTTTGGCGCTGACTCGATAATTACGTCCTTTGGGATGCCGTTTCACCGCCGCCTCGACCACTGCAATCTCCTCCGGCCAGATCAACGCCGGCCGGTCCTTCACCAGGGAGACGATGCCGTTGACGCTTTCGCTAATGGTGTATCCTGGCGGCATCTCTTCCACCGGTTCATCCTTGATTTCACGGGCAAAGTAATAGCGGGGCTTGCCGGTTTTGGTCCGCCCCCGGCACAGATAGTAGGTCAAGCCTTTACGATTGGTGTAAGTAACAGGCATTTTATCTACTCCTCCATATTAACCGCGAAGACGCCAAGAGCGCAAAGTCTTATTTTTCTGATTTTATTTTTCTTCTTAGTGTTCTTTGCGTCTTAGCGGTTCACTTTATATTCAGCCGGCGACTCGGCCACTCGATGCCAACCTTCTTGAGCCACGCGGTAGCGCACCTGGGGGATGACCTCCTGCTCCGATAGGCGATGCGCCGGGTCTTGGACCAGGTGGAGGGAGGGTAACTGTACCGCCTCGGTGACCACGTACAGCCAATAATCCAGCCCCAACTGCTCCGCTTTCAACCACTCGTTGGCCGATAGTTCTACTGCACCGGTGGCAGCCCGGCCCTTGACCTCAATATAACACACTTCACCGTTGGGACCACGACTGAGCAAATCATAACCCCGGCCCTCGGTATGAACGTCCTCTACTGTCCAGCCGCGCTGCCGTTCATAATTCATCGAAAATTCCATCGCGGCCTGTTCGACTTCATCGCTGCGGCGCATCTCACTGCCTGAGACCTTTGAGGTTTGGGAAACCTCAAAGGTCTGGTTGGGTACAATCGCTGCTACACCAATGATTTCCGGCGCGCCCAACGACAGCACCACGGCTCGCTCCGTTTCAGCCAGCCGGGTGGATTGCCGCCGGCGCAGATCGTCCAGGTGACGCCGTTCCTCTTGCAGGCTGAGGCTCATATCCGTTCCCCGCGCTGCTTTTTGCTCGTACTCCATCAATTTGCCCTGTGACCGGGCAATCAAGACGTCAAAAGAGCGGCGCAGATAGTCTCGAATGATGCGGGTCTCGGCCTGCCGCCGGGTTTGCAACGCGTCCAGGTAGGGATCGAGGATGTGATCGAGGCTCCACTCGATTACCGGCTCTGGCGAGAGTTGGCTAAGGTTGAACCGCGAAGACGCCAAGAACGCAAAGTTTTCTTTAAAATTATCTTCCCTTAGCGAACTTTGCTCCTTTGCGGTTAATTCAACGAGCGGCTCAAAATCCAGCAGCCGGGCTGGAGAGACTTCGGTGAATTGGAACCGCGAAGACGCGAAGGGCGCAAAGTTTTTATTAATTTTATCTTTTCTTGGCGTTCTTGGCGTCTTGGCGGTGAATTCCTCCTCCAACGGCTGAAACACGGTAAAGAGCCGC
>CAZRYD010000249.1:3084-10517 GCA_964604225.1 uncultured Caldilineaceae bacterium
TGGCGTCTTGGCGGTGAATTCCTCCTCCAACGGCTGAAACACGGTAAAGAGCCGCTGCCCGACCAGGCGGCCCAGGCCATCTTCAACCTGGCCAATCAGCAGCCAGAACAGTCCCTCGACCTGTCCAGCCGGATCGCGCAAGATCGCGCCACGAGCCAGGTCCGGGCCAAAACGGTCCAGAATATGGTGCAGCACGGCCTCAAAAAGCGGCTGGCCCGGCCCAATGTAAGTCAAGCTGCGCCCTGAGCCGGACGAAGGGTGGCTGTGATTTTTCAGATCGCCCTGGTCAAAGGTGAGAGCGGGATAACTCTCCGCCGGTTGGCCGTAGCGCCGGCGCAACGCCTCCGGCACTTCACGCAGGGCGGCGGGGACATAGGGCAACCGCGCAAAGCCATCGTCGCGCCGTTCCAGCCGGCCGGGGGCCAGCACGTTGAGCGCCTGGCTGAAGAAAGCCCGGATGTAAGCCGGCACCAAGCGCGCCTCGGCAGCCCGCTGCTGGTCGGTCCGCAGTCGAGCTAGGTCCAGGTAACGGGTGGCTAACCCGGCCAGGGTCGCTTCCTGTAAGCGCTGCTCCTGGTTTTGGTCCAAACGTGCTAGTACCCGCTCGCGCACCTGGTCAAAAGTCAGCCGCCGGGCCAGGGCCTCGCGGATCAGGTACTCCAGCGACTCCCCTTCCAGCAGTTGATCCACCACGTCAAAGACCCGGTCGTGTCCCAGCCCTTCCCGCATTCGCTCCAACTTGTTGAGCAGGGCGTGCAAAACCATCCCCTCGCGGGTCGTGGTGGCAACCAGGTTGTAGATGTAGACCTCGTAGCGCTGACCGTAACGGTGGATGCGGCCCATCCGCTGCTCCAACCGAGTGGGGTTCCAGGGCAAATCGTAGTTGAGCATCAGGTGGCAGAATTGCAGATTGATGCCCTCGCCGGCAGCCTCGGTGGCCACCATCACCTGTTTCTCGTCATGAAAGACTCGCTCGGCCTGGTAGCGCTGCTGGGGCGACATCGCCCCATCAATTCGAGTCACGCTCAAACTCCACCCCACCAGGTTTTCCACCAGGTAATCGAGAGTGTCCTTCGACTCGGTGAAGATAAGCAGCTTCTCCCCGGATTGGAACAAGTTGCGGCCAGTCATCACCTGCCGCAATTCGTTCAGCTTCCGTTCCGGGCCGGCCATTTCCACGGCCAGGGCTTGCGCGGCCAGGCCGGACAGGATGGCGATCTCGGCCTCCAGATCCTCTAAATTGCGGGCCAGGGTGTAGCGCAGGGCGCGCTCCTCGGCCTCCCATCGTTCCGCTTCGAGGGCATCGTCCAGGTTCTCCTCCGGGAACTCCTCGCCCCGCTGGGCTGCTTCGAGCAGCCGGGGATTGGCCAGCACTTCGTCCCGCAAGGCCCCCAGCCGGTCGCGCCGCTGTTCCAGGGAACGGCGAATAGCCCGGACACTGGAAGCCAGGCGGCGCTGCAAAATAATCAGGGCGAAGGTGACGTTGCGGTTGTCCTCGGCCAGGGCCTGGTTGAAGTTATCGGCCACGTATTGGGTGACGGCCTCATACAACTGCTGCTCCGGCTCGGTCAGCTCCACCCCCAGGGTGGTAACGTAGCGCGGCGGAAAGAGGGGTTTGCCGTCGAAATCCACCATGTCTTCCTTCAACCGCCGCAAGAAGATGGGGTTCTCCTGGCGCTGCACCGCCCGGGTCAAAATTTCCGTATTGGCGAATAGGTCGGGGTCGAGCAGTTGCAGCAGCAGCCGGAAATTTTCGGGGTCGCCTTTGTGGGGGGTAGCCGTGGCCAGGACCATGTGCTCGGTGTGGCCGGTCAGCACTTCGCCCAGGCGGTAGCGGCGGGTGCGGGCCAGCTTGCTGCCCCGGCGATAGGCGGCCAACTTGTGGGCCTCGTCAAACACGACCAAATCCCAGCGCCGGGCGCGGGCCAGGCTTTCCAGGGCCTCGGGCCGCCAGGCAAAATCAAGCGAGGTCACACACTGGTCGCTGATTTCCCAGGCCCGGCTGCCACGCGTCGCCAGGGTCGCCCGGTCCACCACGTCAAAGGTTTCATCGAACTTTTCGGTCATTTCCCGCTGCCATTGCGGGACGAGGTTGGCCGGGGCCACAATCAGGGTACGGGTGACGACCCCACGGAGTTTGAGTTCCTTCAAGAGCAGGCCGATCATAATCGTCTTGCCTGCGCCGGGGTCGTCGGCCAACAGAAAACGCAGACGAGGCTGCCGGAGCATATGATAATAGACCGCTTCCAATTGGTGAGGGAGGGGATCAATCCGGGCCAAACTCACGGCAAATTGGGGATCGAAGGTGTAAGCCAGGCGGATGCGGGTGGCTTCGGCGGCCAGGCGAAAGCCGGTCGGATCGCCACTGAGAGGGGTTTGGTTAGCCTGGGTTTCGACCACCAGGCCGGCCAGGTCGGTTTGTTTGAAGACCCGTGAGATCAGCCGATCCTGGCCGTCAAGGGTCACAGCCTCGATGAGCACCCGGCTGGCCCCGTGGGGTTCAACGCGAACCACCCGGACACGGTCGGGCCAGTGGGGGCCGGTGAGAATAGCGCCGACAGGAGGAAAGTCAGGAGAAGGTTGGGTCACAATCTAGGTCATCCACGCTGGTTGATAATCGGATTAGAAAAAACGCCGCCTGGTTTGACCAAGCGGCGGCTCCATGCTAATATTTTGAGCGAAGCAAAATAAAAGCCAGGCCAGATACCTGGTCAAAAAGCACGATGGAAAGACCCCGATTGCCTCCCCACGGCCGGGGTCTTTTACATTACGTTAATTTTAGCATATCTAAGTCCGAATGACAATCACTTTACCCGATTCACCTCTTGACAAACCCAGCTATCTTTTATATAATGGGCGTACTACGTGATAACTAGGCAACGTGTTATACAAATAGTACCTCCACTGTACGAGGCCAGCTAGATGCCGCGCGAACGTAAACTAATGGTTAGATTAACCGAGGAAAAACACCGGGCAGTCCGGGTCAGAGCCGCTGAACTCGGTCAGCCCATATCTGAAATTGTACGTTGTCTCTTGGATTTGTGGCTAGACGGGAAAGTTGAAATAAACTTACCCGAGCGTGAGGAAAAAGAGGAATAGGATAACTAAAGCCTCTAGTTTGAGGACAAAAGTGAATAAATAAGTGCAGAGCGGGCTATGCCGGTGTTGCTACCACCGACACAGCCCTGACTCATCGCCAGGTACGGGCCAAGCGATAAGCTAATCCATAACTATACACACAGCGATGGATTAGCGCAAACCTGCCAAAATTCTGCAACCTGTAAAGCCAGAAGCGAGGATACTTTATTTGTATCCCTCGGTTTTCGGTCTTTAGTGGTGTTTGTTGAAGATGCAACAACCGGCCTGCCAGCGATGATGAGCAGGCCGGTTGTTTTTTTTCTGAGAAGGAGGTTAGCGTGGCGATCGCAAAGACTGTTGTCACTCAGGGGAGAACAGATACCGTTAAATTAATTTCTACCCTGGCCGCCGTTCTGGTAGCTTTGTTAGCCATTGGGGCCTTTACCCTTTCTTACACCTCGTTGAAACACCTCGCCATCATCCACGGCATAGATCCTGGATTGACCTGGCTGTGGCCTCTCCTCCTCGATTTTGCGATGGTTGTTTTCTCCCTGGCCGTGTTGAGAGCCAACTTAAGAGGCGAGCCTACACTGTATCCCTGGATGCTCACCGCCACTTACGCCGGGCTGGCCACTGTCGGGAATATCCTCGACGTGAGCGGGTTAGGTATTCCTGGGGTGGTCATCGCTGGGGCCGTGAAAGCATTAGCTCCGGTCAGCCTGGTACTGGCGTTCGAGTTGTTGATGGCGATGATTAGAGCCGAACTCAAACGCGCTAATGTCCTCAAATCCATTGCCGACTTAAAAACGGAAGCGGAGGCGATGCGGCGGGAAACTGACCGGGAGCGGCAAGAACGCCAAACAGAACTTGAACGACTGGCAAGCGAACAGGAAAAGGTGAACGCAGACATCGTCGCCGAACAAGAACGGTTGGAAACTGAGATGAAGGCGCGGAAGCAAAAGTTGGGACAGTCTCTGGCCGAACTTGTAATCAGGAAGGAAGCTTTGCAAGTCGAACTGACCGAACTTCGGAAGAAGAAGCAGTGGAGGGTGGAAACAGGAGAGGATACCAAGCGTAAAGCGGCGACAGTTTTGATAGAAATGCATCGGAACGGTCACGACATTTCGAAGGTTTCCGGTGCGGAAATCGGCAGGTGGGTCGAAAGGTCAGCCCGGACCGGGTTGGAAGTGAAGAAGGAAGTGGTTCCACTTATCCTGCAAGGAGGCCCGGAACTGGAAGCGCTGCTTGATGGCCGAGGAACAGCAGGATGAAACCACGTAAACCGAGCCCCATGATGTTGAGCACTACGAGGGTAATGATGGCCCTGGCGATTAATGTCCAGGTTCAGCAAGGCAAAGAGCTTCGTTTTTTTACCATTCCGCTGCTGTCTCTAACCGGATTACTCTTCCAGTGCTGGGCGGTGAGTCAAACTATCAGCGGGTGGCGGCTGGAGATAGGTGATATTACCGCTGCTGTTGTCGAGTTGATGGGAGCATTCGGAATGGCTTCAATGGTATTCTGGAATATCTTCGAGATTATCAGTAAATCTCTGTGGTATGGAATGGCGCCAACATGGGCGAACTAAAAACGTTTTGTTACACGGCCAGCCATCGCGTTATGCACGGCTTGGCCCAAGAGTTGAAAATCGTGCCTCACCGTCATTACCGGCCTGTTGGGCACAACGCTGCCCGGGTACTGCTCTTGCGGTTATCGGGAGTTAACCCGCATTACCTAAAGCCAATTCTTCAGTTACAGCGAGAACTGACGATGTGGGCGGGTTTAAGCGACAAGCATAAAGTTCGGATTGGCTGGGATGGTCAAGGGGTCATTATCGAGATACCCAAGCCGCCGAAGTTTTGGCAGAAGGTGACGATTGAACAACTGGAACTTCGGCACTACATTCGACGCGGCCCAATTGCCACCCTTGGCCTCGGTCTCCAGGACGACCCCAAGAGGATTAACTTTACCGACCCGACCACCGCTCATGTCCTGATCACCGGCGCAACGCGCAGTGGTAAGACAAACACGGCCCGGCTAACTGTCTGGAATATAGTTCATAACACTTCTCCGACTGACTCCAAGGTGTTAATTGTGGATGTCGCTAAGCGTGGCTACAAGTGGAGCGATTTCAGTCAAGTAGCTCACCTGGCCCATCCCGTAATTACCGATTTAACAGAGGCAGAACAAGTGCTCTGCTGGCTGGCCCAAGAGGTTACGCGGCGAGCGGAACGACGCCAAACGACACCCCGCCTGTTTGTGATGGTAGATGAGCTAAAGGCGTTGGTTGATGATAGCAAAGCGTCTATTGATTACCTGGCCCGCGTAACTTCAACCGGAGGTGAATTCGGATTGCATTTAATTCTGGTGACCCAATACCCGCAAATTCAAATGCTCGGCTCTCCCGACCTCAAACGCAATGTCACGACTCGTTTGTGCGGCAAGGTTGACGCCGCTGATGCTGCCGCCAATGCGCTTGGAATTCCTGATAGTGGGGCTGAAACTTTGCAAGGGTATGGCGATTTCCTGCTGCGCGACTTTAACGGGTTATCCAGGCTAACGGTAGCCAAACTGGAGGCTCATCACGTTGACCCTTTGCCTCGCGCCGAGGTAACGCTGCTTGATTTACCCGATTTGCAAGAAGTGATCCTGGGTTCAAAACCCAGTCGCGACCCAGACCCAGTAGAGCCTGAGCAAGTGGCCCTGGCCTTGTTTGAGCCAATGGGGATAAACCGGCTGCAAAAGGAATTGGGCGTTGGCGGCAGCAAGGCCACTCGTATCAAGAACTTCGCCGAACGCATTAGAACATGGGCCAAAGAACATGGCGTCGAATATATTCCATTCCATTCCGACTAAAAGCGCCTGAATGTGCCGTTTTCCAGCAGCGAAGTAGGTCTAATTTGCCGGAATGGAATGCCCAATGGAGGTCTCAACAATGAAGCAAACTATCATCCTCGTCCTGTTGTTCGTCAGTGTCATCGCCGGACTGTTCTACGTCGGTGGGACTGTGCTGGCGATCGGGCTATCGGCCATTGCCCTGACTGCACTCATCTCCCTTTCCTTTGCTGTGGGAGCGCGATGGGCGCAGCACTTAATTACCGAAGGCTTGGAAGCATCGACGCGAAATGCGTCTGCCACCGCCCAGCATGAAGCAGCCAAAGTGAGAGCCACGGTGGAGCTAATTAGGGAAATCTTAAGGACGGCCAAGACCGAGCAAGGTCAATTGCCTTCACCAACCGGCTACCCCGCCCTACCTCCTATTTCACTCCGGGCTGATGAAGGTGGTTTCAGGATAATAGGATTAGACGATGAGACGGATTCTACTGATTAAACTTTGAGGAGACTGGCAAACATGGCAAAAGGGAAAAAGAGGGAGTGTCCCAGAATAATCGTTGTTCAAACGGCTGAACCGAAATTCAATACCCGCGACGAAGCCTGGCAGGTCATTGGCCCTATCCTGGCTCGAATACTGGCTCAGACGATCTCCGTGGAAAAACAGGAGCAGAAAGGTGAGAACCAACGTCAACGATATTCCAAAGCCTGTGAGAAATAACTTTACTGCCTGGGTATTACGGGCCAGCCTGGTTGGATTTACCGCCGGGTGCAAGCTACTCCTCCAGGATGTGCCCCATTTCGGCGATTTGGTGAAAGTGCGGGCAAACGGCACCTTCAATCTCTTCGGCCTGATTTACGATGTCACTGTGCAGGATGACCCGCTGGTGCGCCAATTGATTTTAGCTGATGTTTTGGAGCCTGAACTGGTGTTGGATCAGCGCGAAAATCGCCTGCTCCTATCGAGTTGAGTATTCTGACTGTTGGCCGTTTACTGAATGGGAAAGTTATTCAGGGCTTGCCGCCCCAACCCCCGCTCAATTTGGACTCACTGATGGTGTGTGATGAAGCTGAACTACGGGCTGATTGGGCTTTTTATTTGGAGTCAAGTTCGAAATAAAATGGTAAGCCTGTCAAGCCCTCAATTTGGCGTTTTCCTTACCCCTTGACATTCCGGTAACTGGAAGGTGTATAATGCCGACATCAATAAAAATCGCTCTGAGTATGAGGTAGAACAGTGGCTGAACCATTACGCATTGGGGAATTTGCTCAAGTCAGCGACGTGCCGGCCAAAACGATTCGTTATTACGAAGATGTTGGCTTACTCCCCCTGGCTCCACGCGCCGAGAACGGCTACCGGCTCTACGATACGGAGGATGTGCAGCGGCTGCGCTTCATTCGCAACGCTCGTGGCCTGGGTTTTTCCCTGGGTGACCTGAAAGAAGTGGTGGCGCTGCGCGATCAGGGCGAAGCGCCTTGCCGTTACGTGGCTCACCTGCTTGAAGTGAAAGCCGCGGAAATTGAGG
>CAZRYD010000250.1:0-10514 GCA_964604225.1 uncultured Caldilineaceae bacterium
CGATAATTTCGGCGATGTTGGGGAATTCGGTGTCGGGGTTGTAGACATCATCACGGTAGACAAACATAACCACGTCGGCGTCCTGCTCGATGCTGCCCGACTCACGCAAATCTGACAGCATCGGGCGTTTATCGTGCCGCGATTCAACCTGGCGAGACAACTGGCTGAGGGCCAGAATCGGCACATTCAACTCACGGGCCAGGGCCTTGATCGCGCGAGAAATATAGCTGATTTCTTGCTGCCGATTCTCACTGTGCGAGTCGCCGCGCATCAGTTGCAAATAATCTATAATAATCAGATCCAGGCCGTGTTCGGCATGCAGGCGGCGGGCTTTAGTGCGCAGTTCCAGGGCCGAGATGGCCGGGGTGTCGTCAATAAAAAACGAAGTATTGGACAGCAAATTGGTTGCCTGCATAAAAGTGGGCCATTCGTTCTCTTTGATGTCACCCAGTCGCAGCCGCTGGCTGTCGATGCCGGTTTCGGCCGAGATCAGGCGCTGCACCAATTGCTCGTCGCTCATTTCCAGGCTGAACATGGCAATGCGTTTGTGCCAACGGCGGGCAGCCTGGAGCCCAATACTCAAAGCCAGCGAGGTTTTGCCCATGCCGGGCCGTCCAGCCAGAATAATCACATCTGAGCGCTGCAAGCCGCCCAGCAGCTTATCCAGATCGGCCAGGCCGGTGGGGATGCCGACAATCTCGCCGCGATGCTGATAGAGATACTCTACCCGGTCGTGGTATTGATCGAGCACCTGGCGAATGGGCCGCAAATCGCGGTCCACCCGGCGGGCGGCTACGCCAAAAATAATCTCCTCGGCCCGGTCTACCACTTCGTCGGCGTCTTCGGTATCTTCGTAGGCCAGCCGGGCGATTTGCCCGGCTGCATCAATCAGGCGGCGTAAAACGGCGGTGCGCTCGACGATACGAGCGTAATATTCAACGTGAATGGAGGTCGGCGTGGCATTCATCAGGCCGGTTAAATAGGCCGCCCCGCCAATTTCGGCCAACTGGCCCCGGCGCTCCATTTCGTCGGTTAACGTCACCAGATCAGCCGGCTCGCGGCGGTCGTGCAAATTACGTACCGCCTCGAAAATCCAGTTGTGGCGCTCGACGTAAAAGTCGGCCGGCTGCAAAAAGGTGGCGATACGGATAATTGCGTCGGTATCGATCAGCAGCGAGCCCAGCACGGCTTCTTCAGCCTCAACATTATGGGGTTGTAGTCTATCGGGTACGGTACCGGGTAAAATGTCAACCATTAGTGTTTATACCAGAACAAAAGTTCTAATCCAAGATAATAACACGCGCGCGGGGTTTCGTCAAACAGCGCTTCAACGACCTTCCGCGCACGTGAGCCAGCCATAAACACACTCAATTTTAGGAAAAAATGACTAAAAAACGGTTATCGCGAGGTCAACAGAGGTTTTCGTTGGGTCCGTCCCACCGTTTGCGCTCTGCCAGGTCTAGCCCTGATTTAAGTAGTCACTTAATTTTTGCCCAGGTCATCCAGGTCAAGCTCATCAATGAAGTCGCGGAAAACGGCCAGCTTCTCTTCTTCTTCTTCCGATAGCGGTTCGGAATCAAGGTCCAGGCTGGCTTCTTCCAGGCTTGTTTCGGGCACAATTGAAGCCGCAGACATCACTTCTTCAGCCACAAACAGCGGGGCGTTGGCACGCACGGCCAGGGCAATAGCATCGCTGGGGCGTGCGTCAATTTCCATGCTCTGACCATTAATATCCATCACTATGCGCGCATAAAAGGTGTCATTCTTCAACTCGCTGACCATCACATGGGAAATTGTCGCCCCCATTTCATCGATAATGCTTTTCAACAAGTCATGGGTCAAGGGACGAGCTACCTGAACGCCTTGCAATTGGATAGTAATAGCGTCGGCCTCAAATGGACCAATCCAGATAGGCAGATAGCGGTCGGTGTCCACATCTTTTAAGACCACTACCCGGTGCTGCGACATCAAACTGACGCGAATACTATCTATCTTAACCTCGATCATACACATCCTCCTGCCATCAGGCTTTCAGATACCAATAGCTTAAAATAGGCGTGACACCGAATTGGCTGGATTATACCACATGACAAATTGGCTTACAAGTACCTATTGGCCTATAAATTAGGCTGTAGTTATAATTTAAGCTATGCTTGTGCCAATTGTTTTGACGGTTGGGTTAGTTACCAAAATCGCTGCGAGCATAAAAGGGTTTGTGATTTTGCCCATGCTCCTGGCATTGACTTTAAGCGCCTGCGCCGCGTCTGAATCCATCAACGCTACCGCTGCCCAGGCCACTCTGGCCGAAGCCTGGCAGGCTGACCAGCACACTATCTGGGAAATCGACTGGCCGGCTGCACCAGTGGGTGGCCCCCTCACGGTGGAAATGTGGCGGGCCGGCTCACGTTACCGTTATGAGATTCTGGAAGCGACTGCTCCCGACCTGGTCGGTCAAACCCTGATTTTTGATGGTCAAACTGGCTGGCGCTACAATCGTTTTGGGTCGGAACCACCTGCCGCCGTCTCATCGCCCCTGCTCTCGCCGGTGACCGATGCTTTTATGATTATCAATCAATTGATGACCACCATACCTGAGGCCGCCACCCAAGAGGCAGTTCACCTGCCAACCGGCCTGGCGCAAAAAATGACGCTAACCTTCAACCAGGGTAATAGTTTGACCCTCTGGCGAGATGAGGCCACGGGTCTGCCGGTCCGCCTCATATTTGTGCTGGCTGGACAACGGGCCACCGTGCAGGCCCGCACCTTCGAGCCGCTGCTTGACCCGCCGGAGGGATTATTTCACCCGTGACCTGCTAAACAATCTTGTTCATCGGGTTAATCCTGTCTATAATAAGCCTCGCCTCAGGATATAATCCAAGCGCCTAAAAAGACGGGAACAAACTTTGAAAATTGCGATTAATGCCTGGTTTTGGGATAACCCTTCGGTGGGCAGCGGCCAGTACCTCAAATATTTGCTGCCAGCCCTATTGCAGGCCGACGACAATCTGGAAATAACCTTGATTTCCCCAAAACCCTTCAACTTGACCCCAAACCCGCAGCCAAGACTCAAATTCCACACTGCCAAGACTCCTTTGGCCAATCAGGCTTCCAACCTGGCCAAAGTTTGGTTTGAGCAAATCACCTTTCCTCGGGCTTGCCGGAAGCTGGGGATGGATGTAGCCCACGTGCCCTACTTTGGCTCGCCCCTCGCTCCTACCGCGCCGACCGTGGTCACCATTCACGATTTGATCCCGCTGGTGCTGCCCGAATACCGAGGGGGCGGGCTGGTCAGGTTGTATACCTCACTGGTGACGGCTGCGGCTCCTCAGGCCAAAATCATCCTGGCCGACTCGGAGGCCAGCAAGCGAGACATTCTGCGCAAACTCGGTTTGCCCGCCGAGCGAGTGCGCGTAGTTTACCTGGCTCCCGCGCCCAATTTTCAGCCCGCCGAAACCTGGCAGCAGCTTGTCGAAATAAAACAGAAATATAACCTGCCGGAGAATTTTGTCCTTTACCTGGGCGGCTATGACGTGCGCAAAAATGTCAGCGCCCTGCTGCACGCCTACACCTGGGTCAGCGCCACCCTGGGCGATCAGTACCCGCTGGTACTGGCCGGGCGCTTGCCCCAAACCGATACCCCCTTTTTCCCCGACCCGCTGCGGATTGCCCGCGAACTGGGTCTTGAGGATTACATCATCACCCCCGGCTGGATTGCCGAAGAGGATCGGCCGCTGCTCTACGCCGCGGCTACGGTGTTTGTCTTCCCCTCACGCTACGAGGGCTTTGGCCTGCCGGTGTTAGAAGCCATGGCCTGCGGCGTCCCCGTAGTGACCACCAACGCTGCTTCGATCCCGGAACTGGCCGGCCCGGCCGCTTTCCAGCTCGAGCCCAATGACACCAAGCACATGGCTGCACCGATTATTCGCCTTTGCACCGAGGAGGAGTCCCGCGATGCCATGATCGAGCGTGGTTTTGCCCAGGTGGAGAAATTTAGCTGGGTCAAGACAGCCGCAGAGACCTTACAGGCGTATCGAGAGGTGCTGGCGTAAGGCAGTCGTTCAAGGCTCAATCTACCTGCTTATCTATTGTTTTTTGAAGAACAGGTAGCTTTCATGGTACAATACCCCGGCGTAAAAAAGAAACTTGCCCAGTTTCACGCGCCACCTCTTAAATTTCCAACCCGGCAAACTTAAAGTACAATCTAGCACGTTTATGAAAGTTTTAATGCTCTCCAAAGCCTGCATTGTGGGCGCTTATCAGAAAAAATTAGAAGAAATGGCGACCATCCCTGGCATAGAGTTAACTGTGGTAGTGCCGCCTTCCTGGGATGACCCGCGTGACCCTACCCGCCTGGAACGAGTCCACACCAAAGGTTACGAGCTGATTGTTAGTGATATTGCTTTCAACGGCAACTACCACCTGCATTTCTACCCCAAGCTCAAGCAGATTGTGCACCGGGTGCAGCCCGATGTTTTTCATATTGACGAAGAGCCTTATAACCTGGCTACCTTTCTGGCCATGCGCCTGGCTCGATCCGTCGGCGCCGGTACGGTAGTTTTTAGCTGGCAGAATTTGTTGCGCCACTATCCGCCTCCCTTCAACTGGATGGAACGCTACGTGCTCAACCACGCCGACGCCTTGCTGGCCGGCAACAGCGAGTCGGCCCAGGTGTGGCAGCACAAAGGCTACACCGGCCCGGTTTACCTGATCCCTCAATTTGGGGTTGATCCGGCCATCTACTATCGCCGCCACCGACCGACCCGGCAGGGTCGCATCAGTATCTTCAAACAACGCACTACCCGCCCGCCCACCCAGCCTGCCCTGGCGATAGGCTACGTGGGACGCTTGGTCGAAGAAAAAGGGCTGGAGATTCTGCTGCACGCCGCCAGCCGGTTAACCGGCCCCTGGACCCTCCAGATTCTGGGCAGCGGCCCCGACCGGGACCGGCTGGAAAAGATAACCCAGTGGCTGGGCATTGCCCCACGGGTGAGCTTTGACCAAAAATTGCCTTCCACCCATCTGCCCCATTACTTTAGTGGGCTGGATGTGCTGGTGCTGCCCTCACTGACCCGCCCTAATTGGAAAGAGCAATTTGGCCGCGTTTTGATTGAAGCGATGGCCTGCGACGTGGTCACGGTGGGCGCTCGCTCCGGGGCGATTCCGGAAGTCATTGGCGAGGCCGGGTTGACTTTTGATGAGGGCAACGTTGAAGAACTGCTCCTGCAACTCCAGCGGTTGATTGACGACGTACCCTTGCGGGAAGCATTGCGCCAAAAAGGTCGCCAGCATGTCAAAGAGCATTACACCCAGGCGGCTATTGCCAGAAATACGGTCAAAGTTTACGCTGATATTTTGGGGGAACCAGTCGCCGCACTGGCCGATTTGCCCGATACTCTTGCAGCCTAAGATCAGGTAGATACACTATGTCGCAAATGTGCCCAAATTGCAGTTTTGATAACCCTGATGACGCCCAAAAATGCGGCAATTGCCCGGCCCCGCTGCAAGGGTTGCTGGGCTATCGGACCACACTGGGACATCGCTATCAGGTCATCAGCGTGCTGGGCTGTGGCGCTATGGGGGCGGTCTACCTGGCTGAAGATAAACGGTTGGTGGGCCGGCGCTGCGCCATCAAAGAAAATCGGCCCGATGCCAACGCCGGCCCGGAGTTTCAGAATCAGGCCAGGGAGCAGTTTTTGGCCGAGGCCAGCGTGTTGGGTCAATTAGACCATTCCGGTCTGCCCAAAGTGTCAGACTACTTCATTGAGAATGAGCGCCAGTATCTGGTGATGGATTACGTGGATGGAGAAGACCTGGAAAGCACCTTGCAACGGGCCAGGCAGTCGCTGCCGGAAGAGTCCGTTTTGTATTGGGCTGATCAGGTGCTGGACGCGCTAGCCTATTTACACAATCAGCGTCCACAGCCAATCATCCACCGTGACATCAAACCGGCCAATATCCGGGTAAACCTGCAGAACAAGGTCAAATTGGTTGATTTTGGCCTGGTTAAACTGCTGGATACCAGCAACCCCAAAACCAAGGCCGAACTACGGGGCATCGGCACGCCGGCTTATGCCCCATTGGAGCAGTTTGCCAGCAGCGATGACCACACCGACGCCCGCTCTGATGTTTACGCCCTGGGCGCAACGATGTATCATCTGTTAACCAATCTCTATCCACCCGATGTGCATCAACGAGTTCTGAACCCTGAACTGTTGGCCCCGCCTCGCCAACTCAATCCCCTGCTGGCCGAAAACACCGCGCGGGTGATCTTGCGGGCGATGGAAATTCATCCCAACCAACGCTTTCAGTCAGCCGAAGAAATGCGACAAGCCCTCCGAGCCCCTGCCACCAGCACCACCACTATGCCAGCAGCCAAACCGGCCACTTCACGCAAATCTACTGCGCCTGTTTCGGCCTGGCTATTTGGTCTGGTCGGACTGATTTTGGTGCTGCTCATTCTGGGCGGGGTCTCTTATTTGCTCTTTGGCCTTGGCGGTAACAGTAAAGCAGACGCCCAACCGCCCATCACCACCGAGGAACAACCGATAGCCACCCCAACCGAGTTGATTGTCCAGGCTCTGGGCGACGCCCCAACCGATACCCCTACCCTGGTGGTTGAGGTTCCTGCAACCACGGAAGAAGTTGCGCCAGTGGAAACCGACACCCCCACCCCCGAACCAACGACCAGCCCTCTGCCCACCCCTACGCCCAAAGTTACTACCGCCCAGGGTGTCCCTGCCGCTTCTCTGTCGGGCACCATTGCCTATCCGATTTTTAACGGCACAGATTTCGATATTTATTTCGGCCAGGCCGATGGTTCAGGCAGTCGGCTCTATCGCAAGAGTGCCAGCCAGCCAGCTTTTAGCCCCGATGGCTCACGCATCGCCTACCACTCCTGGCGGCTCGACTCGTGGGGGCTGGCCACTATGGATGTGGCTGGCACCAATCAGATCATTATAGCCAACTTTGTCGAAGATCAACTACCCACCTGGAGCGCCGACGGCCGCGAGATTGTGTTGCTTTCCCGCCGCGAAGGCGACCGTAAATCTCGTTTAATCAAAGTAGGCAGCTTCCAGGACCGGACTGAAGGCGCCGTCATTGGTGAAGGCGAATATCCTGCCATTGGACTGAATGGCCGGCTGATCTTTAAAGGCTGGGGTAGTACTGCGCCGGGTTTGCGCAGCGCCACCCCCAGTCTGTCCGATATTCAGGTAATAACCGACTCGGAACAGGATACCGCCCCGGCTCCTTCGCCTGATGGACAGAAAATCGCCTTCATGTCACAGCGGGATGGAAACTGGGAGATTTATATTATCAATGCCGATGGTTCCGGCTTGCAGCGTCTCACCGACAATCCGGCTCAAGATGGGCTGCCGGCCTGGTCACCCGATGGCAAGGTGCTCGCTTTTGCCAGCCAGCGTGACGGCTCGTGGGGCATCTGGGTCATGAGCCCCAACGGCAGCGGTCAGCGGTTGCTTTTTGAAATGGAGGGCTCCCCCGACGGTTTCGTGGGTCGGGATAGCAACTCCAGTCGGGGGTGGACTGAAGAAAGAATTAGTTGGACCAAATAGGATTTTGACAACCCTCAACCAACAACCTACCCCCTTCCAAATCTGGCTTTTAGCCGCACGACCGAAGACACTGCCCGCCGCTGCCGTTCCGGTCATCGTAGGCACGGCGGTGGCGCTTAGCGAGCGTGTTTTTAGTCCTGGCCCCGCCCTGGCCGCCCTATTGGGCGCGCTCCTTATCCAAATTGGAACAAACTTGGCCAACGATGTCTTTGACTTTAAGAAGGGCGCTGATACTACTGCCCGTCTCGGTCCCGTGCGGGTGACTCAGGCGGGTCTGCTATCGCCAGGGCAGGTGTTGGCCGGCATGTGGTTCACCTTTGGGCTGGCGGCGTTGATTGGCGTCTATTTGGTGCTTGAGGGCGGCTGGCCAATTGTGATCATTGGGCTGCTTTCCATTGCTGCCGGCCTGGCCTATACCGGCGGCCCTTTTCCCCTGGGCTACAATGGCCTGGGCGAATTGTTTGTGTTTATCTTTTTTGGCCTGGTGGCCGTGGATGGGACCTATTATGTGCAAGCTGGTCTGGTCAGTGCAGCCGCGTGGGCGGCTGCTGTGCCGGTTGGGTTGCTGGCGACGGCCATTTTGGTGGTCAACAACCTGCGCGATATTGACACCGACCGGGCCGCCGGTAAAAAGACGCTGGCAGTGCGCTTGGGAGCGCGAGGTGTGCAGATGGAATACACCTTGCTGGTGGTAGGAGCTTATGCTTGCCCACTGCTGATGTGGTTGACCGGCACATCGACCGTCTGGGTCTTACTGGCCTGGCTCTCTTTGCCGCTGACCCGACCGCTCTTCCAACTCATCTGGCGGGAAAAGGGTCGGGTTCTCAATCAAGCCCTGGCCGGAACAGCCCGCCTGGAACTTGTCTACGGGCTGTTGTTTTCAGCCGGCTTAATCATGGGGCGCTGGGGATAAACGCTGTTGGATCAGTCCGCTTGAGTGGTAAGAGGGTTGTAGTCAAAATTTTTCACCCATCGGAGTCGATCTCGGTTAGCTTGCCCAAAAAGTCCACATAAGCCAGATACACTTGCTCTCTGGCTGATATTTCAGTCATTCTTCGTAATCAAAAGCCTCACTGTAAATCTCCACTTTATCCCAATGGTTCGTCAGATCTTACTGGGTCCAATCGTTTCAGCAAGTCCTGCATAAGTCCCATCGTATCCTTAACTGATGTCGTTGGGCCGCCACTTTGCCGACAACTGTAACACTGCGGCTGGCTACCCACCTCATCCCTCCTGACTGCCGTTGGCTCGCCACAACTCGCGCAGGCGGTTAGAGTGCTCACTACCAGCCAATGCGCTTTGTCCGCTATCAAGTCTGCCGCAGCCAACTTTGACCCAAAGCTGACCGCATTCTCAGGGCAAGCCACCGCACAAATGCCACAATCCAGACAAGTAGCCGCTTTGAAAGAAATGCCAAAGCTCTCGGCATCGGCTACAAAATGGAGCGCTTCAGTAGGGCAGAAGCGGGCGCACAAACCACAAGCAGAACAGGCCTTAGCATCAATCTTGACCTGAGCAAAAGGAAGACCAACTATTTCAAGCGACTTCTCGACTGGCTCGCCGAGATGAGCAAGTTGTTGGCATAACCTTTGACGCGAGGCAGGCAGATGATGGGGCAGACGTTGGCTTACCGACACAGGCGCGGAGGCGGTGGGCGGTGAAGAAGGATCAGAGATTGGTTCCGCAAGCCGAGGCACTTTTCCCAGGACGTTAAAAAGGCCCCGGCGCGAAAATTTGGGTTCGTTGCCCTCAAATATTGGCTTTGGACTGGTCTCGGTCGCCCCTAGCTCCGGTTGGCTTAACGGTGTATGGATAGCTGAAGGGCGATCAAAAGCCTGGAGCAAGCGATTAGTTGCTGCGGCTGTTTGGGCAATGATCGGCTGAACGCGGCCAAGGGGGCATGCGGCGCAAGAGGTATCGTCCAACCAAAGCTCGCGCTGACCGTTGCGACTGAGGTCAATCAGTTGAGAAAGCGAGAGCGAGGCCAGACAGCGCTGATGACGAATGACTGCCGTCGCCGGGGCGGCAGTACTTGCCGGGTCAGGATGCCGCGAACAGACCAGGGCCAGAGGAGCATCAGGCAAATTGGAGATAGTCTGCGCCAGCTTGACCTCTGGCGGGTCAGCTTGGCTAAAGACGTCGGTGGGGCAAGCATGCAGGCATAACCCACAGCGAACACACGAAGCCGGGGCGAGTTGGGGCAAGGGTGGGCCATAGGGCGAGTGGCTGTCCTGACTGGACAGGGTAATCGCTCCGGTCGGGCAAGCATCAGCGCACTGGCGGCAACCAGCGTCTTTATGCCGGGCGTTCAAGCAAAGCTCAACCCGCGCGGAGACCGGTTCTCCGTCAAATTGAGGTGAGGGCGCAGCAGCACACGTGGCCCGTTCAGTCACCTAAAGTCACCTAGCTCAAAACATCCTCGACCCAGGACAAAGCGGCCATGGTGGCCGGAAAACCGAGGGTGGGGATTGACAACAAGGCTACGTGTCGAATTTCGTCGGGGCTGGCCCCTGCTTCGACACATTTCCGCACGTGTGAGTGAACCGCACCTTCCTGCTGTACGCCAATGGCAATACCTAGCTTGACCAGGGCGCGCGTTTTTTCATCCAGTGGCCCGGCCCCATGCACAGCGGCTCCCAATCGGTCATAGGCCTGCCAGATATCGGCATACTTTTCTTGAAAATTAAGGTAAGACTTTGGTAATTCAGCCATTGGGTTTACTCCTTTGAAAATAGTAGACGGTAGACAGTAGACAGGGGTATTATATCCTTGCGACCTTACGACCCTGCTAACTTTTAATTTTGGTACTCAGCTTGCCTCCGCGGATAAGTTGACCACCACGTCATACGATGGCCAAGATAGGCAGGCTGAGTAATACTGCTCTCCGGCGCAAGATCGGCACAGCGTCAGGTCCTCTCGGACCACTTCGCGCTCGTTAATGAT
>CAZRYD010000251.1:0-10509 GCA_964604225.1 uncultured Caldilineaceae bacterium
ACCTGTCCCCGTTGGCCGTTGACCTGGTGGACAAACTGCTCAAGGGTGAAACCATCCCCGAGCTGAAGACCTACACTATGGCCGAACTGACCAACGATGAGACTCAGCAAGGCGAAGTAGCAGCCTACTTCCTGCCCGTTGAGCAAGTGGACGCGAGCAATGTTGACGCCCTGTGCGTTGAAAACGGCTTCCAGAAGGCCGAAGATGTCTACCGCGACGTCGAAGCTCCGGCTGCCGAAGCCCCGGCTGCTGCTGAGGGCGAGAAGATCAAGATCGGTCTATCCTTCTCCGACTTTGCGACCGAACGCTGGAAGAATGAAGAAGTGTTGATGCGTGGCCTGCTGGAAGAGAAAGGCTACGAGGTTCTCTCCCAGGAAGCCAACCACGATGTCAAACTGCAAAACGACCAGATTGACAACATGGTGGCCCAGGGCGCCAAAGGCCTCATCATCATCGCCGAAGACGGCGACGCCGCTTCCACCGCTGCCGACAAGGCTGCCGAAGCCGGCGTGAAAGTGCTGGCTTACGACCGCCTGATCAAATCACCCAACATTGCGGCTTACCTGTCCTTCAACAACGTTGAAGTTGGGCGGCAGCAGGCGTTGGGCGTGATGAAAGCCATCGACATCGAAGGCGGCAAGTGGACCACGGACAACCCGCTCAAGCTGGTCAAGCTCGGCGGCAGCCCCACCGACAACAACGCCATCCTCTTCCGCAAGGGTCAAGATGAAATCGTTGATCCGTATGTGGAACAAGGCATCATCGAAGTCGTGGCCGATCAGTGGGTGGACAACTGGGATGCAGCCAATGCTCTCAGCCTGATGGAGAACATCCTGACCTCCCAGAACAACGAGGTTGACGCGGTCGTGGCTTCCAACGACGGGACCGCGCTCGGCGCACTGCAAGCCCTCAAGGCGCAGAAGCTCGCCGGGGTCGTGCCGATTTCCGGCCAGGATGCCACCGCCGATGGCTGCAACAGCATCGTCAAGGGTGAATTGACTGTTACTATCCTCAAGGACATCCGCAACCTGTCCCCGTTGGCCGTTGACCTGGTGGACAAACTGCTCAAGGGTGAAACCATTCCCGAGCTGAAGACCTACACCATGGCCGAACTGACCAACGACGAGAGCAAGACAGGCGAAGTGCCCGCCTACTTCCTGCCCGTCGAGCAAGTAGATGCCAGCAACGTCGATGCCCTGTGCGTTGAAAACGGCTTCCAGAAGGCCGAAGATGTCTACCGCGACGTCGAAGCTCCGGCTGCCGAAGCCCCGGCTGCTGCTGAGGGCGAGAAGATCAAGATCGGTCTATCCTTCTCCGACTTTGCGACCGAACGCTGGAAGAATGAAGAAGTGTTGATGCGTGGCCTGCTGGAAGAGAAAGGCTACGAGGTTCTCTCCCAGGAAGCCAACCACGATGTCAAACTGCAAAACGACCAGATTGACAACATGGTGGCCCAGGGCGCCAAAGGCCTCATCATCATCGCCGAAGACGGCGACGCCGCTTCCACCGCTGCCGACAAGGCTGCCGAAGCCGGCGTGAAAGTGCTGGCTTACGACCGCCTGATCAAATCACCCAACATTGCGGCTTACCTGTCCTTCAACAACGTTGAAGTTGGGCGGCAGCAGGCGTTGGGCGTGATGAAAGCCATCGACATCGAAGGCGGCAAGTGGACCACGGACAACCCGCTCAAGCTGGTCAAGCTCGGCGGCAGCCCCACCGACAACAACGCCATCCTCTTCCGCAAGGGTCAAGATGAAATCGTTGATCCGTATGTGGAACAAGGCATCATCGAAGTCGTGGCCGATCAGTGGGTGGACAACTGGGATGCAGCCAATGCTCTCAGCCTGATGGAGAACATCCTGACCTCCCAGAACAACGAGGTTGACGCGGTCGTGGCTTCCAACGACGGGACCGCGCTCGGCGCACTGCAAGCCCTCAAGGCGCAGAAGCTCGCCGGGGTCGTGCCGATTTCCGGCCAGGATGCCACCGCCGATGGCTGCAACAGCATCGTCAAGGGTGAATTGACTGTTACTATCCTCAAGGACATCCGCAACCTGTCCCCGTTGGCCGTTGACCTGGTGGACAAACTGCTCAAGGGTGAAACCATCCCCGAGCTGAAGACCTACACTATGGCCGAACTGACCAACGATGAGACTCAGCAAGGCGAAGTAGCAGCCTACTTCCTGCCCGTTGAGCAAGTAAATGCGGATAACGTGTACGACTTGGTGGTGAAGAGTGGGTTCCAAGCTTATGATGATGTCTACCGTGACATCCCCGAAGACCAACTCCCACCCAAACCCTAATCTCGTCGACTGAATAGGTCTTCCGTGAGTTTTTGAAGGAGCGGGGCTTCCTGTCAGCAGTAACGGCCAGGAGGCCCCCTCCATCCACTAAGGAGAAATAAATAGATGAGCGACATTGTCCTCGACGTCAAAAATGTAACCGAGCAATATTCAGGTGACACAGACAGCGACATCATTCTTGAGGTTAAGAATGTAACCAAACAGTTCCCCGGCGTTACGGCTTTGAGCGATGTCTCCTTTCAAGTCCGGCGGGGCGAGATCCACGGCATGTGCGGGGAGAATGGCGCCGGCAAATCAACCCTGATGAAGATCCTGTCGGGGGTTTATCCCTTTGGCTCTTATGAAGGAACCGTTCTTTATGAGGGTCGGGAGTTAAAACTGGAGGCCCAGGCGATCCGGCAGGCCATTGAAGAAGGTATCGCCATTGTGTACCAGGAACTGACCCTGGTCCCCGGCATGACCGTGGGTGAGAATATCTTCCTGGGTAAAGAACCGCTCGAGCGCGGCTCGATCAACTGGGATAAACTTTATGCCGACACCCAGCAGATTTTAACCAAATATCGTCTGGATATTCAACCGCAAGCTTTGGTCAAGAATCTAGGGGTTGGCAAGATGCAGATGACCGAAATTGCCAAAGCCCTGGCCGAAGACGCCAAAATCCTGATCCTGGACGAACCGACCAGCGCCCTGAGCGAGGCCGAAACTGACCAACTGATGGAGATCTTACACACGCTCAAGGAGCATGGCGTGACCTGTATTTATATCAGCCACAAACTTGAAGAGTTTTTCCGTATTACCGATTCCGTCACCGTTCTGCGGGATGGTAAGGTTGTGACCACTCAACCCACCATAAATCTGAACCAGGAAAAGCTGGTGAGGTATATGGTCGGGCGCGAAATGACCGAACGTTTCCCGAAAGGGAATCGCCGGCCCAGTGAAGTGATTTTTGAAGTGGAAGACCTCCACGCCCAAGACCCCCACGATGCAGCGCATGAGGTCATCAAGGGCGCGAGTTTTAACGTGCGCCAGGGCGAAATCCTGGGCATTGCCGGCTTGATGGGGTCTGGGCGGACCGAACTGGTCATGACCATCTTTGGCGAGTACGGCAACATTACGAAAGGTCATATTAAGCTTGAGGGGCGTGAACTCAAAATCAACAATTCACGCGACGCGATGCTGCAAGGGATCAGCTTGGTCCCGGAAGATCGGAAACGACACGGTTTAGTCCTGATCCAATCTATCTTGAAGAATATCTCCCTGGCCAATCTGGATCAGTTTGCCTCGTGGATGAGAATTGACGACGCCGCCGAACTCAATGCCTGCTTAAATTTTGCCAAAAGTCTGGCGATTAAAGCACCCAATTTACAAGCTCCCTGTGATTCCCTATCCGGCGGTAATCAGCAGAAGGTGGTCATTTCTAAATGGCTGATGTCAAAGCCAAAGGTACTCATCATGGATGATCCCACCCGGGGCATCGACGTGGGGGCCAAGTACGAAATCTATAAATTGATGAACGACCTGGCCGAAAAGGGTATCTCCATCATCATGATCTCCAGCGAACTCGAAGAGGTGCTGGGCATGAGCGACCGGGTGATGGTTATGCACGAAGGCCAATCCACGACCACTCTGGATACGGCCGAGGCCACCCAAGAGAAAATAATGGCGTTAGCGACCGGCATCGCCTAAAGTTTTAGCCCAAATAAAAAGGTGATCCTTATGAGCGTAGTAACAAATGTACCTTCAACCAGCGCGATTGCCGATATTACCAAGCGGTTCCGCGCCAATATTCAAACGTATGCCCTGATCGTGGCCCTGATCGTTCTGTGGGGATTTTTCTCTGCAATGACGGAAGGGGCGTACGTAGGGCCGCAGAACTTTTCCAACCTCTTCCGGCAGATGACGGTCACGGCGCTGCTGGCCGTGGGGATGGTCCTGGTTATCGTGATCGGAGGCATTGACCTGTCGGTCGGTAAACTGGCCGGTTTTGTGTCGGTGGTAGTAGCCTATGCCCAGGCGAAGGTCTGGAATCAGGTCTTGCCCGACCAAGAGATTTTGACTACAGCCCTGTCGGTGCTGGTGGGTCTGTCCGTGGGCACCCTTTTTGGCGTGATCCAGGGTTGGATTATCGCCTACGTGCGCGTCCCCGCGTTTATCGTCACGCTCGGTGGAATGTGGGTCCTCAACGGAGCTATTTTGCTCGTGACCCAGGGTAAAACCATCCCGGCCAATCAGCCGCTATTTTCGGTGATTGCTCAGGGGTATCTGCCAGCGTGGGGGGGATGGGTTCTGGCCGCTATCGTTGTAGCGATACTGTTCTACATGACTTTCAATGGCCGGCGCAAAAAACGCAAGTACGGCTTTGAGCTGACGCCCCTCTATCTGGATATGCTAAAAACGGTCCTGTTTGCAGCCGTAGTGGTCGTATACGTGTACGTGGTTAACCTATATAACGGTGTGCCAATTCCGGTGATGCTGCTGGCGATTACCGCCTCGGTGATGGCCTATGTGTCAAACAACACCCGCTTCGGGCGTTATGCCTATGCTATTGGCGGCAATCGTGAAGCCGCCCGGCTCTCCGGCGTGAGTATTCGCAGTGTTACTTTCTCAATTTTTGTCCTGATGGGGTTCCTATGCGGCGTCGCCGGGGTCGTGCTGGCTTCCTACGTGGGCTACGGTACCATTGCTGCCGGAACCGGCTACGAGCTTGACGCCATCGCCAGTTGTATCCTGGGCGGCACCTCCACCCTGGGCGGCGAAGGCACCATCTTTGGGGCTATGGTCGGGGCGCTGATTATGGCCAGCCTGACCAACGGCCTGCAAATGATGAACGTCCAGCCCGCCTGGCAATACCTACTCAAGGGCGCGGTTTTGATCGTCGCTGTTTCTGCCGACGTGTATCTCAAGAAAAGATAAGGGCGCCTTGCTAGTTCATAATGCCCTATTTCTTTGGCAGCGTCAACTACCCGACTTTATGAGAATTACTCGAATTTTAGGCCTCAAAGATGAAATGAAATGTGGGTAAATTTGTAAAATTACTGTTTGTTTTGGTGATACTTTTTGGGATAAGTGCTTGTATCGGTTCAACCCGTAGCGCCGAGCAGGGCAGTATCAGCGATACGGGTGATGGCGCTATCGAAGCCCAAGTTACTCGTACCGGTGAGAATGCTATCGCCGCCAGTGCCATTAAGGATACAAACCCTGACCAGATAGAGGGGTCTATTGCGGTGCTGTTGCCCGATAGCATCTCTTCTGCTCGCTGGGAAGCCGACGACCGCCGCTTCTTTGAACGAGCCTTTCAGGCTGCTGGCGTCAAGTATATTATCGTCAATGCTCAAGGCGATGCCCGCGCCCAACAAACCCAGGCCGAACAAGCCATCACCAATGGCGCTAAAGTCCTGCTCCTGGTCAACCTCGACAGCGGCAGTGGGGCCGCCATCATCGCTCAAGCCCGTGAAGCCGGGGTCAAGGTGATTGATTACGACCGCCTGACCATCGAAGGCCCCGGCGCTGATATCTACGTCAGCTTCGACAATGTCTCTGTGGGTCGCCTGATGGGTGAAACCCTTGAACCGATCATTGACGCTTTGCCGGTCGAGAAACCTCGCGTGGTCCTGCTCGATGGCTCGCCCACCGACAATAACTCGAGCCTCTTTGCCGCAGGTTACAAGTCTATCGCCGAACCCAAATTTGAGGCCGGTGAGTGGGAAAAAGTGGACGAACAGGCCGTGCCCGACTGGGACAACCAGCAAGCTCTGGTTATCTATGAGCAAATCCTGACGGCCGCCGGGGGTAAGGTGGACGCTACCTTCGCCGCCAACGACGGTCTGGCCGGTTCCGTTATCTCCGCTCTCAAGGGGCAGGGGTTGCAGCCGATCCCTCTCAGCGGGCAAGATGCTACCGTCGGCGGCATCCAGCATATCCTGGCCGGCTGGCAGACGATGACCACTTACAAACCCATCCAGTTGGAGGCTCAGGCTGCTGCCGACGCGGCCATCCGCCTGCTCAAGGGTGAGGTTGCCACTAGCATCACCAGCGAAACCCTTAACAACGGCCAGAATGACATCCCCTTCATCAAGCTCACCCCCATTGCCGTCACCAAAGATAATATCGCCCAAACCGTTATCGCCGATGGTTTTCGCACCTGGGCTGAAATTTGCGTGGGTGAGTTTGAACAGTTCTGCCCGGCAGATCGTTAACCAGTGGCTCATAAAGTGGCTATGGATGGAGACATTACGCCTGGAGTGTTTCCACCTTACTCACTCAGACAAGTCTATTTGCTTAAAAATTTCACTCCCGAAAAAATTAAAGGCGATTTTAATAACAGCATCGAGGAGACAAGCTACGGTAGTAAACCAGTAGGCACTTACGACTAATTTATCCAGAATAAAACCCCTACCCTTCCCAAAAGATTAGCGGAAACTACGGCAGAGAGGATAAAGGCTTGTCCAAGAAACCATTACTTGAGTTGAAAGGCGTATCGAAAAGCTTCCGCGCAGTTCAGGCTCTATCAAAAATCGACTTTGAGGTCCAGGCGGGCGAAGTGATGGCGCTCGTTGGTGATAACGGGGCCGGTAAATCAACCCTCATCAAGGGCATCGCCGGTATTTATCCCTTTGACGAAGGCGAGTTCTACTTCGATGGGAAACGCGCTCATATCCGTAATCCGCGTGACAGTGCCGCGCTGGGCATCGAGGTTGTCTACCAGGACTTAGCTCTAGTAGACAACCTGGATGTGGTGGCAAATATGTTCTTAGGCCGTGAACGAGTGCGAAGCCCCTGGCGACTCGACGAGATCAGCATGGAGCGGGCCTGTATCGAAACCCTCGATTCGCTATCGGTCACGACGGTTCAGTCGGTCCATCAAGCTGTAGCCGAGCTTTCCGGTGGGCAACGTCAATCAGTGGCTGTGGCCAAGGCGGTTATGTGGAATTCCAGGCTGGTCATTCTCGATGAACCAACCGCAGCGTTGGGGGTGGCCCAAACTCGGCAGGTGCTGGAACTGGTCAAGATACTAGCCAGGAAGGGGTTGGGGGTGGTCTTGAGCTCACATAATCTGCATAATATTTTCGAGGTGGCAGATCGCATCACGGTGCTGCGGCTCGGCCAGAAAGTTAGCGAGTTCATCGCCGCTGAAACAACCCAACGAGAGGTCGTCCACGCCATTACCGCAGGTAAACTGGAATCCGTTCCAAGAATAATGAAACTATGAACGATACTAAAGAAATTTCCCCAACTATCGAGAGCGCTCGCCTGGTCGGCGGCGTTTCTCAATCCTTGCCTGATTATATGAGTACCTACTTGAAGCGGATACGTTCTGGGGATTTGGGGTCTTTGCCAATCATTCTGGGCGTCATGGTCATTGCGATTATTTTCCAAACTTTGAACGAGAATTATCTCACTCCCCGCAACTTTGTGAACCTCATTGTGCAAATGGCCGGTATCACCACGATTGCCATTGGGGTGGTGTATGTGCTTCTTTTGGGTGAGATTGACCTCTCAATCGGTTATGTTAGCGCCGTTGCGGCGGTATTTATGACCTTGCAGCTTCGCCCTCCCGGCGGCTGGCCGTGGCCAGCGGCCATCGGCGTGGCCCTCCTGGTTGCCGCCTTGATCGGGATGGTGCAAGGAATGATTATTACCAGATTCCAGTTACCCTCATTTGTGGTAACGCTGGCCGGTTTTCTGGTTTGGAATGGCATGGTCCTGATCCTCATCGGCGGCGGTGGCACTGTCGTCATTCAAGACCCCGTCGTTATCGGCATCGCCAACTATTTTTTACCGCCGCTGTGGGGCTGGACAGTGGCTGTAGGAATCATAATCCTGTATGCCCTTGGCCGAGTCAGTCGCTGGCGGGATCGGCAGCAGCGGGAGGTTTCCAGTGCGCCATTGGCCATCTTGGCGACTCAGATCATCGGCCCGGCTGTGCTGGTTGCACTGGTCGTCTATTTTGCCAATCAAGACCGAGGGGTGCCTTTGGTTGGAATCATCCTGCTCATCCTGCTGGTTGGGTTCACCTTCTTGGCGGAAAGGACGCAGTTTGGCCGTTACGTTTATGCGATTGGCGGCAACACTGAAGCCGCTCGACGCGCCGGGATCAAGGTCAATCAGGTTCGGATCATGGTCTTCATGATCTCCAGCCTGATGGCCGGGACGGGCGGCATTGTACTGGCCTCGCGCCTGCGCTCGGTTGATACGGCTGCCGGAGGTAGTAATCTACTGCTCAACTCGATTGCGGCTGCGGTGATTGGGGGCACCAGCCTGTTTGGCGGCAGCGGCAAGATTAGCAGCGCTTTCCTGGGAGCTCTTGTCATTGCCAGTATCGAGAACGGTATGGGGCTATTGGGTTTAAGCGCGGGGGTAAAGTTTGTCATCACCGGCCTGGTATTGCTGGTAGCCGTATTGGTCGACTCGTTGTCGCGCCGGAGCCGGAGCCGGTCGGGTATCGCCTAGCAGCACTACCTAATAAATTTGACCCCTTCCAGGGCTTTTGTAGAATCATATATCATAACAGATCGTAAACAGGGAAATGTTTCGGTCTATGATCTAGCTGTTGACTCCTTGAGGGGCCTGGTTAATGGATCCATTGTTGCGAGTTATCAACCTTTCTAAGAGCTTTGGCACCCTCACCGCCGTCCAACAGGTGAGTTTTGAAGTCCAGCCTGGCGAGGTGGTCGGTTTGGCCGGGCGCAGCGGAGCCGGCAAGTCTGTTTTAGCCATGCTCTTGGCCGGCTTATACACCCCCGACACGGGCGACATCTATTTTGCTGAGCGGCGGCTGCACTGGCCTTTTCAGGCCCGCGAGATAGGGATTGAGGTTATCTATCAAAAGCCAAATCTGGCCGAGAATTTGGATATTACCAGCAATATCTTCTTGGGCCACGAAATTGGCTGGTCGGGCATAGTCGGCTGGCTAAAAGTACCCAGCGAACGACGTATGGATGTAGAAGTCAACCGTATTTTGGCCCGGTTGGGCGTGCGTTTTAATTCGCTGGAAGAAAAGGTTTCTAACCTGTCCAGTGAGCAGCGCCAACTTGTGGCCATTGCTCGAGCCATGACCCGCCCAACCCGCTTGATCTTTGCCGATGAACCTACCGGACTATTGGGTTACACTTACCAACAGCAGTTCCTCTCTTTGATCCAAATGTGGCAGCAGCAAGGCATTTCAATCATCTTCAGTAGCAAGAATCTTGAGCATCTCTTTGCTGTGGCCGACCGCATCATTGCCCTCCGTGAGGGACGTTTGGTCGCCAATCGCCGCACCGATGAAACCAATCGTGAGGAGATTGTGGCAGCCTTGGTAGGCTCCACTGACCGAAAAACGCTCACTCCGACTATCTGGGCCTTGGATAGCTTTTACCAGGCTCGTGAACAGGCCGACAAATTACGCCATCAACAGACCTTACTTGAGCAAAATCTGGCCGCCCAGGACAACCTCAATCGGCAGCTCATTGACCAATTGGCTGAACAAGTACGCGCCCTTGATCAGGCCAACCTGGCTTTACAGGATGCTCAGCGCCGGCTCTTGACCGAGCGAGAGCAGGAACGCAAACATCTGGCCCGCGAACTCCATGACCAAGTTATCCAGGATTTGTTAGGCGTAAATTACCAATTCGAAGAGATAGAAGACGCCGCCGAGGCTTTATCAGCGGCGCTCAAAGATGAATTGCTAGACGCTCACGAGCGTATCCGCACTCTGGTAGATGACCTGCGCCGCATCTGTGGCGACTTGCGGCCACCAACAATTGATAGCCTGGGCTTGGGGGCAGCCCTGCAATCCTATACACACGATTGGAGCGCGCGAACCGGTATCGCCATCACGCTCGACCTGCCGCCCAATCTGGCTCGTCTACCCGAGGCGCTTGAGCTGTCCATTTTCCGCATTGTTCAAGAAGGCTTGAGTAACGTTCGCAAGCATGCTCAAGCCGGAGCCGTCAAAGTACGTCTAAAGCATACTTCGCCGCGCATGTTAATGGTTTCCATTGCCGATAATGGCCGAGGGCTAACCAACAGCTTTGACCTTTCGGCCCTTTCAGCCGAAGGCCATTACGGTTTGCTGGGGATCAGTGAACGAGTTGCCCTACTGGGCGGACGTCTAAAGCTGCAAAATCAACCCGATGCCGGCTTGCTGCTTGAAGTGGAAATACCTCATCCCCGCGTTGAGATGGCGATGAGCTCAGTTGTTGAACACTATCCTAATCGGTAGACC
>CAZRYD010000252.1:0-2771 GCA_964604225.1 uncultured Caldilineaceae bacterium
TTCAAGTCTTTATGGACAGCGTCAAGCAGAATCGTAAAGCTTGTTCCCTGGCCTGGCTCACTCTCGACGGCGATCCTTCCCCCGTGGGCCTCGACGATAGCCTTGGCAATGGCTAAGCCCAGGCCCGACTCCCCTTCGGCCTGTTGGCGAGATGGGTCGGTGCGATAAAAACGGTGAAAAACGTAGGGCAGGTCGGCGGTGGGAATGCCTCGCCCGGTATCTTCAACCCGTAGCAGCACCTGACCGGCCTGAGGTCGAGCTGCCAGGATAATCTGGCCTCCCGCCGGGGTGTAACGCAGCGCATTGCTGACCAAATTGCCCAGCACCTGTACCAACCGGTCCGGGTCGGCATTAATCTCCGGTAAATTGTTTTCCGCCTGAATCGACAAGTTAAGTTGATGTTGTTCGGCCTGATGGGCATAGGCGGCCGCTACCCTGGCGAGCAGCTCCGGCACCGCTACCGGCTGCCGGTTCAACGATAATTCGCCGGCATCGGCCAGCGACAAGGTTCGCAGATCGCTCACCAGGCGGTTGAGGTGCTGGGCTTCGGCATAAATTGCGTCGAGGCGGGGAGGGGTGGGAGTTAGATCTCCCTCGCGCATTGCTTCAAGGTAGCCGCTGATAACCGACAGCGGCGTGCGCAAATCGTGAGCGATATCGGCCGTCATCTGGCGGCGAAGCTGGTTGGCATGGGTGACGGTGGCGCTCATCTGGTTGAAAGCCAGGGCCAGTTTACCCAATTCATCTTGCGAGCGCACCGGTACGGTTTGAGCCAAATTTCCGGCAGCCATGGCCAGGGTAGCGGTTGTGAGTTCCCGCAGTGAGCGGGTCAAGGTGCGAGCCAGAAAAATACCCACGCCCAGGGCAATAATCGTCGCTCCGCCGGCCGCAATGAGTACGGCCTGGTTGGTGCGGGCCAGGTATTGCTCTTCCAGCGGGTTGCGCGGCGGCCGGGTCTCAATTAAAACAAAGCCCACTTGCTGCCCGGCAACGACCAGGGGAATACCTTGCTCAAGCGCCGCTGCCGGTACGCGCTCGCCCAGGCGATAGGGACCGCCGGGTAGCACGACCACCTTATTCTGGTCAACTAAGCCGAAGGGCGGCCGGGGCAGGGGCGGCGAGCCGCCTGGCTGCTGCTGGGGAGGAGCGAACGGGCCGGGCTGGGCCATTGCTTTGTCAATGCCTTGCCAGGAGCCGTGGGCCTGGTAGTAAGCAGTTGCCTCGGCTATAAAGTCGCTCCGGGCCTGCTCCAGCCGGAAACGATCAAATTCCCGCTCGGTGATTAAGCGGGAAAAAACGGCGACCAGGGCCACGCCAATCAGGCTGACCGCCAAAAAAGCCAGAACCAATTTGAGCGTTAATGAACTCGACATGGTTACTCTTTCGGCGAAGTAACAGGGGGACGAAAGCGATAGCCCGCGCCAAAAACTGTTTCGATATAACGTGGCTGGCCGGGGTCGGGCTCAATTTTGGCGCGCAAATTGCGCACATGCACATCAACAGTGCGCTCAACCCAGGCTGAGCCTTGCAGGTGGTCAAGCAAATTCTGGCGAGAAAAGACTCGCCCCGGTGCCGACATCAAGACGGCCAATAGCTGGAACTCGGACGGAGTCAGGTCAATGAGCCGCTCGCCCACTGTCACCAGACGGCTGTCCGGGTCGAGGATGATATCGGCCACGCGCAGGCTACCACTGGCGCTTGTCTCCTGGCCAGCGCGGCGGAGCACCGCCCGAATACGAGCCATCAGCTCACGCAGCCCAAAGGGTTTGGTGAGATAATCGTCTGCGCCCAGTTCCAGCCCCAAGACCTTATCCTCCTCCTCTAGCTTGGCCGTCAGCAGGATAATGGGCGTATCGGCTTCTTTGCGATAGGTTGCGATGAATTCATACCCATCCAGTTCCGGCATCATGATGTCCAGTAGGATCAGGTCCGGCTTTTCGTGGCGGGCCACATATAGCGCATCTTGCCCGTTTTCTGCCGTGACCACCCGATAGCCCTTTTCCTGCAAATAATCCTTGACCATGAGTCGAATATTGGCGGCATCGTCAGCGATTAAGATTGTTTTTGGCATCCAGTCCTCAAGGTTAGCAGTATAACATTCCGTATCTAATCATTCTGCCGATTCAAAATTTTGTCAAACAGTAGGGAGTTTCACAATTTAAATTCTAAAATTTTGGCTGGCGCGAGGTGTAATATGTAAGGACTTTTGGCGGAAACTTATGGCCTACTCCATGCCGGTCGGTAAGAGCAGGCCCGAAGAAAGCAGAGCAACTTCCTTCGGGCCTTGAAGCCATCGCTAGAGTTTGAGGCTTATTGTCCTTGATTCTTATTGGGGGGTTGAGGCGCTCCTTGATCCTTGCCCGGACCGCCGGGTGGAGGTGCCGGAGCCTCGTCGCTGGCGACGACGCGGGTCGCCGTGAAGGTACCGTCATCAGCTCTTTCACCTTCGGCGTGGACAAACATCCCAACCTCAATATCGTCCAGGCTGCCCGTTTCGTCGTTGACCACAAACTCGGTACTGCCGGTGGTGACAATGCTCTCCTCATCCCCGTGCGGATTCTTCACTATGATGGTAGAGCCGTCAATTGAAGTCACCTGGCCGCCCGCACCTCGGCCTGGTCTGCCTGGACCGTTCGGAGGCTGTGGAGCCTCATCGCTGGCCATCACTTGCGTGGCGGTGAAAACGCCATCGTCGTCCCTTTCTCCTTTAGCGAAAACAAACATCCCAACCTCAATATCGTCCAGGCTGCCCGTTTCGTCGTTGACCACAA
>CAZRYD010000252.1:2871-10484 GCA_964604225.1 uncultured Caldilineaceae bacterium
ACAAACATCCCAACCTCAATATCGTCCAGGCTGCCCGTTTCGTCGTTGACCACAAACTCGGTACTGCCGGTGGTGACAATGCTCTCCTCATCCCCGTGCGGATTCTTCACTATGATGGTAGAGCCGTCAATTGAAGTCACCTGGCCGCCCGCACCTCGGCCTGGTCTGCCTGGACCACCGGGACCGTCAGAACCGCCTTGAGCCAAAGCAATGGCGGCGCTGCTGAACATTACTATGGCTGCCACTGAAAAAATAAGATATTTGACGATTTGGTTCATGGGTATATCTCCTTTAGTTGCAAGCTTATCTCAGTTTTTAGATACAAGTTCGAAGGTTGAAAGTAGTAATACTTACTTCTAACCGGCAAATCATTTCTGATCTTAAGTCATCCCATTACCTCCTGAACTATAGTCAGAAAAACTATATCAAAAAGATGTTCAGAAGTTGTTCAGAAGCCGTTTAAATGTTGTTTAATGATCAGGCTAAAGGCCGCATTTGTTACTTACGGCGGGGCAACTTGGGTAAGGCCGGCCGGTGGCGAGGACAAAATCAATTTGTGAGGGGTGTTGCAAAGGAGTCCTTTTTGGCCTAAAATGGGGGATCAAAGTAGCAGGGTAGCAGGTCTTGTCAACAGCGACGTTGCTACCTGCTACCTTGCTACCTGTTATAGCACAGCATCATACCACATAGGTAAAGTAAATTGGAGCCAAAAGACGAAGTTTCTACGGCTGCGGGGGCTTCAAAGCTGATCAAAACCCTCGTGGCGCTCAATGAAATCGGGGCGCAGGTCAATCGGCTGGGGGTGGGGCACGACCTGCCGGCTACGTTGCAATTGATTGTTGAAAATGCGGTGCAGGCGGTGGCAGCGGGGGCTGACCTCGCCCCGCCCGCCCCTAACGCCTCGGCGGTGATTTGGGTTTACGACGAAGCGCGGCGGGCCTTTGACCCGGAGTCACGGGTGTCGGCGGGCGAGCCAGCCGGGGCGTCAAGTGATGATTTTCCGCGCCCGGACGGCTTGGGAGCGCAGGCTATCCGTCGTCGCCGCCGGCTGCTCTCGTATGATGAGCGAGGCCGTTCCATCCACCCGGCCAAACGGGCGGCCGGCGCGCGCTCCCTGGCTTGTTATCCCCTCATTGTGGGGGACGAGATTGTCGGCGTGTTGTACGTTTATCGCTGTGATGAAAGCCGCTTTAGCGAGGTGGAGCTGTTGCTGTTGGATAATTTTGTCAATCTGGCCGCCCTGGCCATTCATCACGGTCGCCAGGTGGGCGGGATGACTCGGGCCCTGGCCCGTAAAGTCGGCGAGCTTGAAAAGCTGGGCCGGGCTTCGCGCCTGGTGAGCAGCCGGTCCAATTTTGATGAAACCTTGCAAGAAATCTTAGCTATCGGGCTGGATATGACGGCGGCCCAATATGGCAGCTTTGAATTATACGACCGAAAAAACAAGGAGTTGACCATCAGAGCGATAGCCGGGCGCACCGAAGGAGTGGCTGCCGGGCCGCCCCTGCCGGTGAATGAACAGAGCGTGGTCGGCTGGGTGGCCTCACGGCGGGAGTCGCTGGTTATTGCCGATTTACAAGAGCCGCCATGGTGCCACATTTACCAACCGCTGCCGGTAGACCTGCCGATGCGCTCCGAACTGGCCGTCCCCCTGATTGGGGCTGGCGGCGGGCTGGAAGGGGTCTTAAATATCGAAAGCCCGCAGCCTAACGCTTTTTCTGAGGAGGATCAGCGTTTGTTGGAGACGCTGGCCACGCAAATGGTCATCGCTCTGCAAGAAATTCGCTTGTTGGATGCCTTACAGGAAATTGTGGGGGTGCTGTTGACCACCGAACTGGATGCGCTGTTGAAATTGATTATTGACCGGGCCTGTGTTTTGATCAATGTGCCAATAGGCTCCATTTGGACCATTTACGATACCAATACCCTGATCCTGCGCCAATCTACCGAAGGCTATCACCGTGGTGACCTCCTGGCCCTGGAGCGCAGTTTTACCGGGCGGGCCATCCGCCTCCGCCAACCGATTACTATTGATGATGTGCGCGAGCATCCTGATTTTCAGTATCGAACATTGGCGATTGAGCAAGGTTGGGTCTCGGCGATTATTGTACCGCTGCTCATCCCGGATGGGTCAGGCCGGGCGGTGGGCAGTTTTAGCCTCTATACGACCGAGCTGCGCGACTTTTCCGATTGGGATAAAAAATTGCTCACCTGTTTGGCCAATCACGCGGCGGTGGCGATTCAGGATGCCGAACAACTGGCCCAATTGAAACAGGCCCGCGAGCGTCAGGCCACCGCCGAAACCTTTGCCGCCGTGGGTGATGTGACCGCCAACTTGCTGCACCAACTCAATAACAAGGTCGGGACCATCCCGGCCCGCGTCCAGGGGATCGAGGATAAATGCGGCGAAGTCCTGGCAGCCTCAGCCTATCTGGCCAGCAATTTGCACGAAATTGAGGCCAGCGCGCGCCAGGCGATGAATATTGTCCGCGAGTCAATGGCTCATCTGCGGCCGTTCGAGCGCCAGCCGGTGAACATTCTCCGCTGTCTGGAGCGAGCTTTGGCGCGGGCTGCGCCAGGCCCCGCGTTTAAAGTTTGGCAGACCGGGTTGGATGGACTGCCCCCGGCCGTAGCCAGCGAGCAGCAGCTAGAGATGGTTTTCTATAACCTCATTGACAATGCCTTAATCGCTATGGGAGACGGGGGAGAATTGCGACTGAGTGGGGTTTGGCAAGATAATGAAGTGGGAGTCACCGTCGCCGATACCGGCCCGGGGATTCTCCCGGAAATCCAGCCCCATATCTTTGAATTTTCATCTACTGAGCTGGCCTCAACCGAGGAGCAAACCCGCCGGCTGGGTTTCGGCCTGTGGTGGGTCAAAACTTTTGTAGACCGTTTTGGCGGACGGCTCTTGGTTGAGAGTGAACCAGGTCAAGGTAGCACCTTTACGGTCTGGCTGCCGGCGGAAAAAGGGGCGTAAATTGGCCGGTCAAGCAATTCTGGTGATTGAAGACGAGCCAAACTGGCAGAATATCTTTAGCGAAATCATCGTCGATGCCGGTTTTGAGCCAATCGTAGTGACCACCCATCAGGCCGCTCTGACAGTCCTGGCCGACCAAAACTTTGCCCTGGCTATCGTAGACATGTCCCTGTCTGAAGCGAACTACAATAACCGTGATGGCCTTAAGGTCTTAAGAAAAATTGCCGGCTTGCCCCAACCGCTGCCGGCGATTGTGGTCACCGGTTACGCAACGATTAATCTGGCCATTGAGACCCTGGCCGAACTGAATGCGGTTAATTTTTTCCGCAAAGACGAATTTAACCGGCGCAAATTGCTCGAAACGATCAAAAAAGAGGCTATGGTTAAAAAACAGGTCGTTTGGCGCAGTGCGCATATTCCGGCCAGTTTTATGCAGAAGGTGGAACCGGAGGTGGTGGCCGTTTTAAGTGAGCGCGAATTGGAGGTTCTCTACTTTTTAAGCCAGGGCCAGACCAACAAAGAAATCGCCGCCGAATTGACCGTCACGGTCAATACCATCAAAAAGCATACGCAGAGCATCTTTACCAAACTCAATGTGAATAGCCGGGCCGCGGCGGTAGCTCTGGCCTTGGGGCGGGAGAAGTAGAGACGTGAGGCGTAAAACGTGAAATCTTTACCCATCACGTTTCACGTTTTACGTTTTTTGATCTTTTTTCCCATCCGGTAGTATAATCGGCTGCGGAAGGAAGGATTCGATGCCGATAGACTTGTACGTGGGGCCGAGGCGGAAACGGCCCTGGCGCGTGCTGGTGTTGGCTGTCGCGCTGTTGGTATTGGCCGGGCTGGTGGCCTGGCAGCAGGGCTGGCAGCCCAGCCAGGCCCTGGCTAATTGGGGTCAGGATGTCTTACAGCGCGCCCCGCTTCCCGTGCAACAGCTCCAGGCCCACCTCACCCGGCCAAAAGCTGAGGCGGTGGTCATGGTCAATTCAACCGTGGTCGAACGTCCCGACAGCCAGGCCTATACCGCCGACCTCTATTCACCCAGCGCCGCCGACGGCACCGTGCCCTGGCCCAATGTGGCCGGACGGACCAAAGTCTTGACCTACATCGTCCAGGATGGCGACACGCTGTGGAGCATCGCCGCCCAATTTGGATTGGATTTGGATACGCTGCGCTGGTCCAACCCCGCCCTGGAGCGCAACCCCGATGTTTTGGCTATTGGCACTGAGTTGATCATTTTGCCGGTGCAGGGCGTCTATCATATCGTCAGCCCAGAAGACACTCTGGCCTCTATCGCCGCCCAATATGGCGTGGCTGAAACCGATATTAGCAACTATCCACCCAATGGCCTGTATCCCCCTTACAAGTTAAAAACTGGCCAGGGCTTGATTGTCCCCTTTGGCCGCAAAGGCGGCGTTTTGCCCCAACCGACCCTGGCGGTTGACTCGCTGCTGTCCTGGCCGGTGGTGGGCACGGTGACCGGCGGTTTTGAGCCGGATCATCAAGCCCTCGATATTGGCGCGCCTTATGGTTCAACCGTTTATGCCGCCGCCCCTGGCGTGGTTCGTTACGCCGGCTGGGGCCAGGATGGCTTGGGCTATACGGTGGTGATTGACCACGGTGCAGGTCTGGAAACTCTCTACCTCCATCTCAAGGGGGCGCTGGTCCAGGCAGGCGTAGGTATCGCTCGTGGCAATGCCGTGGGCGAGGTGGGCAGCACCGGCCACTCTAGCGGCCCGCACGTTCATTTTGAAGTTCGGCTCAATGGACAGCCGGTCAACCCGGCGGATTATTTACCCGCCGGCGAGCCACAGTGACATGTAAGGCTTGGCCTTAAACCTTTCTTGTGCCTCTTCTCTGTAATATAATCTTTTTAGAATTACGGCAAAATCAAGTGTAAGTCCCCGAACTCGTGCCACAGATAACCTTGCTCAAGCCCCTCAGTATAAGTAATCTCCAAATGCTCCAATCCCGTCAGGGCTTGCAGCATGGCCAGGTGTGAAGCCTCCGGCTCGTGCAGGCCGGTCAACAACCCAGTGACGGCTCGCACTCCGCGTTCCGGGGTGATGACCAGGCGGGTCCAACCCTCGCCGGGGTGGGTCACCCCCTCCGCATCGGTCACGGTTTCCAGCGCCCGCACCACCGTCGTGCCCACGGCGATGACCCGCCTGCCCACCGCCCGCGCCGCGTTGACCAGCCGGGCCGTATCCAGCGGCACGCGGTAAAACTCCTCGTAGGGCGGTTCGTGCTCTTCCAAACTGGCCACGCCGGTGTGCAAAATGAGTGGTGCAAGCTGCACCCCTTTAGCGACCAGCCGGGTAATTAGCTCTGGCGTAAAAGCCCGCCCGGCTGAAGGCATCTCCGTGCTGCCCGGCTCGGTGGCGTAGACGGTTTGATAGTAGTCGCTGGGCCAGGCTTGCTCGACGTAGTAATAACGGATTGGAAAACCATACTCGCCCAGGTAAGTCTCTAGCGCGAGCGCCTCGGGCAGTTGCAGGCTGGCAATCCACAGCCGGGTCGGGTCTCCGCCGCGATGTTCGGGCCGGTAGGGGGTGTGTAGCGTGGCTGTTGCTCCGGCGGGCAGGGCCAGCGTCTCGCCGGCGCTGGCGTCGAAGAACGGCCGGGTGGTGGCTTCGTCAGGTTGTCGTACCTCCACAATCCACAGGTCGGCGGGCAGGTGGGTGGAGAGATGGAGTTCGAGGGGCGTGCCGTCGGCGCGGGTAGCGCGGAGTGCGGCATTCAGGGTGCCGCTCGTGTTGATGATTAGCAGGTCGCCCGCAGCCAGGAAGTCAGGCAGGTCGCGGAATTGGGTATGCGTTACCTGATTGTTTGAGCGATACGAGACCATCAAGCGCACCTCATCTCTGGCCAGGCCGCGAGCTTCGGGCGGTTCGCTGGCTTCGAGCTCGGGCGGCAGGTGGAAGTTAAGACCGCGGCCCGCCGACCGCTGCCCGCCGCTGAGCGCTGGCTGCTGAGATTTGGCAGCGGTGAGAAGAGATGTTTGACTGGCTGGCAGTCGGTTTGCTGTTTCTTTGGCGACCAGGTATTTGAGTGCGGTAAAAGTTTCCATGATATTCCTCCTGCGGAGACCGCAGAGGTCTTATAGTCAGGTTTCTAGCGGCGAATAGTTTGCCAGGTCGGCCTCGATGCCCAGCCGGTCGAACAATTCATTGGGTTTGAAACCAATTTCTCTGTATTTCGCTGTTACGGCCTGCCTGGCCGCATCAAGTGCGTCGGCGCTCTCCCAGACAACCACAGTGACAAAATTAAACGCGCCGGGGCCCCCTGTTTGCTCGAATATGAAGTCTTGGATGAAGCCTGGCTGAGTCTTAATGAATTCATGCGGGATTCGCGCTTTTTGAATGAATTCAGCGCGAGCGGGTTTGGGTACCTTAAATTTATCAATGCGATAAACCTGTCTTGTTCGCAGTTCCTGCATTCCACCTGGCGTATTTGTCGAGGTTAATTCTCTGGCCTTGTAGCGACCACTCGGACGATCACCTTCGAGTAGCTCAATCAAGCCAGGCACACTCTCTTCGGGCAGAGGCCGGTCGCTGATGTCCTCACCGGGGAAGGCTGCCTGGTGCATTTGGGTACGCATGTCGCCCGGATCAACCCAGTAGACTCGCCAGGCGGGATTCTCTTCGGCCAGGATGGCCGAGAGCTGCTCCAGCGCCGCTTTGCTGGAACCGTAGCCGCCCCAGCCCGGATAGGCTTCGATGCCGGCGTCGCTGGTGATATTGAGGATGCGCGCTGCCGGTTTCAATTCGCTCCGCAGCGCTTGCAGTAGGGCCAGCGGAGCCAGCACGTTGACTCGATAAACCTGCTCCAGCATCTCCAGTGGGTAGTCCAATAGCTCCGGCTGCGGGCTGGGGCCGAGAATGCTGGCATTGTTGATCACCGCGTCCAGGCCGCCGGCCGCCCGCGCAGCCACCGCCAACGCCCGGCGATGGGCCGGATCGGTCACGTCGCCGGCAATAGCGGTCACAAAGGTGCGTTGGGCCAGTTCTTTTTGAACCGCTTTGAGGGCGTCAGGACTGCGAGCATCAAGGATCAAGTGCCAGCCGCGCTCGGCCAATTGGCGAGCCAGAGCCAGGCCCAAGCCGCGCGAAGCGCCGGTGATGAGAGCAGTTCGAGGAGTTGCTTTGCTGAGTGTCATCAGTTAAATCCTTTCGTTAAATGAGCGGTTGCCTTTACTCAATCTATCATAGCCCCAAAAACGGGCTGACACATCGGGCAAGGGGTCAGCTTGCAAGCAATAAAAAAGGACAGGTGGTCAACCTGTCCTTTGGTACAGGGGGATAAATCTCAGTCAATCTTTTTATCTGTCATCAAAACCACCCGAAACGGATATAGCTCGGCTCGCATCACCCCATGGTTAACCGCCGGGTCGTTGTTCATAATCTCCTGAGCAGATGTGGCCGTGGCAGCTTTGAAGACGGTAATCCCGAACGTGTGCTCGTTGGTGGTCAGAGTGCGGCCAACAAATATGGCGACGCCTTGATCGGTCAAACTTTTCAAATAGTTAAAGTGCTCGGTAATAATCGCCTCCTCTTCCGGAGTGGGGCCTTGCGTTAGCATGGCCAAGCGGGTGGGTTGAATTTTGTAAGCGTAATAATTGACTTCTGACATG
>CAZRYD010000253.1:0-10482 GCA_964604225.1 uncultured Caldilineaceae bacterium
CCAAATCCTCGGCGGTGACCGGCTTGCCGCTCCGGTCCAGGGCTACGATCATCCGTCCAAAGCGTTCGCGCATATCCTTCAAGCTGGTGGTCAAGGCCAGAATAGCCATAATCTCGGAGGCTACGGTGATGTCGAAACCGCTCTGGCGGGGGATGCCATCCAGATGACCGCCCAGGCCGATGACGATATTGCGCAAGGCGCGATCGTTGACATCTAGCACCCGGTTCCACTGGATGTTGTAGGGATCAATATTGAGCCGCTTCACGCCCAATTTGGCCAGTTCCTCGTCGCTCTGGCGGCTCTCGTGATACATCCGCGCGTCGAGCGCCGCTGCCACCAGGTTGTGAGCGGCGGTAATGGCGTGGATGTCGCCGGTGAGGTGGAGGTTAAATTCCTCCATCGGGATAATTTGGCTATAGCCGCCGCCGGCCGCACCACCTTTAATGCCAAAGGTTGGCCCCTGGCTGGGTTGGCGGATACAAATCATGGACTTTTTGCCGATGTGGCCCAAACCTTGAGTCAACCCAACACTGGTGGTGCTTTTACCTTCACCCAGCGGGGTGGGGGTGATGGCGGTCACGTCAATATATTTTCCTTGAGGGCGATCTTTGAATTTTGCCAATACATCCAGGTGGACTTTGGCCTTGTATTTGCCGTACAGGTCCAGGTCATCTTCGGTTAAGCCGAGGCTGGCGGCGATTTCTAAAATAGGTTTTACGGTTGCTGCTTGGGCGATTTCAAGATCGCTAGGAACGGACATATGACTTTTCTCCTTTGAAAGAATGTGGGGCTTAAAGCGTGATACGTGAAGCGTAAAACGTGAAGAATAAGATTCACATTTTACACTTCACGTTTCAACCTATAGTTTACTTTTGACTAATTCGTACACTTCATTTGCCAGCGCTTCGTGCCCGGCCAGGAGTTGATCCAACTCGGCCCGGTGCTGGGCCACAAAGGCTTCATCTTTAATCGCGCTCAGGTTGATGAGCACGTTGAGGGCGGCGGCTTTGAGCCCGGCCTGCCCGCAGAGGACGGCCACACCGGCGTCGCTGACCACATTGGGGTTGCCCATTTCGGCGGCGGGCCGGCATAGGTCAATCACTTGGGCGCAGGCGCGGGCGGCAGCCAGGGGAACCAAGGTGGCTTTTTTCGAGGCCTCCTGAATGGCGGCGGTGCGGGCGGCTTTTTCCTCGTTGGTAGCTTTGGGCAGGCGATAGGCGGCCATAACCGTGTTAAAGGCGGCTACGTCGTCTTCGATCATTTGGGTCAACTGCGCCCGCAGGGCTTCCGATTTGCCCAAGATCTCCTGTATCTGCGGCTCGACTCCGGCAAATTTTTCTTTGCCGACCGTCAAATTACAAACCATGCTGACCAGCGCCGCGCCCATCGCTCCCGACAAGGCGGCCGCGCCCCCACCGCCGGGAGTAGAAGCCGAGCTGGCTAATTCATCCAAAAATGTGTGAATTGTTAGGTTATTCGACATTGAATAGTAAACCTCCATTAATCATAAAAAAACCCGCCTCCCATGCTTGAGAGCGAGCTTTATTGTTACGTAGAATCTTTCAGACATAAGCTGACCAACAGACCCTACCGCCCGCCATTATAACCCAAATCATACTCTAATTGTGAGTCGTAAGCAATTATGTTGGTGGACAAAACGCTGATAAAGGATTGGCCGAATGACTCTTTGGCCGATTTTACCGCTCAACAAAAAAGAGCCAATCCGTTAGAATTAGCTCTTTTTTCATCTAAAAATAATCTGGATCAATCTGTGCGCTACGCAGTTTGTGGACCCAAACCCCTACTCCAAAAAATCGCGCAAGCGGCGGCTGCGGCGGGGATGGCGTAGCTTGCTCAGGGCCTTGGCTTCGATCTGGCGAATGCGCTCGCGGGTGACGCCAAATTTCTGGCCGACTTCTTCCAGGGTGTAGGCCCGGCCATCCTGCAAGCCAAAACGTAGTTGCAGCACCCGGCTCTCGCGGGCGCTAAGTGAAGCCAGCACGTCATTGACCCGCTCGCACAGCAGTTTGTGAATGGCCGAGTCGTTGGGCAGCAGGTGGTCATCCTCAATAAAGTCGCCCAGGGTGCTGTCCATATCCTCGCCCACTTCCATTTCCAGGGAGAGAGGATACTGGGCGGCCTGGCGGATGCGCTCCAGCAGCCGCACGCTGATGCCCATTTCGGCGGCGATTTCTTCCTCGGTCGGCTCGTGGCCATTTTTCTGGACCAGTTCGCGGGAGATACGGGAAAGCTGGGTGATGCGCTCGCCCATGTGTACCGGCACGCGGATGGTTCGCCCCTGGTCGGACAGAGCCCGGCTGACCGCCTGGCGAATCCACCAGGTGGCGTAGGTGCTGAATTTGAAACCGCGCTGGTATTCAAACTTCTCCACGGCTCGGATCAGGCCGATGTTACCTTCCTGGATCAAATCCATAAACGACACGCCGTGGCCGATGTACTTTTTGGCAATGCTGACTACCAGCCGGAAGTTGGACTCGATGAGTTTGCGTCGGGCCTCTTTGCCGCGCCGGACTTCGCTGCGCAAGCGCTCGCGGGAGAAGCCATTGGCCTGACCGTGCGATTGGGCCAGGCGCACCATCGCTTTTTTGCCGCGTTCAATGGCTTTGGCCAGTTGAACTTCTTCTTCGGCGCTTAAAAGCGGAATGCGGCTGATTTCTTTGAGATACAGGGCGATGGAGTCATCCACGTCAAATTCTGTATCTGCGTCATCAGCCGCATAAAATAAAAAGTCCTCATTTTCTTCAATTTTATCGTCCAGGTCTGCTGCGGGGCTGGTGTGCTCGGCTTCTTCTTCCAGAGAAAAGTAGAAAGCCTGCAACTGGTCAGGGTCATCTTTTTCTGTAAACGCCTCAAAGAATTGATCCTGGTCTTCGGATTGATAAAATTGCCTAAACCGCCCTTGGGAGTTGGTGTAAGAAGTATGATCTGGGAACATGGTGAACGCCTTCCTCCTAATACTTGGAGACTTTTAACAAGCCTCAACCACTTTCATTGTGGCAAGTAATAATGAACGATTTTAAAACCGCCCTTCAACCGGATCTGAACCCAAACGGGAGACGACAGCTTTTATCAGGATGTGCTTGTATTCTTAACCGTGCAAAATAGCAGGTTTGGCTGGGGTTATACCCAAACCCAGCATGTGGCAACTACCTGGCTACTTTTCAGACTCAGCGAAGAGTTGTTTTTAAAGAGCAGCAATCTAGCCCAAAATGAGCAAAAAGAATAATATGTCAAGTAGTATAACATACTTTATTCGTATATGCAATAGGTTTTATGAAAAGTTAAGGTTGAAAATGGCCTGAAAAAGCAAATTTTATGAAAAGATTGCACATAAGTGGGGTAAATGGTATAATTTTTCGGCATTAATCATTACGTCTTGTTCCAAAGGGTGTTACTGGCGTTGTAGAAATTATGGAAATGGTAAAAATTCTGGTGGTAGACGATGACCCCATGACCTGTAGTTTGTTGGAAACGATTTTGCAGATGGAAAATTATCAAACCGCCTCTGCCACGGGTTTCAGCGATATTTTAGCCCTCCTGGAGAAAGAGCAACCTGATATCTTAATTTTGGATTTTCATCTGGGGTCGCGAGAAACGCTTGAGTATGTGCCGCTCATTCGTAGTAACGCCGCCTGGCGGGGTCTACCTATTTTAATGGCTTCAGCCATCGACCGCCGTCAAGATTGTCTGGAAGCAGGCGCTGACGATTTCATTTTGAAGCCATTCAATTGGCAAGAGATGACCAAAACCGTCAATAAAATTCGGGCTAGATTGCCAGGTTAAGGAGGTGAGGTTCGGCTAACTAAAATTTATCAGCGGGTTTCGTTAGGCGCCTATTGGGTCATTAGCGGATAGTTTAATTTGTAAAAAAATTAATTACTCCCGCAAAGTATTATTAGGCGGTGTTTTAATTATTACCGCCTTATTATTTTAGTCATTGCTTGAGTCACCAAAAGATCAGGGTCCCTTCCATAACAGTTTCGCGCCCCGCGAAGTGCGCGAATTTTGCCGATACTGCCGCGCAGCTTTATTTATTTTGGGCCGAGATAATCATTAGACCTTGGGACCAACTTTTAACGGTGACGACCGTAAGCCAGTGACCTGCCCGTTCGCAGCCCCTCGAAACCCTCGTCTTTAATATCTCATATCAGCTTACAACAGATAGACGAGGATGACCATCGTGGCCCGAAAACGTCGAAGCAATCACGATAAATTAAATTGGTATCGCGTTGATTTGCATTTGCACACCCCCGGTTCAAAAGATTACCTGGAACCGGATCTAAGTTATTTGGATATTTTAAGAAGGGCCGAACAGTGCGGCCTGGATATTATTGCTTTTACCGATCATAATACGGTGGCCGGTCTGCGCAGACTGCACAAAGAGGTTGACGATCTGGTTTTGCTGGAGCAGCTTGAGCGGATTCGACCCGAAGAAAAGCAGCGCCTCGATGAATATCGCCGGCTAAGCGAGAAGATTCTGTTACTGCCCGGCTTCGAGTTCACCGCGACCCTGGGCTTTCATGTCTTGGGGATTTTTCCACTTGAAACCACCCTGCGCGAACTGGAACACATTCTATTGAGTCTGCGTGTGCCCGCTGACCGGCTGGACGAGGGTTCAACTCAGGTTGGCGCTACCGTTGATGTGCTGACAGCCTACCGCATTATCAACGAAGCCGGTGGGCTGGTCATTGCTGCGCATGCTAACTCCACCCACGGTGTGGCCATGCAAGGCTTTGATTTTGGCGGCCAAACCAAAATTGCCTATACCCAGGACTCCCACCTGCATGCCTTGGAAGTGACCGACCTGGAGGTGAAGCGTCGGCACACCACGGCTAATTTTTTCAACGGCTCCAAGCCCGAATATCCCCGCCGCATGCATTGTATCCAGGGCTCCGACGCCCACCGGCTCTACCGCGACCCCAACGATAAAAATCGCTTGGGCGTGGGCGACCGCATAACGGAAGTTTCTTTACCGGAGCCAACCTTTGCCGCCCTCAAAGAGTTGTTCCTGGATAATGACTTTTCACGGACTCGCCCCTTTCGCCCCAAGCAGGCCCCCTTTGACCATGTGGCCGCGGCTCGCCAGCAAGGCACCAACATTGTGCAATCTTTCCATGAGTCGCTGGCCTACCGGGGCGGCCACTTGTACGCCGTTTTGTGCGATATTTGTGCCTTTGCCAACACCAATGGCGGGACCATTTTTGTGGGGCTCTCGGATAATCCACAAAATCCGGTCGCCGGTATCGCCAAACCCCAGGAAGCCATTGAAACTATTCGCAATGAGGTCGAGAAAAAAATTACCCCACCCCTGGATATTGGGCTAGATGTTCATGAAACGTTGGGGAAAAAGGTTCTGCAAATTTCGGTACCGGTCGGGACTGATCCACCGTATGTGATTGACGAGAATAAAATTTATGTCAGGGATGAAAGCGACAGCAACCTGGCCGTGCGCGACGAAATTGTGGCCCTGGTCAAGCGCAGCCTGCAAATAAAGCCAGACTTGCCTGAACTCCCCATCGACCAGCCGCCAGGTGAGGCCTTGATTGAAGCGGTTCCCTCAAACGGAACCTCGCCCGAACCCAAAACCGGCGTCGAGATTATCTCGGTGGAAGAACGTAAAGGTAAAAATTACTACAGCCTGCGTGACTTGCGCAACGGTAATATTGTCCATAATGTCACCCGGCAATCGGCCCGCAAGCTGTGGCAATACGCCCTGACCGAACATGAAACCCGCAGCGTGGATACCAGCAAAATTGAATGGCGGGGCGATATTGGACTGTGGAAAAAATACAAGCGGGGTGGTCAAACCCGGTTTGACCTGTTGCAGCGTGATGCTGACAACTTTCTGCGCATTTATTACGGAGTCACCGAGGATGGTATCCACGGCCCCTGGCAAAAGCTAATTGATAGTTGCGACGCGGCCTAAACGACATGCAGCCCAGAGTCGGTATTTTGACCATCAGTGATCGCAGCGCGGCCGGGGTTTATGAAGACAAAAGTGGCCCGGTTATCCGCCAGCTTGTCACCGAGCGCCTCCAGGCCGTAGTTGAGCGCACGGCCATTGTGCCGGATGAGCTTGAACAGATCAAAAACACCTTGCTCGACTGGGTGGAGCAGCACGATCTGGATTTGATTTTTACCACGGGCGGCACCGGCTTTGCTCCACGGGATGTTACGCCCGAGGCAACCCGGCTGGTTATTCAAAGGGAAGCGCCCGGTTTGATTTTTGCGATGCTGCGCGACAGCCTAGCCGTAACGCCCCATGCGATGCTGTCACGTATGGTGGCTGGTATCCGGGGCCAAACTTTGATTGTCAATTTGCCGGGCAGCCCCAAAGCTGTGCGCGAAAACCTGGAAACTATTTTACCGGCTCTACCGCATGCCCTGGAACTGCTGAAGGACGACCCCCGAGCGCAACAGAGCCACTAAGAGGAGAAATAATGGGTCAAGATTGCATCTTTTGTAAAATTGCTGCCGGGCAGATAGGGGGTTCTCCCCTTTATCGGGACGAACATGTAACTGCTTTCAGGGACATTAACCCCCAGGCGCCGGTGCATGTACTAATTATTCCAAATAGGCATATTGTCTCCCTAAATGAAGCGCACGACGAAGACCAGACTCTCCTGGGACGGCTCATGTTGACCGCGGCCATGTTGGCTCAACAGGAAGGAGTCGCCGAAAGTGGGTATCGCCTGTTGACCAATACCGGCGCGGACGCCGGGCAATCGGTTTTTCATTTGCACCTGCATCTCATGGCCGGCCGGCGGATGACCTGGCCGCCGGGATAATCGGGTAGCATATATCATTTTTTAAGAAATGGGAACAAACTTATGAGTCTCAAAGACCAATTGAACGATGACCTCAAAAGCGCTATGAAAGGCGGCGAGAAGCTGCGCACCGAAACATTGCGCTCCTTGAAATCAGCCCTTAAATATGCCGAGATTCAGGCCGGCTATGAGCTGGACGATGCGGGTGTCCTCACCGTTATCGGCCAGCAAGCCAAACAGCGCCGCGACTCGATAGTCGAATTTGAGAAGGGCCACCGGGCTGACCTGATTGAAAAAGAGGCTGCCGAGTTAGCCATATTGGAAAAATATTTACCGGCCCAATTGTCTGAGGCTGAAATTGAAGCCAAGGCCAAAGCCGTTATCGCCGAATTGGGGGTGACGGATGCCAAAGGGATTGGGCAGGTGATGAAACACCTGGTGGCCGAACTCAAAGGTCAGGCCGACGGCAAAATTATCAACCAGGTCGTCCGTAGACTTTTGTCTTGAGGGTTCCACGAGATTTAGGTATGCTACAGCGAACCGCTGAAACAAGAGTCGGAGGGCTGCGTTCATCTTCGATCCGCCAGACCCTGCGGGCTATTTTGATTGCCCTCATCTTTGCCAGCGCCGGCACGCTCATTCTGGTTTATCGGATTAATCCCACCGATGTGGTCGAATTACAACTGGGCGACGTGGTCCCCAAGGATATTGTCGCCCCGCGCCAAATCGTCTACACCAGTACCATCGAAACCGAGGCCGCGCGTGAACGCGCTCGCAACGCGGTTTCGACGATTTACAGCCCACCTGATCCCAAAGTAGCGCGGCAGCAAGTGGAACGGCTGCGCAATATATTTGACTTCCTGGACTCGGTCCGGGCCGACTCCTACGGTTCCCTGGCTGAGAAATCGGAATGGGTCGCCGCTATTCTAGATCTGAGCCTCTCCGATATTGTGGTGGATCAAATCTTGATTATGAATGACCAGGCCTGGACCGAAACGCGCCAGGAAGCGCTGGCTATCCTAGATGAGGCCATGCGCGCCGAGATTCGCGAGAGCCAGGTGGCTTCCACCCGACGTCAACTGCCCACCAAGGTTGCGCTGGACACCCCGGATACCCAGTCCAGCGTCATCGTCGCCCTGACCGAAGACCTGATCAAACCTAACACCTTTCCCGATGAAACTCGCACCGCAGCGGAACGCCAGACTGCGGCCAATGCTGTCCCGGCTGTGCAAATCACCATCGAACAAAACGAACTGGTTCTCTCAGCCGGACGCATTGTGACCCCCAGAGATGTGGAGGCGCTGCAAGCCTTGAACTCGGAACAGCCCGAGTTTAGCTGGTTAGAAGATTTTGTCGCCCCGGCCCTGCTCATTTTGTTGACGACCATTATCATTAGTTTTTACTTGACTCGTTACGCGCCGCGCATTTTGGTTGATGACAAGCGGCTAACTTTGCTGGCTTTTCTGTTATTGGTCTTTATTGCCGTTGCCAAAATTATGATCCCCGACCGGGGGATCATCGCCTACTTCTACCCCATTTCAGCCTTGACCATGATGGTTGTGGTGCTGATTGACGCTCGACTGGTCTTTATTCTGACTACGGTTTTAGCCCTCCTGGCTGGTTATTTTGCTACCGACCCGCCCCAGGCTGTTGTCATCTATCTGATTTTAAGTGGCTGGACCGGAGCGCTGGCTATCGGCAAGGATCAGCGAGTGAATGCTTTACTGTGGGCCGGCATTTATGTGGGGCTTATCAATATTGGGGTCATTTTTGCCCTCAATCTATCGCGCTCAACCGATTTTACCGCGCTGGGTATCCTGCTTCTGATTGGTCTGCTCAACGGTATATTTTCTGCCGGTCTGGCTGCCATTGGCCTCTCCGTGATTGGTAATTTGGTGGGGATCACCACCTCAATCCAGCTTTTGGATTTGGGGCGTCCCACCCATCCCCTGCTGCGCCAATTGCTGCTCAAAGCGCCTGGCACTTACCACCACAGCCTGATGGTCAGTAACCTGGGCGAGCAAGCGGCGGAACGGATTGGAGCCAATGCCTTGCTGGTGCGGGTGATGGCCTACTATCACGACGTGGGCAAAATGCAGCGGCCTTACTTCTTTATCGAAAATCAGCCGGAAGGCATCAACGTTCATGAAAAGCTCGACCCCCAAATCAGCGCCCAAATCATTATCAGCCACGTTAAAGATGGCCTGGATTTGGCCCAGAAATATCGGCTGCCCCGGTCCATCAAAGATGGTATTGCTCAGCATCATGGTACCAGTTTGGTTAAATATTTTTACTACCAGGCCGTTGAAGCAGCCAAAGAGAAAGAAGTCCAAGTAGACCCGGCCGACTTTTTTTATCCTGGACCGAAACCGCAAACCAAAGAAAACGGCGTGTTGATGCTGGCCGACGTGTCCGAGTCAACCGTTCGCGCTTTGAAACCCAGTTCGGCCGAAGAGATTGACGAAATTGTTCACAAAGTCATTGCCGATAAACTCAACACCGGCCAGCTAGACGAATGTGAGCTGACTGTAGCCGATTTATACCAGATTCGGACCGCTTTTGTGGATATTTTACAAGGGGTTCATCACCCGCGAATCAAATACCCTGAGCAAATCAAGCTCGAAGCCCAGGCCGCCAAGGGGCAATCCAGCCAAGAGGCCGCAGCGCCGGAATCGTCTGCTGCGCCAGCACCTGCGAATTCTTCCCGGCCTCGTCAAGGCTTGACGCTTGAGCCGCCCCCCCGCCCGGCTACTTTAATTCGGCGGGAGTAGTTGCACCTATGGAAATTATCCTTCAAATTGACGAACCTTTTCAAACTCAGGTTGAATCTGAACCCATTGCACGAGCCTTACAGCTAACCCTTAATTTTTTCAAGCAAACTTCTGGCTCGGGCCTGGTAGCTGCCGGCTCGGTAACGATAGTGGTAACCGATAATGACACGATTCAGGAGCTTAACGCCCAATATCGAGGTATTGCTGCGCCTACCGATGTCTTATCCTTTGAAAATTCGCCCGATCCCGATTTTCCTGAGCTTGACGAGGTTGACCGTGGGCATTTAGGTGACGTGATCATCGCCTTCCCGGTGGCTCAGGCCCAGGCTCTAGCAGCGGGTCACACGCCGCAAAACGAAGTTGTTTTACTGGCTGTTCATGGGTTGCTGCACTTACTGGGCTTTGACCACGATACCCCCGAAAATAAAGAGAAAATGTGGTCTACCCAACGCCAGGTTATGGCTGAGCTAGGCTTGGCTCACGTGCAAGCCACAGAAAGTTGAAGGTTAAATTATGATGGTCCGAAAAATAAATCGTCTTGAAAGTTTTCAATGCGCTTTTGCCGGGATTTGGTACACCCTCCGCACCCAACCTAACGCCCAGATTCACCTGGCTATTGCCTCTATCATTATCATTTTAGGTTTATTGCTACAAATAACCCTGCTGGATTGGGCTATCCTGGCTTTGACGACCGGCTTTGTCCTGGCTGCCGAAATGCTCAATACCGTGGCCGAAGCGGCGATGGATTACGCCACCAATGATTTTCACCCCCAGGTCAAAGTGGTCAAAGATGTGGCCGCGGGCGCGGTCTTAACGGCAGCCATCACCGCCGTGATTGTGGGTATGCTCATTCTGGGGCCGCCCCTACTTAATACATTGTAAAAAAAGAAAGGTAAAGATTTGAGAAAGCAGGTCATCCGGGT
>CAZRYD010000254.1:0-10462 GCA_964604225.1 uncultured Caldilineaceae bacterium
TCTACCTCTTCCGCTGGTTTGAAAGTTAACCACAGAAAATGTTAGAGCTAGGAAATTTCCTACTTATCCACCAGCGGTATATCACTGGCCTTGCCTAAATAAATCGAAAAGTTGGGGTCTTCTTCGACTTTCAACCAAACCGCACCGAGTTCCATAGGTGTATCAATGGGCAACGAAATACCCAAGACAAGCCCTGGATCGATAGGGTCATAGTAATGCCCACTGGTGAATTGATGCGCCGCCCCCAGGATGCCATTACTATTAAATACATCAAAATCAAATCTCCGGCCCTGGTCATCTACAAAGTAGAAAGTCAGATCATCACCGGGCGCACTGGTCCCACCGCTGTTATTCTTGAACTCAACGAAGGGAATAAGCCAAACCCCCTGAGCATACGTGCCATCGCCAAAGAACCATACCGCTTTGGCCCGCTTCACATCGTAGAGCTTCGTTCCCCAAGCGCCGACCGACTTATCTACACCAATTTCGGCGCTGGCCGGAAGCGGTGCAGGGGTTGACGTTGGCGGAATCGGGGTATTAGTTGGGGCAGGTAAAGGGGTATTGGTCGGCGGAATCGAGGTGGGGGTATCTGTGGGCACGGGTGTAGGTGTTGGGGTATTGGTCGGCTCTTTTGTGGGCGTCTCTGTGGGGGTGTTGGTCGGCGGTATGGGCGTATTGGTAGGGACTGGCGTTTCTGTTGGGGTTGGGGTGTTGGTGGGGACCGGCGTATCAGTCGGCTCCGGCGTAGCCGTGTTTGTCGGCTGCGCGGTCAGCGTGGCATTGACCGCAGCCTGGACAGTGGCCCCGGTGTCAATGGCTGGGGTAGGGGCTGCGCCACAGCCGGATAGGATAAGGACGGCGACAAGACCCAGCGAGGCAAGACATTTCTTGAACATAGCAGCTCACTCCTTTGTGCTAATGACTGACCCCCACTTTATGTTGTTAAAATCTCCCCAAAAGCCCAAGCTCACTTTCATTGTACGCTCTCAAAGTTTGAATGGAGTTTGAATTTACATTCGTTTTATTGCAATTTTTTATTCGGAACTGCAATAATTTAGCCCAAACATAAAAAGCCGGCCCCATTCGGACCGGCTCATTATTAGTATAGGGTGCGCTCCAGGCGTGGGCTAGGTCGAGTATCGCGACCGCATACTGGCAAAGTCCAGTGGTGCGACGGATGACCCGCCACCAACGTTGATAGTGGGTGAATAATTGTAATTGGTGACCTGCTGGGCGGCGCTATTCATAGCTCCCACCGGCAGATTGATAGCCGAGGCCATCCCACTGGCCAGGCTGGCCATAATATCCCGGCCCTTATCTATCATTACCCGGCTGGGCGAGTGCATCTGTAAATCACTATCAATCTGGTCAATCATTGCCTGAACCACCGCATTGGTGGCCGCGATTAAATCAGGCAATGAAGCATCCAGCCCAAAGGACATGCCCCCAAACACATCAGTCAGATTTAGCCCGGCGCTGGTCGCCTGTTCAATCAGGTCTATTTGCTGCTGCAAAAACGACAATTGAGCCTGGTTGTTTTGCAGGTCGGCAATAGCCTGCTGGGAATCGAGCTGCTCTTGCAGGGCCTGGTTATAAAGATTCTGAGCCTCGACCGCGCTCAAAATCTGGCCTTCAAAAGTATAGGTTTCGGCCCCGGTTTGCAGCATATCGTACAGCGTGCCGACTTTGGTGTTGAGCCTATCGACTGCGCTCAGGGCAAAGTCATTGATCTTTTTGCCAAAATCTACCGCTTGCTTGGCCCCTTCTAAAATCATCTGCTGCAAAGCCTCTTGGGCCTCTTCCAGATGACCGGCGAATCTACTGGCAAAGGTATCCGCCGCGCCTAGCACATCATTTAATTTGACCCCCGCCTTCTCCCAATTGGAGACGGCAGATGCCGCCAATTGCCGGAAGAGGGCGCGCGGATCGGCGGCGTTGCTCAGGGCATCAATGTTGGCCTTATAGACATTTTTGAGAGCGGTCAAAACAAATCCGCTTTTGGAACGAGAGACTCGTTTATCCAAAAATTTCTCTACATCGTCGGCAGCCGCGCCCAAAACATTGAGCGGGCTTACGGTGCTGCGGTCGATCTTAAAGAGCTTGTCATAAACGGATTGGAATTGACCGCCGGCCAATGACCGGCTCAAGTTGATAAAACCCTCCGCCGCCTGGCCGGTGGCTTTGGCGATGCCGACCAGCGCGATTTCAAGCGGCGTCGGGCTACCCGGCGTCAGGACATCGGGCAATGAGAAGTTAGAAACGGCGTTGGCCAGGCTGTTGAAATAGCCGGTCACGTCTTTGATAACCTGGCTGACTTTTTCCAGGCCCTTTACTACCTTTGGCAGAATCCCACCGGATAGATCGCCCATGCCCGGCGAAACCTTATCCAAAATCATACTGATCAGGCTTGAGAGAATCGGTAACACGCTGCCATTGATGAAACTCCAAACCTTATTGACCGCCGGCAGTAAGACATTTTGCCAGAGTCCGGCGTTCGCCTGTAAAGCTTTTCCGACCACGGCCCCCACCAGGTTAGCAACCGAAGCGAGCAGCGGCAGGATGTATTTTTGAGTAAAAGCCCAAACCGTCTGTATAGCCGGTAGTAGAGTCCCGGTCCAGTAGGCCGAGGCGGTGCCAATGGCTGCCGGAATATTGATTCCAAGCCAGGTCCAGACTTGCGATAGAATCGGCTGAACAACAGCCCAGGCGGCCAGGGTCTTTTCCTGGATACCAAACCAATTGCCCCCCCAGGCGGCCCCCAGCAGAGCGGCCCCGGCGATGATTAACCCGACCGGAGTCACCAGGCCGGCAATTGCCCCGGCGATGCCGACCACGGCGGCGGCAATGGCAGCGGCGGCCAGGGCCGCCCCCACGCCAACGATAGCCCCGGCAAATGATTCCCAATTCTGATTCATAAAGACAATGGCCTGATTGATCGAATCGAGAATCCCGCCTGAACTTAGCCCGGCCAGGGCCGGCTGGAGCATGCCGGTTATACTGTTGGCAACGGCGGTTATAGAGCCGGTAATTTTGTCAATAAGCGCGTTGGCTTCCGGCGTCAGGCCCAGCGCAGCGACCAGGCCGGCGGTTCCGCCGGATTGAAAAGCCTGGACCAGGTTTTGGGCTTCGGTGGTGACCAGGGTAATCCCGGCGGAGATTCCGCCGGCCAGCCAATTGGCGACCGATTCCAGGTTGGCAGCGCTGGAATCGAGCAGATCATTAACCACGCCCAGCCCGCCGGAGAAGGTATCAAAAATCGGCTTGGTGACAATTCCAGTCAGGTTGACTAATGTATCTTTGAACGTGGACCAGCGGCCGCTGGCGGTCTTGGCCAGATTGCCCACCAGGTCAGCATCAAGGCCCATAGATTTCATGGCCTGGCTGACAATTTCCAGGGCCGGGACTCCCTGCTCTTTCAGATCATTTATGAGTTTTCGCGGCAAGTTGAAGCGTTCAACAATTGATACGAAATCGCCTGATAAAGCTTCTTTCAGAGAGAACGCGGCCCCGGTCAGGCCCTCGGCCGGATTCGACGCGGCCAATATTTCAGCCTGGCCGATTAAATCCTCGATGGCATTACCGCTCGCTTTGGCGGCGGGCAACAGTGAAGCGGTGGCTTCGGCCATGTCCTGAAAAGCGAATGGAGTCGCGGCGGCCTCTTTTTTAACAAAATCCAGCATTTTGGCGGTCTGGCCAGCATCCTTTGTGAAAGCTTGAATCCGGGCGCTGGTTTGCTCAAGCTGGTTGTTAAAACTCAGGCCGGCGGTGGCCGCACCTCCCAGGGCGGCAGATACTGCCAGTAAGCCGGCCCCGGCGCCGATGGCTCCAATTTTGAGCAGCGACCGGCCCAGGCCGGTGAATTGACTCGCAGCCTCATTGACCTTACTTTCAATGCCTTTGGCCCAGCTAGTGGTTTCTTTGGCCGTTTTGGCCAGGCCCTGGGCATATTTGACGCTATCGAGCGCCAACCTAACCGTCATACTTGCAATTTCGCCAAAATCCATCATTCACTCCTTGCGGCGTTTTTTTCCGCCAGCTCAAAAACTCGTCCTACAGCAATTCCGCCAAGTTTGGCCGCCTCCGGGTCAGCGGCGATTTTACGAATCGCGGCCAATTCATCAAGAGACGGACTCGTGGACTGGTCTTTATTGACCCGGTGTGAGAAGATCGATAACAGATCAAACTCAGCCGGATATCTAGCCTTGCAAAATTTTGTAAACGGTGCAATTTGCCATCTGACCTCAAAAATCTTATGGCGGTATGAAAAAGTCTGGCCGTGGCTCGGTCGATTTTTGCACTTGGCCATATCATCTAACCTCTAGCAAGGCTGCCCTTACAACCCGCCGAATCTCCTCGGGGTCCGGCGCTTCCACTGCCTTCAGCGCGGCCAAAATCTTGTCAAGCTCGGCCAGGCGGCGGCGAGCCTCCCCTAGCTGCCCTGAAAAGTACCTCGCTTCGGCCCTGGCCCGGTCTGCTGCTTGAACAGCGGCCAGCCGGTGCTCTTGTAATTCAACCGGCCCGGCCCCGCCAGCGGCCTCAAATTCGGCTTGGGCAGAATCGGCGGCGGCTTGGGCGGCTTCTTTGGCTTGCCGGGCCGATTCTGTCGCCTGCGCCAATTCCGGCAGCCCGACTCGCAGTTCATCGGCCAGCGGCGCAATTGAGTCAATAAGCCAGGGGACAATTGCGGCACGTTGATATTCGGCAAGCAGCGCGTCCAGGGCTTGGGCGGCCCGCGGGGGTAAGGTTTGATTGAGTGCATCATTTAATGTGGTCATTTTTTTACCTCGATAATTTGGTTTAATCGTCCCGGCTCTGGCCGGGGCGTTGATTCACAGACTTAAGGAATATTGCGGATCGGTGAGCAGGCCCATCCCCGCTACGCCGCTGATCGGCCGGGCGGCGGGTGTACTGCCGCTTGGCCAACGGCTTGTCCTTCAAGACCCGGTCGGCCAGGTTTTCGCCCCGGCCAACGTGAACCAGATTCACTTCCAGGCCGGCCCGCTCCAGGCTGCCAATTAGTAAGTAGCAGATATCGCGGTAAGCTATTAAATTGTGGACCTGGGTTTTCCAATTTCCGCGAATCTGTTCGATGATTAATTGAGAATCGCCACAAACAAAAGCTTTGCCCCTAAAGCCTCGCAGCGCACTTAAGGCCCCGACCAGGGCCAAATATTCGCTTTCGGGGGCTGTGCCGGGCGAGTCGGAGTGAAGAAGTCCCCGCGAAATTTCGGCCTTGCTCTCATCCAAAACCACCCAGGCCCAGGATAGCGGGCCGGTGGACCCACCCCGGCAGGTTTTGACAGAACCATCGAAAAATACGGTGTAATTCATAATTTCTGCCTTTCAGGGTTTACAAAGTTTACATTTTGGGGGACATGTTTACAGATTGGCCATTTATTCGCTCGCCCAGCTCAACCCAGAATCTTAATCGCTTTATGTCCGAACAAATTGTGGAGCGGGAACAGCCCAGCAGCGCGGCAACGATGTACTGAGGCAGCCCCAGCCGGAAGTAAAGGAAATGCACCCGATTCCGCCGGTGTTCGGCCAGGCGTTGACGGTGGGCATTGATCCGCGCCCGGCCCCCGGCGCGACGGTGGGCCTCGGAATTTGAAACGGCTTTTGACCAGGCAGTGCGGCCTGCGGTGCGGGTGGTCATCGGCTTTGTAGCCCCCTTGGATCAATCGGCCTGGCCGCCGGGCGGGTGCGCTGGGCCTGCCCCTGGCGATTGGCTAAGGTGCTGGCCTTGCATTGGGCTTCTTTGCTATAGAAATGTGACGGTTGCACGGTTGCACGGTTGTTTGGGGGGTAAGAAGGCATATTTTTTCAAAACTCAATTTCATAGCTGTCTGCCATTTCCGCGTAGTAGTCATCATCTATAGCATGCTCCAGGCTATCCGGGTGAGGCAAGACCGGCGCTTCTTCCGGTAACGGCTCGCCAATAACCAGCTTGGCCGGTTGGCCTTTGCGCTCTTGTTCATTGACCAGGTAGCCGTTTTCAATAGCCACTTTCACTCGGCGCGAGGCGGCACTTTTGTCCAGACGCAACCGGCTAGCAACCTGGATGACCGTGGCCGGCTTTTCGTCATTGGCCCGGACAATTTCCCTGACCGCTTCTACCGTTTCCCGAATCTCCGGTTTGACCGTCGCCTGGACTCCTTCGCCAAGGATGTCAATTATCAAACCGTACACTGCCGCATAATCCTCCAGTGTCGCTTCGATTCGACCGTCGGCGCTGCGTCTGCGCTGGGTTTGATGCAAAATTGCGTGAGTTGCAATCAGGTTCAAAACCGCTCCAAAGTCGCGGCGCAGCCTGACTGCTCTGGGGTTGGCGTGTTCGGCCAGCTGATGAGCAAAAGGGATGGTAACGGAATGACAACCGGCCAACTCCAGCCAGATTTGCAGGGCATGCCAGGATGTCAAGTCCACTACTGGCAGACCTTTGCCATTGGCGCGGTCCGCCAGGGTGCCCAGTACGAGTCGGGTTTGGGCCGGATCATCTTTGATCGTAAGGGAAAACATGCGCGTCTCATTTTCGGGATGGAGACTCGTCCACGTGGTTGTGACAATCAAGCCGGTTGGCCCTTCGCGTTCAATCAGGCGTGGTATTAGTCCCTCGCTTGTTTTCTCTACCGTCTCGTAGCGGATTCTACCCTCAGAGAGTAAAGTCCTTAATAAGTAGGTGCTAAAGTCAGAAGTCAAGCCGGCAGCCTCATAAAGTACTAAAAAACGGTGTTGCAATGGTTCCTGGCTATAGGCCAGGGCGCGCTCACTCAAGGAAGATAGCGCATAAAACGCGCCGGGCGGAAATGTTTTCAAGACCGTCTCAACCGTGTGAGATTTCCCGGCGCTCGACAAGCCCTTGACAACAACACTAACCGGCCTATCTAGCAGCCTTGACGTAAGCGTCAGATAGAGCAGCTTGGCGGTTTTTCCCTCACCCACCAGGCCCAAGGCTTCAAAGGTCTTAACGGCCTCATTCAAGATGTCAGGTGAGTTTAGCAGGTTGGTGGCTTTGCCTCTGGCCTCAGCCGCTTCTATATTTAGCCGTTCCTGTTCAATCTCTGACCAGGGCCGGGCCATTGCCATGAGTTGACGAATCAGGGCAGGCACGTCATCACCCAGGATATGGACCTCGCTAATGTCTTTTCGGCCAGCCAGGGGGGTGATAATCCTGGCCTCTGGTATAGATTCGCCTATCTTCTCGACAAATGTCTGACCGGCGTCTCCAGGCTCCTGCCATACGTAAACTGTCAACCCGGTCAGGTAGTCAGCCCAGGCGCTTTTGAAATTGGTTGCGCCGGGTATGCCGATAGCTGGAAGATCGTGGAACCATAATGTATGACAGTCTGACTCACCTTCGACGAGAATTATGTAACCGACGCGGCGCATATCATTCAGTCGCCACAAGCCGTAGGGCATGGTCTTATCGCCGGATCGCCATTGAAAGCGGTTGTCTTTTTGTCCTTTCTTGAGAGTCAGCCGATAACGGATAGCTGCCTCGTTCCCGACTTCATCATGATATGGAATCTTCAAAGCAGGCTTGCCGTGTTTTTTCGTGTCGAGCAACCCCAGGCCGCTCAAAAAATCAACCGGCAAGGCTTTGGCTTTGGCGTAGCGCTCCAATGTACAAGAAAAAAAATCTTCTTTATCCCCCGCTGCAACCGTGCAACCGTGCAACCGCTCAAGGCCCAGGTGTTTAGCCAGGTGGCCCAGGCCGCCGGATTCGCCACAGGAGAAGCACTTAAAGCCCCTTTCGCTGACTGAAAAATTGCCGATGTGGGTATCGTTATGGAACGGACAGAGCGGCCAGTATTCGCCTTTGTTGTCGGGCCACTTGGAATCGGGGCAATCGCCCCGCGCAAGACCAGGGAGGATTTGAAAAAGCAGCTCGTTCATCGCCATTTCCCGGTTAAACGTAAGAGTTTGCCGGCCTCGCTTTGGGTGAAATTTAGGAGTGACTTTTCAGAAAGTCCGAGACGCCGGCGGATTCTCGCAAACGTGCGTGGTCGAAGGAGGATGAGTCGTGAAAGATGCGCCGCCTGGCGCGGGGTTAATGGAAGATCAAAACGTATTTGTGACATGATGACTCTTCTTTTCTTCAACAGGTCGCATGGTCTGCGGATTCTCAGTTGTCCTGCTGAAGTCAGCGTGATAAACTGGATCCGGCATCGTGATGTTTTCAAATAGACTATAAAGCGCGTCTAACCGCCGCCGGCGCTCGACTGGATCGGTCACAGTTCTAACGGCTATAATTTTGAATCGCATAGTCGGATTCTGGGTCTTGGATGTTAGCGGCGGGCGCGGGTGGTAGCAGCCCCAGGCACTCAAGCGATTGGCGAATAAGTAGGGCGGCTTGTTGTCGCGGATCGCGGCGCTCGTTTGCGGCGAGTTGCATCAATGCCGCTTTTTCGGCGCGTAGAAGCGATACAGTTATTCTTGCATCCATCGTAACTCCTTTTCGCAAAAAAAATTCTACGTTCATTTGATGAACGTAGAATAGCAAAAAAGGTTTGACGGAGTCTTTGACGGATTTGACTCAAAGTTTGACTCAAACTTTGAGCCTGCTACCTGCCCGGCAATCTCACTCCTAACAAAGTGTCATACCCGGCTTTTTTGATCGCCGTCAAATATCTACTTGTGCTCTCAACAGAAAAACCCGCTTTGTTAGCCAATCGGGTTACGGTCAATGTTTCATCCTGATGTTTCGCTTCTTGTTGCGCCCCAGGCAGACTCGCTATGATTTTTCTGGCCGATTTTGGGCTGTAATCTTTATAATATTGGCGCATCGCCTTCTGATCGAATAGCCTCCCCGGTATCACTAGATCATCGCCCCCGACTCCTGGCTCTGGGTGCGCTGATCCGGTAGGAGATGCTCTGGCCTCCTTTTCCAGACGGTCCATTTTTAACTTTTTGGCTCTTTGAGCTACCTTTACACAAATTTCCTCAAATTCACGTTTTAACCGCCATTCGTCATCTGTAACACCCTGTTTGAAGTTCATTCTGTCAGGAATGGTAAACTTCATCCCGTAGCTACTTTCCAGATCAATATCAACTATCATACGGCCTAATTCGATGTTTTCACGAGAGATGACATAAATTACTGCTCTATCCTGTTCTTGTCGTTCTAATCTAAAATTTGGAAGATAGGCCAGGGTAAGCGTTACCGCTTTACATAGTTCATGTGACGTTGGAAATTTTTTGTCTGGCCAATAGAGCATTGAGGTCAAAGCAAAAACATTGAGTGTCATAAAAAACCGCCTTTCATTTGCGGCGGCGGTTGAGCGGTGGCATAATGCCATCGTCAGCCCGTCGCCTCGTCTGTGGGCTGACCATCGGCCCGGCTGCTACTAACAGCGCGGGCCGGTTTTTATTTGTCGGATTATAGCACAAATATTCTGAGTTCCCTAATTGCACAAAACATTAGTTATGTGCAATCAACTTTACCTAGTTATTGCCAGGGTAAAGCAGGTAAAGCGGCCTGTTTTAGCACGCTGGCCGGGCGGGTGTAACGTTTGGTTGTGTCCAGAGAGGCATGGCCCAGTATCTCGCCTATTTGAGCGATGTCAACGCCGGCCAGGGCATAGGCATTACCCAGGCTGTGGCGTAGACTGTGGGCGGTTATCCGCTTCTCTAGCCCGGCCCGCTGCGCTGAGCTTGTTACCCAATACTGCACGGTCCGACGTGGCACGTTGAATAACTTACCCTCGATTGTGCCTTGTCTCTCAGCGTAGGCCAGAATGACATTGTAGACCTCGCCCGGTATTTGCACATCCCGGCTTTTGTCGCCCTTGCCAGCCTTGACGCTGATAAAGTGTAGCCCCCCGGCGCTGTAAACATCTTCCCGTTTTAGATTCAACGCTTCAGCCAGGCGTAACCCACAGTCAAGCATAACCCGCATAATGGTGTGAGCTGTATCATTGGGCGCTCGTTTGAGTAAGGCGCTGGCCTCATTGCCGGTCAAAATGTCACGAGGCGATAGCTTGCGGGCCTCTGGCATTGTCAGCAATTGGCTAACCATCTCCGGCTTAAGGGCGATTGCTCCAAAAGTATAGCCCCAGGTAAAGAGCGATTGAATCGCCTTTAATCTTGTCCTGATCGTATCGTTAGCCAGATTGCCCCCGCTATCCCGGCGCTGGCCTTGCATCACTGAATTGAATGAGATTAGCGCATCACCCCCTAAAGGGTCTAGCCCTAAACTTTCAGCCGTTGCCCGATAGGATTCTAATGCTATTTGATAGGTTCGCCGGGTGGCCTCACTCTTACGAGTCGCCAGGAATCGGGCGGCCAATTCGTCAAACCGGCCCAATGCTTGCCCCAGGTCGGCGGCTATTAGATTCTGTTGAGTCGTAGCTAATGTGTTCATGCTAGCTCCATTTGCAATAGATATAGGATTTTGGTATAGTCACTCTTTGCTGTTATAGTGGGTTGTGGTATTTTATTACTTAGATAAATTATAAATCAC
>CAZRYD010000255.1:0-10375 GCA_964604225.1 uncultured Caldilineaceae bacterium
GATGGACAATCCCCATCCGGTCGGTTTCGGCGTAGCGCACCCGGAAGGTGGTTTCGAAAGCAGGTCTCGATGTATTCAAAGTTAGACCCTCCTGAATTTCTGCGAGATTGGTCGCCAACCCCTCCTCCTAGCTTGCAGATTTACTGGTCATTGGCCGTGTCGGTGATGGGGCTGGCTCTCAGCGCTAAGGATTGTCAATAACTTTGACCACTTTGTCCTCGACCTCGACGAGGGTAAGTAGGCGCAGCGACCAAAGTGCTCATTAGCTGTCGATTTTTCTGAGATAGTATTTGTGCTGGTTGTATTTCGTCTCGATGAGTTGTCCCTGCGCCATTAATTGCTGTACCACCGACCAGGGAGTCTTAGCCTGCGTTAACAATTGGTTGACCGCATCTTCGCGCATAGGGTGGACGGCGGTGATGCTCAGTAGGTCATCTTCAACATTACCGCTGAAGGCAAAGGCATTTCCTTCGTAGCCGATCAGGTATTCCACATGCTTCAGCCGGTCGCTGAAAATCTGGTAAGCCCGGTTGAGGGCAGTTTCATCCGGCGGACGAACCCAACTTTCTGCTGGCGGCCGGGTCGGGATCGAGAGATAGGCCACATCTGGCTCCAATTGGACCACCAGATCAGCCGTCTCTGCGAGCAGGGCCGGGCTGTCATTGACTCCTTCAACCAGCATCGTCTCCGTGACCAATTTGCCGTTAAAGGTTCTTGCAAATTTGAGCGCTCCCTCGAGAATCTCGGCCAGGCGCAAGGTGCCGTAAGGCCGGTCGACTCGACGCCAGACATCTTCCGTCACACCATCCACCTTGAGCGAGACCCAGTCCGCTTGCCTCAGCGCTGCCCGCACGTCTGCCCGCCAGATCAGAGAGGCGTTGGTGATGACGGCAATGGGGATACCCAACGGCTGCAACAACTCGATCTCACGGCCCAGGTTAAGATCCAGCGTGGGTTCTCCATCGGGCACAAAGGTCAAGTAATCGATAATTTCTCCGGCTGTCTGCACACTATTGACCTGCTGCTGGACGGCCTGCAAGATTTTCTCAGGCTCATAAAATGCCTGACGCCTGACCTGCATCTTAAGGGTGCGTCCCAACTGGCAGTACACACAGGCGTAGGAGCACACTTTGGGCGGAATATTGTTGATCCCCAGGCTCCGGTCTAAACGGCGCGATGGCACTGGGCCAAAGGCGAATTTTTGTTCCACATTCCCTCCATCTCTCGGGCTAAACAGCAACAGCCCGTCTGGCGGCAACGGCTTCCAGTTCTTTGACAATCCTCCTGATGTCTTCCCTGGTGTTCGCGATTTCCAGTCGCGTGCCTTCTAGCCAGGACCTGGCAATTGTAGAATCTTCGTGGATGACCCCGATCGGTTTAAGTCCTTGCTCGGCCAGCTTTTGCCTCATGTACTGTTCCATCGCTTCATCTTTGACGCGGTTCAGCACCACCAGCACCTCTTCGACCGTCGCTTCACTGAAGATCCGATTGGCCCACTCGACCAGTTCAGGGGTTTCCAAATGTTTGGTGGCCGGCAATCTACCGGCCTTGAGCTGGTCCACCATATCTCTCAAGTTGGCGGCCATTTGAATCGCGGCGGTAGTCGGATCAACTACAACAATGGCCCAGTCTAAACTGGTGATGGCCCCGCGAGCCGAGTCTTCAAAACCGGCCTTGAAGTCCACCAGCGTGACCGGCTGTTCGCCAGTCTGGTAGAGCTTTAAGTCTCTGGCAATTTTGGCGACAGGACCGTCGCAGCCTGCCCCCGGTCCCTGGTCGCCAATTTTGCCGGCCATCAAAAATAAAATGCCATGCTCATTGCGGTTGTAATATTGTTCAGAAAGGCGATCCAGGGAAAGCTCAGCCCCTGGCAAAGGCGTGGGGTCATCTACGGGACAGGTAACCAACCCACCGCTGAAGACCATACCGCCGAAGTAATCCAGGAGTGGAACCGGCGCCCGGTCAAACCCCAGGGCATGATGAAGACCCACGTTGGTGGAATCAGCATCCAACACACAGACACGATAATCACAGTGGTTCAGGGCCTGGGCCAGCAGCACCACCGTGGTGCTCTTGCCGCTACCACCTTTTCCAAAAAAACCGATACGTTTACCGGTGAGTACCTTCTTTTTAGTCATCATGTTTCTCCTTATCCATAATCTCCTTGATCATCTTGAGTGGCCGGTTAGACACTTGTCTCATTCGGCGTTCATCTCTACCTGACTGTAGCTGCTCCATTAAAATACCTTTATTATTTAGTATGTTCCTAAATAGGGGGTTCTTCTTTGCGCTAGCGCAAAGAACTCGACACCTTTTCAGACTATCCTGATTAGTAGAGAGAGAATTTGGACCTAACAAAACAATTTGCTAGTAGACACATACCAAACTTGTCAAGAGAAAGGAAAACAACCTACAACTAAATTTGGTTTCAAGCGGGAGGACAACCCATGAACCCATTTCACATTATCGTTATTGGCGGCGGGGGGACCGGCGCGGCCGTACTGCATGATTTAACCCAACGCGGTTTTAAAGCCACCCTGATCGAACGGGGAGAATTAACTTCGGGCACGACGGGACGGCATCACGGCTTGCTTCATAGCGGTGGCCGGTATGCCGTCAAAGATCAGGAGTCGGCCATTGAGTGTATTCAAGAGAATATAATCCTGCGTAAAATTGCGCCCGAGGCGCTGGAACTCAACGAGGGTCTGTTTGTGGCCGTTACCGAGGAGGATGAAGCCTACGCCGAGGCCTTTCTAACCGGCTGTGAGACGTGCGGTATTTCCACCCGGGTTTTAAGCCCGAAGCAAGCCCTCGAGTTGGAACCTAACCTGAACCCTAACTTGCGTCTGGCCGTGCAGGTTCCCGATGGGACGATGGATGCCTGGCGCTTGCCGCTGCACTTCTTTGCGACGGCCAAACATCGGGGCGCTGAGATCCGTACCTACTCAGAAGTGATTGGCTTCCTCAAAAATGCCGGGATTGTTAGTGGGGTGCATGTACTGGATCACAAAACCAATCAAGAATACGACCTGAAAGGTGATATGGTCGTCAACGCCACCGGCGCCTGGGCCGAAAAGGTGACCACCATGGCCGAGGCCGAGGTGCCGGTGCGACCCTCGCCGGGCGTAATGGTAGCTGTTAAGGGGCGCTATCACAACATGGTCCTTAATCGCCTGCACGCTTCAGGTGATGGCGATATTATCATCCCACAGCGCAATCTGTCTGTTATTGGTACAACCTCGTGGGTTGTGGATGATCCCGACCGGCCGGGCCTGCCCGAAGATCACATTCAACTGATGTTCAAAAACGGGGCAGACATGGTGCCGGCTATCAAAGAGGCGCCCTTCCAGGCGGCCTGGTCGGCAGTCCGACCCCTGATTGGTAGTAAGGGCGCTGATGAAGGCCGCGAGTTGAGCCGGACCTTCAAATGTTTCGACCATAAAGAGCGCGACAACGTCGAAGGGCTGGTGACCATTTGCGGCGGCAAGGCTACAACTCTGCGCGGCATGGCCGAAACGACCGTGAACGTGGTTTGTCAAAAACTGGGCCTGGATATTCTCTGCCGGAGCAAAGACGAAGTACTACTGCCTCATCGGGCCTATTATAACTGAGGGAGGCGTTTATGTCGGAGAAAACTATTCGTTTCAAAGTGTTCAGATATAAACCGGGCGCTATTGATCCTCCCCGCTACGACATCTTTGACGTACCTGTGGGGCTGCGTACCACTGTCTTGGATGCCTTGGAGACCATCCGAGTGGATCATGACTCCAGCCTCATGTACCGACACTCCTGTCATCATGCTTCGTGTGGAACATGCGCTTGCAAAATAAACGGCCAGGAGGCCCTGGGCTGCACGACCAATGTGCTGGAACTGAACGCCGACGAGGTGATCGTTGAGCCGCTGGATGGACTGCCTCGGATCGTCGACCTGGTCGTGGATATGGCCAATTTCTTCCGAGATTTCTCCCCTGACTGGACCTACCTCCGTGAAAGTGAGTGGTATCCCCAAGCCACGACGCCGGCAGAGGTTGCCCACTACGTTCGCTTTGAGACCTGCATCGAATGTGGGGCTTGCCTTTCGGCCTGTCCGGTGGCAGCAATGGGTAACTTTTATTTGGGGCCGGCCGTGCTGATGGCTATCAACCGGGAAATTAGTAAAAATGGCAGCGATAAAACGGCTTTGCTTAATCTGGCGGGCAGCGAACGAGGCGTCTGGCAATGCCACAGCGCCTATGAATGTACCGCCGTGTGTCCGGTCGACGCCAACCCGGCCGGACACATTATGGAGCTGCGCCGCCGGTTCATTCTACAAAAGGTGAAGGACCTGTTTGGAAGGAGGTCATGATGGAAAAGTCAATCGGAGTCAGACCAGAAGGGCTTGATTTTCTGGTTCGGCGCTGGGTCTTTCCGCTTAAACGCACTCTCGGCACCTGGGCTTTTGTCCTCAATCGCTGGTCGGGCGTGTTATTAGCTATCTACCTCTATGTTCACCTGGGGGTCCTGACCAGCATCGCTTTCAGCCCTGATGCCTACAATCAGTTTCTGGTGATTGCCCGCTCGCCGCTGGGGTTAGCCTTTGATGTGGGGCTGATCGTGCTGCTGTTGTATCACGGCTTAAACGGTCTGCGGATCATCTATGCCACCCTGGCCGGTAAAATTGAGGGACACGAAGTCCAATTTTGGCTTGTCGTGGCAGTCACCTTCCTGGTGACCCTGTATAGTGCACTACTCATCTTTTCATATGAGTAAAAGGAGCATAAAACGATGCAGCAACTTGAAACAAAAATGCAAGCACGTCAGTCATTGGTGTGGATCGGTCAGGCTGTCTCAGGTGTTTTACTCATCATTATTCTGCTGCTCCACATGTATTTCCAGCATTTTCAGGCTCAAGGGCTGTTGGATGCCGGTGAGGTGGTAGGGCACGTTTCGTCGCCCATCATTTTTGCCCTGGAAATCCTATTTATTATCGTTGTCACTTATCATGCCCTGCTGGGGATTAGAGCAATTGTTTTTGACCTAAGCCTCAGCGAGTCCACCCGCCGAAATATATCGGTGGGCTTGACCATTTTGGGTGGAGCTACAGCCGTGTATGGAGTGATTCTAGCCATTCTGATCCAATCGCAGGCTTTGGCGTGAAAAGCAATTAAAAGATGACATCCCAACCGGCTGAACTATTTTTGCTTGACATTAAGGATAGAGTAAAAGATGCCAACATCGAATACATCATAAGTTTGCTGAATAAAAGTTGCCCATCTGAGCCTGGGGCATTCAGGGTGCTTTTTTCTTCAGGCAGTATCAGAAGCGGGACAATTATCATCGCCAAGACATCGCGCCGAGTCAATTGACCAGTACAAGGTTTGATTGTCCGTTGCCCGAAATCTCCCCAGTTGCTCGAGGCACTTGGGGAGATTTTTATTTGGTCGAAGGGTAAGGAGTGGTCAGCGGTGAGTTAGATAGGTCCATAAGTGTTTTGATGCAGCTCAGGAGGTAAAAATGTACGATTTAATTATCATCGGGGGCGGGCCGGCAGGCTTAACCGCAGCCGTATACGCCACCCGCAAACGCTTAAATTTCATGATGATAAGCCAAGATTTGGGCGGCAAAACCAATTATAGCCTCAGCTTGCCTGGCGTAGAGATGCACCAAGTCGTGCGTGGAGTTGAAGTGATAGACAAATTCCGCCATGAGTTTGAATATCTGGAATTTGCCCGCCGTCTGGCTGCCGTGGCCACCATTGACAAAAAGGATAACCTTTTTACCGTTAAAACGACCGAGGGGGTTGAATTGACTGCCAAAAGCGTGATTTTAGCGACTGGCTCTCAAATCAAAAGGCTAAACGTACCGGGGGAGCAGGACTTTTTGGACCGGGGACTGAGTTATTCGGCCCTTAGCTATGCGCCTCTTATGTTGGATAGGCAGGTAATTATCATTGGCGATGGGTCTCTGGCCCTGCGGGCCATGGACGAATTGACCCAAGTAGCGGCTACGGTCGATCTGATGATGCCCACTCGTGGTGAGTTGGATACGGCGCTAGGTCAAAAGCTGATCCAGAGTAGGAAGGTCACCCTCTGGATAGGCTATAAAGTTGAAGCGATCATGGGTGATTACTTTGCCCAGCGCGTTCGTTTAGAAACTCCCGATGACGAGTACGTAGACGTGATCGCTGACTGCATCTTTGTCGAGTTGGGCTTATTACCCAATTCCGGCCCGGTCAAGGGTCTGGCTGAGTTGGACGAACAAGGCCGGGTCATCATCGACAAACATAACTGCACCAGTTGCCCGGGTTTGTTTGCTGCCGGCGATGTGACCAACGCTTATGCTGAACAGGTTCTAATTGCCGTGGGAGAAGGAGCCAAGGCAGCCTTGAGTGCCTACGAGTACCTGCTAGCCACTTTTTAGGTGGGATCACCTCAAAGAAAAACGGCATGACGTTTATCAAGAACGGCACAAATGGCCAGAATTTACTCACTGCCCTGAGTGTGGCGCTTTGTATGTTAACGGGCGCTGGACGTGGCAGGAAGCGCCGGCGCAATCCCACGCCACCCTCTGTCCGGCCTGCCGGCGTATCGCCGATTGTTATCCGGCGGGCTACGTGGAAATCAAAGGTTCCTTTTTCCCCGAACACCGGGCTGAAATCTTGAACCTCATCCACAACGTCGAAACGCAGGAGAAAAATGGGCATCCCCATAGCTGCGCGTGAGGAGGCTGCGGTCCTCCAGCAACGAGTCTCAGCCAGGTTAGATGCCGCCGCCGAGCAAATTGTGGAGCTGGTGCTACCGTAACCACAGGTGAAATTATGCTGCTTTCAATAGCGAAGGTCCAAATCATCGGGATCAAGCCCTGCCAGGATAAGACCGTTCAAATTCTCCAGCATCTGGGGATGGTTCAGATTGCCCCCTGGAGTGAACGCCGCTCCTGGTCTCAGCACCGTATGACCTTCAGCGAAGAAATGATTAAGCGGCGTGAACGCCTGGCTTACGCGGCTACACGCGTTGACGCGATCCTGGCTGTATTACCTGCCCTTGAAGTCCCCCTTTCTGGCGAGAATAAAGATGACGTTGCCCGGTCCCCTGATTGGCTGTTAGATACCGTCGAGGCTGATTTGAGTGAGGTTGGTCCAGTGGTCCAACGATTGGTGACACGTTATGATCAGCTCGAGGAGCAGTTGGGCTACCTGAGCCGTTACGAAGTAACCCTTCGGCAGTTGCTCCCGCTTATGCCGGTTATGGTTGATCTTGACCGGTACTCCATCACCGCGGTCTGGCTCGAACACCGTTATCAACCCGTGCTGGAAGCTCTCGCCCAACAACTTGAAGAACTGACCGGGGGCTTGGGCGAGGTGATCTCTCGCCAGGTGAACCAGGATATCCTGGCTGCCGTGCTGGTCTTTCCTAAAGAGCAGGCCAGGGCTGTCGGTGACCTGCTCGGGGGTGAGAATATCGCCCAGGTTCGTTTGCCTCCTGACCTGGCCGGCCAATCGTTGGAGCAAACTCTGTCGAATATCCGGCGGCGCTTGCAGGCAATCCCGCAGGAATTAACTGAGATCAGGGCGCAGCAGGTGGCGCTGGCTCAAACTTGGCGGCCTCGCCTGCTGACCTGGCAGGCTTTGCTGCGTGATTATCTGGCCCAGCTTGAGGTTTTAACCCATTTTGGCCAGACCGACTCCACTTTTGTCATCGAAGGCTGGGTGCCTGAATCCCGCCTGGATGAGTTACAGGCCGGGCTACGGCGCGAGGTCGGTGAAGAGATCGTCGTGGTCAAGCTACCGTTATCCGCCGAAGAGCAAGAACAGGCCCCGATTCTATTCGCCAACCCGCGCCTGGTGAGGCCTTTCGAGGCGCTCCTGGGCCTGCTAGCCCTGCCGCGTTATGGTGACTTTGATCCGACGCCGTTGATGGCCCTCTTCTTCCCCCTCTTTTTTGGCATGATCCTGGGGGATGTCGCCTATGGCCTGATCTTGCTGGCTGTGATGCTCTATCTGCGCCGGCGCTTTAAAACCCACCCGATGTTACGCTCGCTGGCCGAAGTGCTGAGCCTGGCGGCGGGGTGGAGTATCCTCTTTGGCTTCCTTTTTGGGGAATTTCTAGGCACCCTGGGAGAGACGATTGGACTGCATCCCTTGTGGTTCGACCGGGGGCGCAACGTCCAGGCCCTGTTCCTGCTCACCATCGGCCTGGGCGCGGGACACGTCGTGCTGGGGTTATGTTTGGGTATCTGGGAGGGCTTACACCGCCGTAGCCGCCACATGGTCATCGAAAAGGCCGCTATGTTGGTCGCCCTGATCGCCATTTTCCTGCTGGTGGCTGTCCTGACCGATTATTTACCCGAGTCTTTCTTCACCCCGGTCATTGCCCTGCTGCTGGTGGGAGTAGTGCTGCTTATTTATAGTCTGGGCAAGCTGGGGCTGATACTTGGCCCCCTGGAGTTGTTGAGCCTGGTCAGCAATGTGTTGTCGTATCTGCGGATTGCGGCTATTGGGTTGTCATCCGTTTATCTGGCGATGGTAGCCAACGAGATGGCCGGGCTAGTCGGCAATCTTCTGCTTGGCTTGATCATCGCCAGCTTGTTTCACGCCCTGAACCTGGTTTTAGGGACTTTCAGCCCAACCATTCAAGCGTTACGGTTGCACTACGTCGAATTCTTTAGCAAATTTTACCGGGGCGGTGGTCAGCCCTTCTACCCTTTTCAACGCTCGCAATTAACTTGAGTTTAAAGTTGAGTAAGTAACACGAAGCTAACGCTTCAAGGTTGAGCGAACCTTAACAAGCTATTGAGTTGATAAAAAATCTACTCAAACGGCAGAGATTGTCGTCTGCGTGGTCTTTTTGGCCGATTTTTGGCCCTTGCGAACCACCGGATAACGTTTGCGCGGCGTGGGACGATAGCCCTTGGCCCGACCATGACCTTTTCCAGCGGGTCTGGGAGGACGGGCGGAAGTGCCCAACTTGGCCAAAAATCGGGCGGCACCACGCTGAACCTGTCCGGGGGTCAAGCAACGCTGAGAGGGCACTGCTTTACGAGGATACCAAGCCGGGCATAAGTCGTCCACATCCTCTGCCATTAACAAGAGTTGCCAGTAGGCCAAGGCACACAACCACATCCAGTGTTGAATGCTGTCATTGTCGGTCAGACAATGGGCATTCAAGCCCAAATGCTGTTTCATAAATCGGAAAGCGTGTTCGATGGCGAAGCGCCATAAGTACATCAGGCACAAGGCTTCCAGGGCGACGGTTTCCGGCCCGGTCCAGAACAGCCACATCGGCCACTGATACCGCAGGGTGCCATCCGGCTTCAGAAACTCGACCCGCAGTACCAGGCCTACCAGGGTCGGTAATTTGCGCAAGTGGAGTTGATGCCAGGCGCTCAAGCGGACGGACTGGCAGCCCAACTGCAATGCAGCGGTTCGGTCGGGGGTCCGGGCGGGTCGGGCCATTTTGAACGCTGGACCGTGTTTGGGCGGTGCGCCCCGGCTTCCGGCCGGTTTCGGGTCCGGTTTTTCGTACAGGGTCAGGTTCTGCCGTAACCGCACCAGGGCGACAACGGTCTTGACGACCAGAAACACCGCCAGAAAAACTTGATTGGCATACAGACTGTCGAGCACCACCACTTTGGGCTGTGAACTCTGTTGATCCAGTTCCTGCACCTGTTGGACGGCCGTCTGATTGTCATTGCTATCCGTCTTGATCCGCCGCACATCCCAGGGAGCCACCCAGGAAGTCCCACGCTTGACCAGGCGAACTACCCAGGAAAACTTCTGCCCCAGGCGGACAGCTTCGTTCTTCTGGGCTTTCAATAGCCCCCGTTCGGCCAAGGTATCGGCTTCTGGTCGTTCATCGGGCGTTGCGTCCAGTCCGTAGACTTCATAACCAGCGATTTGTTCACATTCAACCGGTTGAGCTTCATACAGAACCGGATGCAATTCCCGAGGTTCAAGCCTGCCTTCGCTCAAAACGTCATAAATCGAACCGAACTTACGCCGGAAAGGAGCCTCTTCACTCAATGCCACCGGCGAGGCCACATGTCCAGCTACAGTCAGGGCATCAATCAAATCGAGACTGGCATCGGCCCGTTTGGGCAAAATTTGGTAGACCGACTGTCGAAACTGTTGGAATAAGGATAGTGTATTCATACCATCCTTTTTACCAGCAATTGCCTTTTTTGTTAAAGTTTACCTCGCTCAACTCTATCGAGCTTTAAACTCAAGTTCATTGTATTGCTCCTTTTAGCTTTACGCCTGATTGATGTAACCAAGCATTTACTTTACTTTTCTGATCCCAGTGTATCAAACACCCGTGGAGATTTTATGGAGAAATAATGTAAATAGTGCAAAATCAAGGGACTTTTTCGGGAATAGATAGATGTTCTTCATGAGCAC
>CAZRYD010000256.1:0-3110 GCA_964604225.1 uncultured Caldilineaceae bacterium
TCGCCATTCGCCCATTCGCCATTCTTTTCCAAGCGCAGTCTTGGAAAAAACTTAGCGTCTACTGTGACGGCTGGCGGCAAATTTTGGAGCAAATGAAAGGGCCAAACGTATGAGCTCAAGTCAGCGCCTGGCCGAATGGGTGAGTCGGCTGGTCCGGCTGCCCAGCGTGTCGCCAGATCAGGCCGGGCCACGGGCCGGTAGCCCCGGCGAGGCGCGCTTGGCGGCTGAGGTGGCGCGCTGGTTTCAGGAATTTGGTGGGGAGGTTCAGCGGCACGAGGTTCTGCCCGATCGCCCCAATATTTATGGCATCTGGCGTGGGCGCAGCGACCGCTGGCTGGCGGTAGATGTTCACATGGACACCGTCGGTGTTGAACAGATGCCTGGCGACCCGTTCAGTGGGCTGATCCAGGCTGGCCGGGTCTACGGGCGGGGAGCGGTGGATACCAAGGCAACGTTGGGGGTGGTCCTGGCCTTGCTCGAAGCCATGCACCAAACCGGCCAGACCCCCCAGGCCAATCTGCTCATTGCGGCGACGGTGGATGAAGAGACCCAAGCTCGCGGTGCGCCTGCCTTCGCGCGCTGGGTGCGGCAGCAGCAGTTACCGCTCGACCAACTGGTCGTAGCCGAACCAACCCGGTGCGGTCCGGTCTACGGTCATAAAGGCGTACTGCGCCTCGAATTTCAAGTTCACGGCAAATCTACCCACTCCTCTCAGCCGGAATTGGGCCAGAATGCCATCACCGCCGCTGCCCCCCTGATCCTGGCCCTGGCCGAGGAACATCGACGTCTCCAAATGATAACTCCCTCCTCGCCGGGAGAGGGTCAAGGCGGGGGACTTGGTCCGCCCAAACTCACCGTCAGTATCATTCGCGGCGGTATCGGCGAAAATGTCGTGCCCGACCTGTGCGAACTGGTTGTCGACCGGCGCATTGTGGCCGGCGAAAAATCGTCGGAAGCGGCTGAAGCCTTGCGCCAATTGGCCGAACAAGTCTGTCCCCTGCCGGTAACGCTGAATGTCAGCTTGAGCGTCGAGGCTTTTCTCCAGCCGCCCGATACCCCCTGGCTGCGCCAATTGGCCGAATGGTCGGGCCGGGAACCGGCGACGGTTCCCTACGGCACCAATGCTTCGGCTTACGGCGGCCTGGCCCGCGAGTGTGTCGTCATTGGTCCCGGCTCCATCGACCAGGCCCACGGCGCGGAAGAGTGGGTTGCCATCTCCGAGTTGGAAAAGCTGGCCGAGATTTACACCCGCTGGTGGGGAGTACAATTTTAGATTTTAGATTGCCGATTTTAGATTGAACCCTTGAAATAGCCCATAGTAACTGCCCAGGCATGTCATTTCGACCGAAGGGAGAAATCCCTTATACCTTACTTTTACCCAATAGGTCGCTGGTAAAAGGAGGGCTTTGTCTATAAATTTTCCAGCCAAGGCGTTTTGATTGTCGCGTTCTGGGGATTTCTCAGCCTTCGGCCTCGAAATGACATGAGGCTGAAACAGCCCATATATGAACCAATCCAAAATCCCCTGGCCTACCCGCCAGGGCAGGCAAAATCCAAAATCGAAAATCCGCATGGGCGTGGTAGGCTTGGGCAGTTTTGGCCGACTGCACGCGCTTACCCTGGCCGGTCTGGCTGAGGCGGAACTGGTGGCGCTGGTGGATACGCGCGAAACGGCCCTGGCCGAATTGCGCCACAGCCTGCCAGAAGTACGTGGCTGGACCAGCTTATCTGACGCCCTGGCCGAAGCTAAGGCCGATGCCTGGGTCATCGCCACCCGAACCGAGTCCCACGTGCCCTTGGCTGAACAAATTCTCGCCAGTGGCGCTGCTGTCTTGATTGAAAAACCTCTGGCCGAAAACCTGGTGGCTGCCCGGCGGCTGGAGTCACTCGTCGCCGCCAATCCCAACCGGGTCATGCTGGGTCACATCTTGCTCTTTGCCTCGGAGTTTCGCCAACTGCTGCAAGAGGTCCGCCGGCGTGGGCCGCTGATCCACTTTCATTTGGTGCGGCATCGCCCCAGTAGTACCTGGGATTTTTACCGGGAAACGCCTTTTCGGCTGCTGATGATCCACGACCTGTACCTGGCCTTTGCCCTGATGGGCGGTGAAGAACCCACCCGCTTTCTCGGACGCTTGCATCCGCGGGTGGGCGGCGGCTTTGACCTGGCCCGGGCCGAGTTGGAATGGGCCAGCGGCGCGTGGGGATCACTGACCGCCTCTTATCTCACCCCGCCGGGTATGAGCAGCGACGGCTTTGACCGGATCGAGCTTTTTGGGCAGGGCTGGGTGGCCCAGTTGCGACTGAACCCCCAGCCGTTGGAAATCTGGAGCGAGCGGGCCGAGTGGCCGCTGGCGCTCAACGTCTACGCCGACCCGGTGGCCCCCAGCGGCTGGCTGGCCGAAGAATTGCGCCACTTCTGCCGGGTGGTTGCTGGTCAGGCTGAGCCGCCACTGGGCGCGCGCTACGCCGATGCCCTACGGATTCAAGGCTGGTTGGAGCGGCTGGAAGGGTCTGCCGATGAGTGAAATAACCTTGCTAGAGCGGTGTATGACCGTCTTGCAGGGCGGTGTGCCTGACCGGGTACCGGTCTGCCCGGAAAATTTCATGCACCCGACTACGGTCGCCGGCTACACCATTCGTGAATAGTGCCTGGATGGGGCAATCTGACCCGTCATTATCTACCTTGAAGGAAATGACAAGATGAGACTGGTTCAATTCAAAACGCCGGCTGGCATGCGTCAAGTGGGTTTGGCCGGTGAGGATGGCATCTCGTTGCAGGTGGTCCGGGGAGCGACGCGCATTTACGATCTGGCTTTGGAAGCTCACCAATTGGGAGCGGTGCTTGAGCAATTGGTCAACGACCGGCTGAGTGGAGACATGGTTGATTACGAGCGGGTTATGGCTGAAAACCGCCTTCTCCCGCCCCTCGATCACCCCGACCCGGCCCACTGCTATGTGAGCGGCACCGGCCTCAACCATCTGGGCAGCGCCCAGGCCCGCGACGCCATGCACGCCAAACTAAGCGGCGCCCTGGACTCGCTGACCGACTCGATGCGGATGTTCAAGTTGGGCCTGGAAGGCGGCAGGCCCGAACCGGGGCAGGTGGGCGT